>JAPXRV010000003.1:35909-92834 GCA_033813415.1 Opitutales bacterium | reverse complement strand
ATGTAGGACACATTGCCCTTCAAAGCCTGATCCTCCCACCAGTACGCCCGCCTGACACCAAACTTGTTGAGCAGTTCACCCCGGGAAGTCTTGATCTCAAACTCCCCTTCCCATGTTCCCAGGTAATCATCAAAGAATTCCTTGAAGTCGGCGGGATTCATGACAGCCAACGCAGACGCGCAGCCACCCAAAATTCCGATTGCATAACTGATCAGTCGATTAAGCTTCATGTGATGAAAGATGATAGGCAAACCGATGCATTATCGATTGTGCTGAAAGGCAGTCTAGCGTTTTTTTGCGAAAGGTAAATTCAAAAGGCTCATCCCTTTTTCCGCCCTTTGCGTTTCTTCGATAAACGTTGTTCAACCCAGTTTTCATACTCACGGATGAACGCCTTGGGGTCCTCGACTCCTTCTTCCGGAAACAATGCAAGCGTCTTTGAATACTCGGACTTACCGAGATGGATCACTGGCAAAGAGGTTCCCAGATAGTGCTCAATCGCATCGAGTTTGGGCTGCTCCTCAGGAGAAGAAAAAGCGATGGCAATGCCCTTTGAATGGCCCCGGCCGGTTCTTCCGATCCGGTGAACGTATACCTCGGGATCATCCGGAAGATCAAAGTTGATCACGTAGTGAACCCCGGGAACATCGATGCCACGGGCGCTCACATCCGTTGCCAGAAGCAGCCCGGAAGTCTCGTCCCTGAACCGCCCCAGAGTGGCAGTCCGTTCAGCCTGGGCCAATTCTCCGTGAATAATCCGGGACGGATGCCCGGATTTCTCAAGGAACGCAGCCACCCGCTCAACACGAACCCGAGTACGCAGGAAGACCACCACCTTGGAAGTCGGGTGCTCCATCAGAAAACGGGCCAGGAAAGCCCGTTTCTCGTCTGCCTTCACGTGGATGACCGCATGTTCAACGTTCTTTGAAACCGGATCATCCGGCGAAATCTGGATACGGATCGCCTGACTCCGGATCAAGTCATATGCGATTTTCTTGATATCCGGATTGATCGTCGCCGACACAAAGAGAGTTTGATGCTCACGCGGGAGCATGCGCTTGACCCTGCGAATATCCTCAATGAAACCAAGGTCCAGCATGCGGTCGGCCTCATCAAGGACGAGCGTGTGAACCCGTCCCAGATCGAACACCCCTTGATGCGCAAGATCGAACAGTCGACCGGGGGTGGCGACCAGCACATCCACCCCTGTATTGAGGCGAGCGATTTGAGGATCCTGCTCCACCCCGCCGTGCAAAGCAAGAATGGCGGCGCGGGTATTCTTCGCCAACCGGTTGAAAACCTGTCCCGTCTGGGCCGCCAACTCACGTGTGGGTACCATCACCAGACACCGCACCCCCTGAGTGCGGCGACTCGTCTTGCCCCGGTGGATACGATCCACGATCGGGATCGCATAGGCGGCGGTCTTGCCTGTTCCGGTCTGGGCAACCGCAAAAACATCCTCACCTTTCTGAATGGGCAAAAGCGCCTTATACTGGATATCAGTGGGCCGCACAAAACCCATCTCAGCCAAATTCGCCTTGATGGGATCGGATACTCGGGATTCCTCGAACTTCATTCGAGTCCATTATCACCAGAAGAATGGCCCTCAGATCAATCCATTTCCAAGCTCAAGAGAATTTCGTTCAGAATTCGGCTTTACATCCATCCGATTTTGATCCATGGGTATTTCCTTTATGCGTCGGGGCGTCGCACAGCCTGGTAGTGCACCTGCTTTGGGAGCAGGGGGTCGCTGGTTCAAATCCAGTCGCCCCGACCAATTTTCTTTCGAAGCCACCCTTGCTTCAACCCGGGGAGACAGCCCCCATGAATGGAAAGCGTGATTTCCATCGATCCTTCCCCTTCCGGGAATCCGGTTGTCGGCCGTTTGTAGTCGTTTGGATGCTTTTTGCCTGGGTTATCGGCGGATCCTTACTCATGGGTGAAGGCACCTTCCGGGACGTCTTTGATTCGGGAATCCAGGCATTTAAGAATCAAGAAGCCCAAACCGCCTATACGCTTTTTTCGAAGGTTGCCGACATTTTCGGAGAGGAAGCCGATTTCCGGACGCCGGAATTCCAGCAGGTCTTTCTGCCATTGCACGGGATGAGCGCCCTCTACTCGGGAGATTACGCTGTCGCGGCCCAATCGCTTTCGGCCTACTTCAATCTGAAGCCCGAGCCCACCCGCCAGGACGCCTCCTTGCTGCTCGGCTGGAGCTTCGCATCCCGGCAACTCCAGGATTGGACCACCCTGCTTTCGTGTTACGAACGCTTCATTACCGCCTATCCGCACCACCCGGAAACCTCACTGGTGAAGTTCGAGCGCATACTCGTGCTCTACCACTCCGGGCGCTACGATGAAGCCTGCAACGCTGCCCTGCTCTACTCTGCTTCGGATGCTCCCATCGCGCTCCGCATGCGCGTGCGGCTGATCAGTATCCAGGAAATGATGCGAAATGGGCATAGGGACGAAGCCACCGAGGCCCTTCTATCATCGGAGTGGACACCCGAATCAATGCCCGAACAGGCAGTTCTCGCTTTCACCGCTCTCGACATCGGGGAGTCGCTTATGGACGCAGGCGATTATGAGCGGGCCATCCGCGTCTACCGCATGGTTCCCTACTACCCCGCTTTGATCCAAGGACAACAGGAGAAGATCCGGGTCGCACGCCGAGGAATGGATCATTTGGCCAAACGCACCCCCGACGGAACCGGTCTGATCTGGCAATCCCACTATTCCCACCTCATTTCCCGCATGGAGGAGCGGCTCAAAGCTCTCGAGGAATCCGGCGACTACACACCGTCGTTTCTGCTGCGCTATGGGCGTTGCATGCTGCACGCTGGACATCATGGTGAAGCCTGGGCGCTATTCCGCACCCTTTCCAACAACCCCGGAATCCCTCCAGATATCGGAGAACAGGCTCGCTATCACTGGATTCTGGCCAGTCATGCACTCGGCCGATTCGCGGAAACCTTTCAGCTCTGCCAGGACTTTGCCCAACGGCACCCGGGCCACGAACTGCTGCCATCTACCCAGTATCTACTTGCCTGCGCCTATGAAGACGCCGGAAACGCTGACGAAGCCCACGCGGTCCTGTCCGCTCTGATGGAATCCTACCCAAGCCACAAGGACAACCCGTCCTGGTGGCTCACACGGGCCACCCATCTCGCCCGGAACGGCAAAACGGCGGAGGCGATCACCGACCTGGAGACCCTCCTTGGAAGCGGGCCGCCCGAGTCCGTCCACGCCCGTGCCCGTTATTGGCTTGGGCGCACCCTTGCCGCAGACCGGCGTTATGAGGAAGCATCCCGGGCATTCGAAAAGGTAATAGCTGATCATCCCTCGCATTGGATGGTCCCGGAGTGCCATTACCGTGCAGGCGCAATGGCCTATTCATTAAAAAACCATCCCGCTGCCCGTGCCAGAATCGAACACTACCTCGCGCACTTTCCTGACGATGCATTCGTTCCTGAGGCAAAGGTTCTGCTCGGCGACATCCTGCTTGGCGAAGGGAAACTTGATGAGGCGGTATCCCGGTTTTCGACCATCGGATACGATCACCCGAATCTCGCGACCTACGCGATCTTCCAGATCGGTAAAGTGCTTCGCGCCAAGGAAGACTACGAAGGTATGATCCACCATTTCAGCCAATACGTCGATAATCCCGACTTTCCGCAAAAATCCCGAATCGGAGAAGCGATACGCGAGATCTCATGGGCCATGCAGCAAATGGATCGGCACGACATGGCACTTCCCCTTATCCTGCGAACCGTGACTTCAACCTCTGGCGATCCCCGCTCCGGCGAATTCATCGCGCTCCTTCAGATGCTCGAATCCTCGAGGGCCCGCTCCGGGCAATCCACAGAGGCATCCCCTGCTTCAGGTGATCCATCCGTCGCCGCGTTCATGTCAGCATCTTCATTCAAACAATGGCTAGACGAGCAGACCACATCCGCTGCCGACAAAGGAAACTGGCTGGGATTTGGACGCTTCCTGCTCTATGAAGTCATGAAAGCCAGGAGAGCCGGAGCAGACGGACAGGCGGAGGCGATTCTGCATCGCATAGCCCATCAGGTCCCGCTCGAGTTAATGGACGATCATCTCCTTGGAGAGACTGGATTGTCACTGTGCGTGCTGGCACCAACACTCGCGAGGGACCGCCTGACCCTCCTGTTGGCGCTCTACCCGAACAGCCCGCACAAGGGACTGGCCTATGCGGGTCTAGCACGCTTGGCAGCTCAGGACAAACGCCCTGAAGAATCGCTGGTGTGGATCCACCGTTTTCAGCGGGAGTATCCCGCGCATCCACTCACTGCCGATATGCACCTCCTCGCCGGCGAAACGCTTCAAACCCTGGGTCGGTGGGGCGAAGCTGAAAGCACCTACGATTCCCTGCTCCGGCTCAAAAACGCCAGAGGACTTCCGCACGTCAAAGCGCTGGCCGGACTCGCCCGCATCAACGAGAGCCTCGGAAATCCCGAAAAAGCGATCGCCTACTGGCAGCGGATTTACACGTTGTATCGGGCCTACACGGACTTGGTTGCGGAGGCCTACTTCCAAAGCGCCAGACTCTTCGATTCCATCGGCAACCACGATGCTTTCATCCGCTCGCTCGATGAAATGCTCAGGCAAGAGGATCTCAAAGAGCAACCGCAATTTGAAAAGGCGAGATTGCTCAGAGATGCTTCGGCCGACGCGCCAATACCCACTGCCCCGACGCCAGGAATCGAAGCGACAAGCTGAATCCACCCCCATGAGAAGGATCAACCAGCCATTCCACGAGACAATGACCCATCCCAGCTCCCAGAGCGGGATCTCTCTGATCGTGGCGATCCTCCTCCTCTTCTCCGGTTTCGCCTCCTCCGGACAAAACTCCGACCACGATTTCACCCTCCCGGATCGCGCACGCCTTGCGGCACGCCAACCGGTGATCCTCCACTTTTCGGACAATCCGGTCCCCTTCGAAGGCTACTTCCGGAGCTCGGATGATGACACCGTCGTTATGTGGAAACCCGTGGGTAAAGACGGAGAGGTGGAATCCAGCATAGCATGGAACCGCATTCGCAGCGTGGATTTCTCCGATCCTGCCCTCGCGTCCGAACTGGCGGATGCGATTGAATCGGAGGCTACCCCCGATCTGATGTCGGTTTTTTCCATGCTGGTGAGCCAACGGATTCCCTACACCAGAATGCTCACCGATGACCAGATCCGCCCGCTCATCGTCTATGCCCAGGCGTGCCTGCTTCAGGATAACCCCACCCAGACACTTGGTATCATCCGGGCAATTCGCCTCAACCCCAGACACCAACGCACCACACGCCAAATCGAACACATCGAGCTGGACGCCCTACTCGCACTCGGCCTTCAGGCCGACATCATTGCGCTCGCAAACCGGATCATCGGTAGTGCGGAAAGCCCCTCTGATGGAGCATTCGCGTGGGTTGCACTGGGATGGACCCACCTCAAGTCCGGATCATGGTATCCTTCCCTTCTGGCCGCGTGCCACGCGATTGCCTTCAGCGACTCCATTCCCACCCGAAACACCACCGATGCCGCTTTCATCGCCATGGTTTCAGCCCTCCATTTGGGAAAAGCAGACGACGCCCGACGCTACCGTGCAATCGTTCTGTCAAACGGGCAAAGTCCGCGCCGGCTCCCGGGGTTTCCCGATCGGGCAGAATGGGACCAACTCCTCGATGAGGCACACTTTCCAGCCGTCGAGGCAGCGCTTCTCAACCGAGCGAGGATCCAGGCAATTCTGCACCCCGAACAGTCCGAAAACTCCCTCGATATTCTGCCGGTTCCCCTTCTCTACACCAATCCGCCGGACGCCCCGTTGCCTCCGAATCACCCGTCTATTTCCAATCCTTAACCAAATCCATCTCCATCCTCAAATACCACCTCATGAAAACTGGACAACACCCCACGGATCAATCCCGCGCCATTCGCATGTCGCTTGTTTTTGCGATGGCACTCGCCACTCCCACCGCACTCTTTGCGGAGGAATCCGCATCCGGCAAACTCAGCCTCTGGGGAATGATTCAGCAAGGCGGATGGGCAATGTATCCGCTCGGACTGTGTTCGCTTATAATGTTCTTCCTCATCTTCCACTCATGGAGGGAAACCCACCCCCGCCGCTTCATCCCGTCCGAAGGGATCGACGAAGCGCTCGCCCACCTCGGGGCATTCCGCATTCAGGAAGGGATCGATACCCTCAAGCGCTCACCCACTGTTCTCGCCCGCATCATGGAAAAATCCCTCCGACGGATCAAACCCGAAGCCCCCCAAGTCAACAAACCCAAGGCAGAAGCCACCCTCATCGAGCACCTTGAAGCGGAGGAAAACGCAATCGGACAATGGGTCAACTACCTCAACGTCGTGGGCTCGGTATCTCCCATGATCGGGCTTCTGGGAACGGTCAGCGGCATGATCAGTGCCTTTCAAACCATCGGACAAGGAGGAATGGGCAGGCCCGAACTTCTCGCAAACGACATCGGTGAAGCCCTCATTACCACCGCCGCCGGCCTCATTGTGGGGATCCCTGCGATGCTCTCGTTCTTTATCATGCGCAACCGCCTCACCGCGACCGTCGTCGCCACCAGCCAACTCGCCAGCGACCTCCTGGACGAAATCCCTGTGAACGTCGTCTTCGAGGAGGAGAGCCCGGACTGACGCCATCCCAGTAGCACTAACAATCGCCATCGATTTCCAGAAGACCGATATCCCTCATCCGGGTTTTCGATCGATGCGAGGACAACAGATCCCGAAGAACCGTGGGAGATTTTCTCGCGTGCATTCAAGCAATCGATACAGAGCGCAAGACGTCCAGCGTAGCGTGTTCAGGAGATACAGGCACCATCTACCGTATACAGTTCCGGCTAATCCCGGCCATTTCACGGGTCGATTCTCTCGCAATGTTGTATACCATCCTGACTACAGGCCCCAGGGATCCGCGTGGTCTTCACCTGCTGGTATAGCCCATAGCGTTTCAGAGTAACAATTTTATCCCCGATGGACTTGCCGCACAACGGATGGGCGACAAGCACTCCATCCAGCGATTGTGAATCACAAATAAGACGCGGAACGGTGTGGTATGGCACAATCGACACCGACGGTCTCCCGACCGAATTTCCCACTATGGGGCTGCGAGAAGCCGTAAACGTATTGTCACGGAATCCGACACTATACGGTTCGTGAACGATCCACCGGTCGATCATATTGTCCACGAGGCGATTGATCGTGGTTTGATCATCGCGATCGACCACTATCTCTCGCTCAGCCTGTTCAAAAAACGCCCGGGTGTAAATGGAGTTGCGAACTGAAAAAAGCCCGCAACAGAGCACAATTCCATGCTTCGAATGAACCGGGTAAGGCCACACCGTGCCCTGAGAAAACACCATATCGGTGCCACAAGACCGAAACTGCGGAAGCGGATTGCCAAGCCAAACCGCGTCAGCATCTGAGTGAACCACATCGTACCCCTTCGATAGGAGTTCCCGCAACACACCAATCCTGTGAATCCACAGATCCCCGGGCTGATGGCGCATAAGAGGTCTATGAAGAACAGGAATCCCATACTCCGAGAGAGCTTCCCGGGTGGCGACATCAAGGGTAACCACAAGAACTTCAGCTTGAAGATCGAGACTCGAGATCGCAGCCCACCAGTTCAGTCCAATCGGAATGTAGGACTCGTTCAGAAAAGTAACTACCAGAGGATTCATGGGCAATACTGCAATAAACGGTATCTTTTACAGTAGCAAAAAACATATCCAAAACGCCAAAAACCGGGAAGGATAAGCTCAGGTATCCCAGAAACCCTCTTCACTCATACCGGCAATCCTAAACAGCCATTGATTGGCTCGGGAATGGCCATTCGTCAGGCGGTATCGTAGCCTGCAACCGGCCCAAACCACGCATTTCGACCCAGCATTCATCATCCAGTGATGAAATAGCGGTGCCTTAACCAAACCTGGATTCATCACTCCTCTGATCGTGAAGCCTGTAACCGGCGTATACGACTCGACACTTCCGACGTATTCCCGGCTACTTCCCCTATGTTGTGGGCTACTTCCATGGTCGCAGACACCTGATCCGTGACGGTTCTTTGGATTTCAGCCGCCGACTTGTCAATGGCTTCGATCGAGTCGTGTATCGCCCGGAACGCCTTTTCTGTGGATTGAGCCACTTCCCTCATCCGATCGACTTGCTGCGTGATCTTTTCGGTGGCGTGGGACGTGTTGCGAGCAAGGTCCTTCACCTCGGAAGCAACCACCGCAAATCGGGATCCGGACTGCCCTGCACGGCTCGCCTCAATCATTGCATTGAGCGCAATCAGATTCGTCTGATCGGCGATGCTTTGAATCAACGTGACAATTTCTTCGATTTTGCGAACTGAAGCCGCCATTTGGGCAACCGAACTATTGGCCTCATTCACCTGGTCCACCGAAACCTTTGTCGAACTCGCGGAACAGGATGCCTGACGCGAAATCTCTGAGGTTGTGGCATTCAGCTCTTCACATGCGGACGCAACAGTGGTTATCGCCTCCGCATTCTCCTCAGCGAGCCGGGATATCTCCTTGAACTGAACATGGCTTGCTTCCATCTTTGTACCAGCCTGATTGATGGTCACCGCACTATGCCGGAATGCGCCACGCAACCCCTGCAACAAAAGAGGACGATAGAAGCGATCCTGACTGCAATGCTCCATCACAGCGGCTGATTCCCGAACGAAGGCATCCATACGGTCCAAAGCATCGTTGAGCGAATCCGCCATCGACTTGAGGGGGTGATCCACGGGTAAACAAATCACCCTTGCCTCAAGATCCCCAACGGCTGCCCTCCTGCAAATTTCCGTGATCGACTCAATACTCGGGGAGTCGATCAAAACACCCTTTTCGGAGGGCCGAGAAACGCTGGTTTCGGCCGGGGACGAGACGGTTGGACTATTCCTGCGCGACAAAATGCTCATAGGGTTAAGTGTGCCTTATCGTATAGAAGACTCCAGCCGGGTAGCACGGGAAAGACCGAAGACAAACTCTCCGTAACTCATACGCGCTTCACTCAAAACCGCGGCGAGAACAGCTTCTCCTGCCTTAATCTGGGACTCTTTGTCTCCATGTTTTTTCTCTTCGGAAAGCATTTTACCATACAACGCGCGAACCTTTTCCAATGCATCCTGCGCGGGAACACGCCGGTTGGAATGATAGCCGACGATCTCCCCGTCAGGACCAAAACTAGGGGTAATGTGAGCGAAAACCCAATAGCCATCTCCGTTTTTAGCGAGATTGAGAACATAGGCAAACAGCTCGTGACCAGATTGGACGGTATCCCACAACAAGCGGAAAACACAGCGTGGCATATCGGGATGCCGGATGATACTGTGAGGTTTGCCCTGGAGTTCCTCCTCAGTGTAGCCCGATACTCTTTGAAATACAGTGTTCGAATACGTGATCACTCCGCGGGTATCCGTCTTGGATACAATGATTTCGTCTTCTCCAAATGAGATTTCCCTTCCGGTCGGCCTGGGTCGTTCCATAGATTATTCGATGGGACAAATATCGCGGGTTTGGTTGAACTTCTAACGATACAGGGATCGTCCTTTCACACAACAGCTTAAGCTCTTTTTTCCTAATATCGGATCCGTCGAATCGAAAGGCCGGCGGAGTCCAATTGGAGACCACCCACCGCAAAATAGGATTGTCTATGGTATTCAATCCATCACGCTTGATCGGCCTACCCAGGATTCGCGTTTTCCGCTTCAATGGACTGATCCGGTCCCATTTTCATCTCACGTTCACACTCCACACATGATATCGATCGAGTTCCTCATCACCTCCCTCGTGGTCGTTCTCATCCCGGGAACCGGTGTCATCTTCACCATCGCGACCGGACTCAGTCACGGACGCACCGCAAGTGTGTGGGCGGCGATCGGATGCACGCTCGGAATCGTTCCTCACCTATTGGCAACCATCATGGGGTTGGCCGCACTGATGCACTCAAGTGCGGTTGCGTTTCAGACGCTCAAATATGCCGGCTCGGCCTATCTGCTATACCTTGCCTATTCCACATGGAAAAACCGTGCATCCTTTCAAGTCGAGGGCGTGCGGCCGGCGGGCTCCGGAATGAAGCTGATCGGAAAGGCCGTGCTGCTCAACTTACTCAACCCCAAGCTAACGGTGTTCTTTCTGGCTTTTCTCCCTCAGTTCATCCGGCCGGATGCGGCACAACCAATCGTCCAGCTCATTCTCCTCAGCAGCGTTTTCATGCTAATGACCTTTGTCATCTTTGTCTTTTACGGATGCATCGCCCACACATTCCGTCAGTTCGTCATCGGCTCAACCCGTATCCAGAATGCACTTCGCCATGCTTTCGCCAGCGCCTTCGCAGCACTTGCATTACGGCTGGCCCTGACCGAACACTGATCCGGTTTCCATGCTTCTGGACAGAGGAGACCATAAGGATCAGAGCATGGCATGCCATACAGTCACACGAATCCGTTCCCGAACAGGTGAAGCGTTACTGCGAAGAAGCATCTGCAGCCGACGGCTTTGTCATTGTGCATCCAAACTGGTGGGGACAACCTCCAGCCATTCTGAAAGGATGGATCGATCGGGTCTTGAGAGCTGGTTTAGCCTACCGATTTTTGGAAGGGGACAATGGTGAAGGGATACCAGTTGGGCTACTCCGGGCTAATACTGCGATTGTATTCAACACTTCCAATACTCCGGCAAAGCGGGAACAGGAAGTATTCGGAGATCCGCTGGAGGCCCTGTGGAAAAGGTGTATTTTCCCCTTCTGTGGGGTCGAATTGGTCGATCGAAGAATGTTTGGGATGATGGTAACCAGCACCAGCGAAGACAGGGCACGCTGGCTGCAAGAAGTCCGCAGCATGATTAAGATACGGTTTCCATCCTAAAGCATAACGAGGTTTGTCGACGGATCAGGACTCATCGCGGCCGTCGTAGGATTTTCCACCGCTGATTTACCGGCCGAACCGGGCGAATGGATGCTCACGGGAACCTTCAAACCCTGTTTCGCGGTTTGGATGGCTTGGGTATATAAAGTCTCATCCAAGCTTCGAATCCCGAATACCGTTCATGGCAATCCGTTCCCGGGAAGCCACGCAACAACCCGAATTCCGGGGCAGCAAATACTCAGGACGACTCCTGAGCTGCGGCGAGCCTGAGCTTGAAATCTTCTTCGGACAATGCTTTGAGCACATCATCGAGCTCGCCGTCGATCACCTGCGGAAGCGAATGGAGCGTCAGCCCGATCCGGTGATCTGTCACCCGGCTCTGAGGAAAATTATACGTGCGGATGCGCTCGCTCCGGTCCCCTGTTCCCACTTGCTTGCGCCGGTTTTCCGCATAGCGTGCGCGCTCCTCCTCTTGCTTTTGTTGGAGCAAACGGGAGCGCAACACCGTCAAAGCCTTAGCCTTATTCTTGTGCTGGGATTTTTCATCCGCGCAGGTCACAATCATTCCACTTGGCTTGTGCAACACCTGCACAGCCGAGTCCGTCGTATTCACACTCTGCCCACCTGGTCCGCTGGCCCGACAAACCGTGATTTCAAGATCCTGCGGCTGGATGGCAATATCGACCTCCTCCGCCTCGGGCAACACTGCAACCGTAACCGTCGAGGTATGGATGCGGCCATTCGTTTCCGTTACAGGAATACGCTGAACGCGATGCACCCCACTCTCAAACTTGAGCGAGCGGAAAACCTGATCCCCTTTCACGAGGAAACTCACTTCCTTGAATCCGCCACTCTCCGACAAACTGGCACCCAGGTTCTCAACCGACCAACCCCGGTTCTCAGCATACCGGCAATACATCCGATACAAATCCGCGGCAAAGAGAGAGGCCTCATCCCCACCCGCGCCGGCGCGGATTTCCATCACCGTATTGCGGTCATCCCCCGGCTCCGGAGGGATCATGGCTTCAAGCAATGACCTCTGGATCTCATCCTTGCGCTCCTCAAGGGTGGCGATCTCCATCCTGGCAAGTTCACGCAGTTCCGCATCCTGACCGGAATCATTCGCGATCCCGGCATTGCCCGCGAGCTCACGATCCACCCGATCCAGTTCATCGGCCAGCCGCAACGTCTCACGCGCTTTTTGCAGCTCCCGTGACAATGTGGCTGCCTTCCGTGCATCCGAATAGACATCCGACTTCCCCAGAATCTGTTCGAGTTCCTCTGACCGCTTTCTCAGCGCATCCAATGGCGGTATCTGCAACATGTTATCTGGAATGGAATCGTTGAAAAAAGAGACTGACTTGAAAAAGGAGCATGACGAAAGCAGCGAAGTGTGCCAAGATCAATTCCAATTACAGATCCGCTCTTCGCAAGGAGCAAACACCCATCCTGCCATGACTCCCGGCACCCTTCATAACCAGACCATCGTCACCTGCATCTGGGATTTCGACAAAACCCTTATCCCCGGCTACATGCAGTCCCCACTCTTCCGGCAATACGGAATCGATGAGGAAACATTCTGGAGGGAAGTCAACGCCCTCCCTGAACACTATCGCAAGCGCGGGCAAACGGTATCGAAAGACACCATCTACCTCAACCACCTGCTCACCTACCTCCACCACGGTAAAATGCCGGGCCTGAGCAACGCCAAGCTGAGGGCCTGCGGCCGCATGCTCACCATGTATCCGGGGCTGCCGTCCTTCTTCAAATACCTCAAGGATCTAGTGGCCAACCTTCCCGGAAACCAACGTTACGGAATCAGCCTCGAGCACTACATCATCAGCACCGGGCTCGCCGAAATCATCCGCGGGTGTCCGGTCGCCGAGTTTGTGGATGGGATATACGGGTGCGAATTGCTCGAAAATCCGCTACCCCCAGGCTATCTGGACCAGACTGAGCTGGGATTCGACACTGAACCCGAAATAAGCCAGATCGGCACCATCGTCGATAACACCATCAAAACCCGCTACATCTTCGAGATCAACAAGGGATCCAACAAAAACGAGGCCATCGACGTCAATGCGGCCATTCATCCCGATGATCGCAGGGTGCCCATTCGCAACATGATCTACATCGCCGATGGCCCGAGCGATGTTCCGGTCTTCTCCGTGATCAACAAAGGTGGAGGCAAGACCTATGCCGTCTACAATCCGGAGCAACTCAATGAGTTCCGGCAAAACGACCGCCTCCTTCAAATCAACCGGATCAATGCCTACGGTCCAGCCGACTATCGATCCAGCAGCAGCACCGCCATGTGGATTCGCATGCACGTGCTCGATATCTGCGATCGCATCATGCGTGAAAAGGAACATGCCCTCTCTCAGCGGGTCAGCACCCCACCTGTTCACCTTCATGCAGATGACATTCTCATCCCGGAGCAACCCCGGCCAGAGCAAACGAATCTGATCGACTGACGCCGGTTTGCCCTCCCTCCCACTCTTGATGAGCAACGACCACTCAGGCGAGATCCCCTTGCAAGGAGGAAATGTGAGTTCTGTGGTTCGCATTGGGGACACCGTTCACCGCACCGCAGGTCCGTGGTCAGCGACGATCCACCGCCTCCTCATCCACGCCCGATCCAGAGGAGCGACCGGAGTGCCGGAACCACTTGGATTCGATGGGATTGGACGTGAAATACTGACGTTCATTCCGGGACAAATCCCCCATGACCAACCCGATTGGCTCTGGACGGAAGAAACCCTTAGCTCCGCCGCATCCATGCTTAGACGCTGGCACGATGCCACGACTGGCTTCCCGACAGAAGGCGCAGTCTGGGGATTTCCGTATCACCAACCCGCAGAAACCATCTGCCACAATGATTTCGCCCCCTACAACACCGTCTTTCTCAATCGGAGGATGGTCGGGTTGATCGATTTCGACTTTTGCGCTCCGGGACCACGTATCAGGGATCTCGCATGGGCCGCATACCGGTTCGTCCCCTATCAACCCTCAAAGGACGATCAGGCGGATGACGAACGGCAGGAGCGATCTCCTTTCGATTGCGCCACCACGGGCAAACGACTGGATCAATTCATCCGCTCCTATCAGGGAGGCAATCCGCTTTCCGGCATTACTCCATTGAGTGTTCGTCAGGCCATGGTTCCACGCCTGCTCGAAATCGCGGATTGGACCGAGAACCATGTCCGGATATCGGGAAAACAGGAACTCGCGGCTCACGCCCGCATGTATCGAGCCCACGCTACATGGATCCGGGATGGTCTTTACGAATAGAGCTTCAGCGCAGGTATTGCGCGGCCTAAGCCAATCGCAATCCGCCTGATTGGCATAAAAACACAGCCCAACCAACGCTTCGCCAAGGACACGCCTCCCTCAACGGATGGTGTCCACAAAAGACTGCATCGACTCCACGCTTTCGTTTTCGAAGTACATCCGATACCAGATCTCCAGGTTGATCCAAATCCAGAGACGGAAGTTGTGATCCACCTTTCCGCTCAAATGTTCGTCGACGATCCGGCTGAGTTCCTTCCGCTCGAAAAGACCATTTTCCACAAAACAGGAGACTTGCAGCAGATTCTGTAGAAATCCCTTGAGCTCGCCCCGCATCCACAAAGCCAACGGAAATCCAAAGCCTTGCTTCTTCCGGTGGATCAAGTCGTCCGGCAAATAGCGGGCCGCCACCTTCTTGAGCAAGTATTTCAACTGCCGTCCCTTGAGTTTGATGTCACCCGGCACAGAGGCTGCAAACTCAACCACACGATAGTCGATGAGAGGCGAGCGACCTTCGATCGAGTGCGCCATGCTCATCCGGTCGGTGATCATGAGCAAATGATCCGGCATACGGGTCATAAGATCCGTGTAAAGCATCCGGTCCACCGAAGACGATACTACCGGACTGTTGTAGTATTCCAGGATCTTCGCACACGAATCCGAGTCCGCGATGCGATCCCGCGCATTTGCCGTGAACAAGGCGGCTTTCCCCTGCTGCGTGAAGCGCAGCACACTCATGCTCTGGGAATAGCGTTCACCGCCTTTGTAAAAAGACATCTCATTCAGCCAACGCAGCTTCTGCGCCACGCTCTTGTAGCCAAAGGATTCCGGCACCATCCGGAATAGCCGATGCATCACCGAGCGCCGGATTGACTCCGGCATCAGACAGTAGAAATCAACCAGGTGATTGCCCGCATAGCGGTCGTAGCCAGCGAAGTTCTCATCGCCTCCGTCGCCGCCAAGCACCACCTTGACATGATCCGCAGCCACCCCCGATACGAGATAAACTCCTGCCGCAAAGGGATCCGAAGGTTCATCGAGATGATGAATCATCTTCGGAATCAAGTGGATCATGTCGGCTTCGACGACCTTCTCATGTGCATCCAGACCGAACTTCTGAGACACCATCCTCGCCCATGGCAATTCATTGAAGCCCTGCTCCTTGACACCAATGGAAAAGGTCGGGAACCCTTTCAGCCCCGATTCAGCCATCATCGCAGTGATCAGGCTGGAATCAATCCCTCCACTCAAAAACGCACCAACCGGCACATCGCTCAACAGATGCCCGCGCACCGTCTCCTTGAGCAGCGAATCCAGTCGATCCACGATCTCGGACTCGCTTACATCCAGTTTCGAGTTGAAGTCGGGTTGCCAGTAACGGAAGGTGGAAAGTTGTCCCCGCTCCCACACCAGGCCATGCGCGGCAGGCAACTTCTGCACCCCTTCAAACAAGGTATACGCATCGGGCAAATACCGAAGGCTCATATAGTGCCATAAACCCGCAAGGTCAGGTTTTTTTGCCACCATTCCCGAAGCCAGAACCGACTTCACTTCCGACCCGAATACAAACGCCCCCTCCTGCTGCGCATAAAACAACGGTTTCTGGCCCATGTGGTCGCGCGCTAGAAACAGTCGTTCCCGGCCCTTGTCCCAAAGGGCAAACGCAAACATCCCCCGCAAGTGCCTCACGCAATCCAAACCATACCTGCGGTAAAGCGGCAGGATCACCTCCACATCGGATCGGCTCTTGAACGGATACCCTTCCTTCTCGCATGAAGCTCGAAGCTCCGGACTATTGTAGATCTCACCATTACAGACCAGCACCAGTTCACCATCCGCCGATTCGATCGGCTGATGCCCACCAGCCACGTCCACGATACTCAGGCGACGCATCCCGATGGACACGCCATCTCCGTCAAAAAAACCCTCATCATCCGGCCCGCGATGGGCAATCGCCTTCGTCGCATCCCTGCACCGCTCACGGTGATGCAAACCAACCGCTCCTGCTATTCCACACATGGTCGCTTCAGATTCAGTGTTATTCCCACACGATAGTCAGGCGAGGATTGACAGGCCCGATCCTTCGCCGGAATCGGGTTTCGGAATCGGCATGGGTTCGGATGATCGTTTTCTGTAAGCTGCATGGCCTGATATGCCGTTCAATAGACTTGAGCGCTTTCGGGGTTGTCAATCCCTGAGCACCCAACAGTGGATATTTCTGATTACAAACTCAGCCGCCAGCCATGCAACACCCCACGCTTCCATACTCATACCGATTGACGATCGAAGTGTGGTTCCAAACGCTTCAAGTGTGACATTTCTTGTGCCGGAATGGCTCACACTTACCGCCCAACCCTCCACGAGGAATGCGATCAAGTTTCCATAAGGCTCTAATTTTCAATTTCATACGAAATCCCAACCGGCTTGGCACGGTACTTGTTATTGGATACGCGTGAGCAAGATAATAGGAATAGACTTAGGTACAACCAACTCGTGTGTGGCTGTCATGGAAGGGGGCGAGCCTGTGGTGATCCCTAATTCCGAGGGGCAGCGCACCACTCCCTCCATCGTCGCCTTTTCGAAGAGTGGCGAACGCTTGGTTGGGCAGGCAGCCAAACGGCAGGCTGTCACAAATCCGACCAACACCATCTTTTCGGCCAAACGCCTGATCGGGCGCAAGTTCGCCGAAGTTCAGGAAGAGGCAAAGAGCCTCCCCTATAAAGTGGTAGAAGGCAAAAACGGAGATGCCTACATTGAATGCAATGTCGGCGGGAAAACCGAGCGTTTCGCTCCGGAGCAGATTTCCGCGATCCTTCTGGGCAAGCTCAAAGCCGATGCCGAAGCGTATCTCGGGGAACGTGTGGATCGTGCGGTGATCACTGTCCCGGCCTACTTCAATGACGCTCAGCGTCAGGCCACCAAAGACGCCGGGACCATAGCCGGGCTTAAAGTTGAACGCATCATCAATGAGCCCACGGCAGCATCCCTCGCCTACGGCCTCGATAAAAAGAGCGACAAGACCATTGCCGTCTATGACCTCGGGGGCGGAACCTACGACGTGTCCGTTTTGGAAATCGGTGACGGAGTCTTCGAAGTAAAGGCTACAAACGGGGACACCCACCTCGGTGGGGACAACTGGGACAGCCTCATCATCGATTGGCTTGTGGAAGGATTCAAGGCCGATCAGGGTATCGACCTTCGCAAGGACCCAATGGCACTACAGCGCCTCAAGGAAGAAGCTGAAAAAGCCAAGATTGCTTTGTCTTCCTCGATGTCAACCGACATAAACCTGCCCTTTATTTCGGCAGACGCAAGCGGACCCAAGCACCTCAACGTGGCACTTAGCCGCGCAAAACTTGAACAGATCTGCGATAAGCTTTTCGAACGTACCATCAGCCCGTTCAAGTCCTGCCTAAAGGACGCAGGACTCAACGCATCTCAAATCGATGACCTGGTGCTCGTGGGCGGCATGACCCGCATGCCCAAGGTGGTGTCCGTCGCCCGTGATCTCACCGGCAAGGATCCGCATCAGGGAGTCAACCCGGATGAAGTCGTGGCAATCGGAGCCGGTATCCAGGGCGCGGTGCTTCAGGGAGACATGCGCGATGTGCTCCTGCTCGACGTCACCCCGCTGACGCTGGGTATCGAAACCGCCGGTGGAGTATCCACCCCGATGATTGATCGCAACACGACAATCCCGACCAAGAAGAGTCAGGTTTTCTCAACCTACAGCGACAATCAGACCGCTGTGGACATCAAGATCCTGCAGGGAGAACGCCCCATGGCATCTGACAACAAGATGCTCGGCAACTTCAGGCTTGAAGGGATTCCCCCCGCAATGCGCGGCGTTCCTCAGATCGAGGTGACCTTTGACATCGATGCCAACGGAATCCTGCATGTCACCGCGAAGGATCTCGGCACCGGCAGGGATCAGAAGATCACGATTTCCGGATCGTCCGGTCTCAGCAAGGACGAAGTCGAAAACCTCAAGAAGGAAGCCGAACTCCACGCTGAGGATGACCGCAAGAAGAAGGAGCGCATTGAAACCCGTAATGAACTCGACTCGATGGTCTACCAGACCGAAAAGCAGATTTCGGATCTCGGGGACAAGCTTCCGGCCGACAAGAAGACGGCACTGACCGATGCACTGACTGCTGCAAAGAAGGTTCTCGATAATCAAGGAGCTTCCACTGACGAACTCAAGGGAGCCCGCGACCGCATCATGAAGCTAATGCACGAGATGAGTCAGGATCTCTATGGACAGGCTGGAGCAGCCCCGGGCGGAGCCGCAAATGAAGGCCCTCAGGGACAACAGGGACCTTCTTCCTCAGCAGGCAGCAGCGCTCCAAAGAACGACAACGTCGTGGACGCGGATTTCGAAGTAGTCGACGACGACGACAAGAAATAAGCATAAACTTCATTTCCGTCTTGTTTCACACAACAACAAAGGCCCGGCAGTAACGCCGGGCCTTTGTTATTGTTCATGCAAGAAATGGAGGATGAGAAGATATAGGGCGTCAGATCCGTATCCCGTCGTCCGCGTTAGCCATCCGCACCTATTGGCATGGAAGGTTTGTCCAAGTCTCCGCAATGGATCACCCCCGCAGGCTACCGTAGGCCAATGCGGCCCCAACAATACCCGCGTCATTTTCCAATGAAGCCGGCATCACTTCTGCGTTCAATTTGAGGTATGGGAAAAACTTGTCAGCCTTTTTACTGACCCCGCCTCCGATCACAATCAGATCAGGAGAAATCAACGCCTCCACGCGCTGGAGATAGTTATTGACCCTACCGCCCCACTCCGGCCACTTCAGATCCTCGTCCTTGCGAACCTTGGCAGATGCGATTTTCTCAGCATCCTTGCCGTTGATTTCGATGTGTCCGAATTCAAGGTTCGGGATCAGATGACCGTTCCTGAAGAGTGCGGTGCCGATCCCTGTCCCAAGCGTGATCACCAGAACAGTACCCATCCGTCCTTTGCAATTTCCGAAAGACAACTCGGCCAAAGCCGCGGCATCGGCATCATTCACAAACACATTGTCAAGACCGGTTGCTTCTTTCAGCATGTTCTCGCCGTTCGTGCCGATCCAGCCCTTGTCAACATTGGCCGCGGAATAAGCCACGCCGTTACGGATCACCGCCGGAAAACCGACGCCGACGGGGCCCTTCCAATCGAAGTGCTTGACGATCCGGGCCATCACTTTGATGAGAGCTTTTGGACTCGCTGGCTGGGGAGTATCCTCCCTGTATCGCTCAGCAAGCAATGCGCCGCTTACGGTGTCAACCGGAGCTGCCTTCAGACCAGAGCCTCCCACATCGATTCCCAAAACTTCCATATACGTTCGGTAGTTGATTCCAAGATTGCGATTCACAGACCACGCCGGATGATTCCGCGAAAATCAAACGGCCTCGACTCAATCTTTATATCGCGTGCATTCGCCGGTTCGCCAAGCAGATTCTGTCGCACCAGTTGCAAAAGGTTGTTTTCCCCTTTTTGCTTGTGCGCCCGACATGCACCGATTGAATGAAACCCTTCCATTCGGGGTCTATGCTCTCAAGTTGCCGGTAGACTGCCATCCATTGACCAAGCCTTGAACTCTGGAATCAAAGTTTTTCTCATCCATCTCTTCCTGATCATATCCGGATGCGCCTTGCTGCTGCTGGGGATTCTCACACCTTTCTATTTCGGTGGACTCGCCCCGATGTTGATCGAAGTCGCCGGAAAGGATACTCCAAATCTGATCACGAGGGGAAAGCAGCTTGTCGCCAACGGCCGGATCAGCCCGGTGCTTGAATTTGCCCGCGTGCCCGGAGGCCCGCCGCTGGATGATGACCTCGTCGCCCTAGTGCAGGAAAACCCAACCTTCTTCTTTTCCGGAGGATCGGCCCCCTACATCGAGGAGATCGTCAGAAGGCTCGACATGGATCCGGCAGCCCGGATCAACCCCACTTCCATTGTCGAACTGCTCACCCCCCGACCCCACAGGGAGTATGTGCGTGACTTCCTCAGCCGCTCACGCAATCAGAACGTCCGGGCGATACTGACGAACCTCGACCTGAAAGGAACTCTCCTGCTTCAGCCCGTCTCGTCTGCAGCCGGAGCCCCGCTCGAGATCGCGATACTCACCACCGCGCTGCTGGTGCAAGCCGAGGAAATCCCACGCGACCTGGCCGACGAGATTGCCGCACTTTGCAGAGCCGCTCAATCCGGAGAAACCCACTCGGTTGCAGGGGTGGAAAACTTTTACCTATCCATGCTGAGCCTAGGGAAGCGCTTTCAGTGGGTCACCCTGTCCGAGCTCATGCGCATCATGCCTGGCGAAGCCACCATCGAGCGCACGGCATCCTCCCTCCGCGCCCGACCGGATGATACCTCCATCATCACCTCTGCGATCCTCCTTTCCGGAACGCCCGACAAGGTATTCGACTTTATCGATGCCTATGGAACAGACGCTGTGGATGACATCCACCACTCCATGCTCGCTGGAAAAGGGGGACTCACGCTGCTTCTGGATCGTTTTTCCCCAATCTACAGGCCTTATGCGTGGAACTCCCATCTGGATCAGCTTCAGCGCATCATCGTCCACACCCCCCTCTTTTCCATCGCACTCAGAAACCCCTCCGCAGCCGCCTTCATCAAACTGCTCTTTCTGTTGACCAGCGGGCTTTGCCTCATCACATGGATAAGGTTGATTGCGGGTGATCCAGAACACCTCCCGCCGGGGAGATTCAATTTTGTATTCACCCATCTTGGCAACCTCACGATTGCTTCAGCTTGGGCCATCTGCGTTTGGCTCGCCCTTGAACCCGAATTCCTTCGACAAAACAACCCCCAACCGCAACCCCCTCCAACAACGCTCCACATTGTGGTAGCCAGTGCTTTCGAGAATCTCAAATCCGACGTCATGAACAATATCAGCATCGACCAAGTCACCCTGCTCGTTCTCGGGCTTTTCTTCCTTCTTCAGGGAGCCATCTACGCCTATTCCCGTGTCAAGATTCAGCAAATCAAGCGACTTGACGCGACAGCCGAAATCAAACTGAAGCTACTCGAAAATGAGGAACACCTCTTTGACAGTGGGCTCTATGTTGGACTCAGCGGCACCGTCGCGTCCCTGATCATGATCGCCCTGAATATCGTGCAAGCGAGTCTCATGGCCGCCTACGCCTCGACGCTCTTCGGCATCATATTTGTAGCGATTCTCAAGATCTTTAACATTCGCCCTTACAAGAGCGCCCTGATTCTGAGCCTCAACAAGCCAGGAGACTCCACCCCATCTGACAACGCGTCGGCCGCAGCACGCCCACTGAAACTGAAATGAACGGCCTACATCCAACTTCGTCACGGACATGAACCGAAGCATCCTCCTCGTCATTTCCGATTTTCTGATCCTGAGCCTACTCGCTCTGGCGAGATTTGATGCGCCCGTAACTCAGGACGCAACGCCCGCAAGCGAAACGGAGGCGAGACCCGGAGCCTCTTTGGAATCCGAACTGATCGACATCCTCAAAGCCTCCCTTGAGAGCGAAAAGGAACAACAGGCGGCACTCGCCTCCGAACTCAAGACAGTCCAGGAGAACGTCGAAGCAAAAGATCAGGACATCGTACAGCGTGAGCAGACCCTCGAGCAGACCCTCCGCACCCTGGAGGAGGAAAGACTCAGAGCATCAGAGTTGGCGTCTCAGCGGGATATGCTCATGAAAGAACAGGGACAGCTCGCAAGTGATCTTTTGCGATTGAGGGAGCAGAATGCGGTGGAACGCGAGCGCCTCAGGCAAGCGCAGTTCCAGATCGACGAAAAAGAGAAAGCGCTCAGCGAATCGCGCCAAAACCTATCTCAGGTTGCTGAGGAAAAGGCTGCCATCGAAAAGGAAAAGCAGCAGGTACTTACCGAGCTCAGGGTCGTTGAGACGCAGCGCACGCTTATCGAACAGCAGCTCAAGAATACGCAAATTGAAATCGAGATCGAGCGCCAGCAAAGGGAAGCGGCTCAACGGCGCACCGATGAGCTTTCCGAGGGCGTCCGGATCCTCGCCGGCACATCGGTCGAGATCAAGGATGAAATCCGGCAACTCCAGCCGCAGACACCCAATGCGCTCTTCACCGAATTCAAGCGCAACCGGGTCGAAATCAAATTCAACACAGAGTATCCCGGGGTCTTCCAGAACCGCCAACGCACATCCACGACCAAGACGATCCTGATTTCTGATGGCAGGCAAACCTACGCCATTTTTCATGCAAAAGGAACCCCTTTTGACCTCAATGAAATCACGCCCAAATACCTGCGGATGAATGTGGAAATCAGCCTTGGCGAAACCGAGTTTTCCGCCCAGGAAATCGGATTCCTCAACATCGATCCGCGTCTCCTCGTGATCGCGATCCCCGAGGCCTACACGCCTCACATCGAAACCGCCGTGTATCCTATTGTCATCGAGCCGTTCCGCTTTCCGGACGCCGTCATCATCGCGGGCAACGAGAACTACTTCGGCGAGTCCTCGTTCCGGGTGCACCCGCAGTATTCAAGAGCACTCCAGATGGATCAGCGCGTTCTCAGCCGGCTTTTCGGGGAGTTTTCACCGTCAACCGGTGATCTGGTGATCGCAAAGACCGGCGAGTTCATGGGAATCATGGTGAATCAGGACTACGCAGGACTGGTGGATCACATCAGCATCACGGACCGGATTCCGGTCGGTGATTCGTTCGATACCGGACTCATGACCAACACGCTGAATTCCCTTGCAGCGAAAATCATGCGCTGAGTCCATTTTGTGCGGCACGATTCACTACGGCCACTCTCATACTGGCCACAGTGAACTCCGTAAACCAGTAGTCTCATCCGGCCAAGAGGGCGGGGCAATCACCACGCCCAACGGCACGGAATAAGACAGATTTACGCGAGGATATAGTCGATCACATCAGAGGCACTGTACCGGCGATTGCCATCCTTGAGGTAGCGGCCGATATTCACCAATTCGTCCCCGCTGGTCAAAACGGGCAACTCCACAACGCCCTTGCGAACCTGCCCGAGCCCGACAACCGCCATGAGCCCATTGCAAAGGCACACTTTGTTGCGCGTGTCCTCTTCCTTTCCACCTTTCGCCACATAGGCGGCGACCGGCTCGGCGCCACAACGCCATCCGAGCGATCCATCGTCCTTGCGATAAGCGGTACGCAAATAACCCATGTCACACACCCGGTGTCGGGGTTCCACGGCATCGGTCACCAGATGATGCCCTTCCGGGCGCACCAGTTTAAATGGGTAACCGGTCGGCGAGGCGTCAAACGAAGTCTCCACATGAACGGTTCCAGCGAGAACCTGCCGAATCACCTCGGACTTCAGCTCAGGATTCATCTCCGATTCATCACTGTAGGCAAACGGCGTGCCAACCTGTATCCCGGTGGCGCCTTCGGCCAAGGCCCGTGCAAGTCCCTCCGGATTGGCATATCCCCCACCCAACCAAAACGGTTTTCCGATGCGCCGGATCTTCTCAAAGTCCGGGTTATCCTTCGTCCCGTATGAACTCATCCCTTCGTCCTGTGCCGTACGATCACGCCTGGGTGGTGCGTTATGACCTCCCGCAGTGTGGTGCTCGATCACATATCCGGCGACACCTCCTGGCGCTCTTTTCTCCAACGAACGGGCTATGGTATCGGACGAAACAATACCGATGAAATGGGGGCGACTCAATTGGGGCAACTCTCCATCCGCGTATTCCATCGGGTCCAGACGGGCCACAGCCGCTGCGTCCGATGGGGAGGTTGACTCAACCCCGATCACCAGCGAAGCCTCCTTGCCCTGTGAGAGCAAATCGAGAACCTCCGGAATCGCAGCCGGCACTCCCGCTCCCATCAGAACAACATGCACACCTGCAAGCATCGCACCAAACAAGGAGGGCAGTGCAGGCAACTGGATCTTCTCAAGGTAGTTGATCCCGATCGGGCCATCATGCCCTTCGCGGGCCAAATACACCTCGACAAAATTCGCTGCGATCATGAGCTCGATCCGCCCGCGCGACATCGGCAGGCTCCACGATCCCAGATCCTTGAACGGAGCAGCAGGATCCTTCCCACCCTCCACGAAAAACCGCTCTTTCACACGTTGAGCCACGCCCTTCAGGGGGCAATGATCCAGTGCTCTCCGGATGTTCCCATCCAGATCACCCAGCTGCAGTTTTCTGGCGACAACTGTATCAATCGCCGTCCCGGAGACGACGCCCAACTGCCCCTTCAACGAGACAGCCTTTGCCAGCTTCCATGATGACATGTGGATGCCCATGCCCCCCCTGGATGATTCTGATTCTTTTCAAGTCCATGACATTGTTGCGGAATCCAAATAGAGACTCCAACTTACCAAGCATCACGGACTGACCGTCATCCAATAGCAAGCATCCAATTCGAAGAAAACGCATAAAAATCCACACTTTTCTTTGATCTCTCTCAGAATACCCAGACACGCCAATTTTCGCTTTATTGCCCAATCCGCATGTCCTAGCATTCATACATCATGACACGACCTGTTACCCTGTTCACCGGTCAATGGGCAGACTTACCCTTTGAAAAACTGTTACCACAAATCGCCGAAATGGGCTACGACGGGGTCGAACTGGCCTGTTGGGGGGACCATTTCGATGTCCAGCAGGCGCTTCAGAGTGACGCCTACTGCAAAGACCGGTGGGCCGCACTCCTCGACAACGGATTGACCTGCTACGCAGTGAGCAATCATCTGGTCGGTCAAGCCGTCTGCGATCGGATCGATGCCCGCCATCAGTCAGTGGTTCCCGGCCATGTCTGGGGCGATGGCGATGCGGAAGGGGTCCGCCAGCGTGCGGCCCGCGAGATGATCGACACCGCCAAAGCCTACCGGAGATTCCTATCCAACAAGCCCGCCAGTGCCCCGGCCCAAGTCGTCGCGCCAGTTGTCAACGGGTTCACCGGGTCCTCCATCTGGCACCTGCTGTATTCCTTCCCTCCTGCGACTCCAGCCATGATACAGGCCGGGTATGACGATTTTGCAAAAAGATGGATCCCCATCCTGGATTCATTTGACGCCGTGGACGTCAATTTCGGCCTGGAGGTTCATCCCACCGAGATCGCGTTCGATACCGCCAGCGCCAAACGCGCGCTCGATGCAGTGGGTCAACATAAGCGTTTCGGTTTCAACTATGATCCATCGCATTTCGGATATCAGGGCGTGGACTACGTTGCCTTTATCCGAAGCTTCCCTGACCGGATCTTCCACGTCCATGTGAAAGACGCATGGTGGGGCCATGGCGATGGTTCCGTAGGAGTATTCGGCGGGCACACCGACTTCGGAGACTGGCGCAGATACTGGGATTTCCGTTCGCCCGGCCATGGCGACATTGAGTTTGAAGACATCATCGTTGCGCTTAACGACATCCGCTATGAGGGACCCTTGTCGGTAGAGTGGGAAGACATCCGGATGGATCGATTCCACGGTGCTGCGGAGGCGGCTGATTTTGTCCGCAGCATCGACTTTCCGCCCAGCAAGGTGGCCTTTGACGCTGCATTTGACAAAAGCCGCCAATAGCATTGTCCGAGGACCGGAAATTCCCGATTTCACACCCTAACACCGTTTCCACGCATGAGTCTCAAGATAGGTATTGTCGGAGCCGGCGGCATGCTGCGCTATCATACGGAGGGATTCCGTTCAGCCGGAGCCTCCGTTGTGGCGATCGCTGACCTGAGCCCCGAAGCCCGCAGCAAAGCCGCCTCGCAGTATCAAGTTCCAAAAACATACCCATCCCTCGGGGAGATGATGGCCGGAGAACCTCAGATGGAGGCGGTGAGCATCATCGTGCCAAACAAGTTCCACCTGCCGGTTGCGCTGGAAGCCCTCAACGCAGGGAAACACGTCTTCTGTGAAAAGCCACCGGCTCTCAACGCAATGGAAGTTACCGCCATGACCGGGGCGGCAAAAGCCGCAGGGAAAACCCTCATGTTCGATTTCAACAACCGTGCCCGCCCGGAAAGCATGGCAATGATGGAATATGTGAGAGATGGAACCGTCGGACCGATTCTGTCCGCTCAGGCAAAATGGATCCGCCGCACCGGAATACCGGGGTTCGGCGGCTGGTTCACCAACCGGGCGCTGTCCGGGGGCGGTCCGCTGATTGATCTCCTCCACATGGTCGATTTGGCACTCCACTTCATGGACTACCCTGATCCCGAGTGGGTAATGGCCAACACGTTCAGTGACTTCATCACCGACAAGGCCCGCAAAGGTCCTTGGGGCATTCCTGACAACGCTCAGGGCGTGACCGATGTGGAAAATGCGGCTCACGGATTTGTCCGGTTCCGGTCCGGACAAGTGCTCTTTCTGCAGGTATCCTGGGCCGAGATGGTCAAACGCGAGGAAGTGTCGGTAACCTTCCAGGGACTCAAGGCCGGCGGTTTGGTGCAGCGTCTTTTCGGCGTGGATGGAATCGACGAAACCTCCATCGACACGGCCGAACTCTACGTTCAGGAAAACGGAATCAGCGTCAACCGGACTCTCGTCACCCCACCCGATCCGGCAATGGGTCGCATCCGGGCCGCCGCCAACTTTGTCCACAGCATTGAAGGACGGGAAGCGCCGCTTAACACTCCGGATCAAGCCATCAAACTCATGAAACTGATTGACGCCACCTACGCTTCGGCTGCTTCCGGAAAACCGGTCGAGGTGAACTGAAGCGCGCAGACCGTTCTCATCTCTTAATACGGCGTTTATTCCGGATGCTCTGTCTGAGACCGCGTGCGGCATTTCGGATAACCCGGCCCGGCCGATCCGGCCAATCGGATACCCGCCCGAAACGAATACACTGCAATTGGCTGAAAACCGGGGCCCTCAGATCGTGCCGATTCTTTACGATCCTGCGCAACACCTTGCGTGCTTTCCAACGCATACGAGCTTCGTATCCGCGGGACACAAGACTATTTCGTCTCACTGAATGCGGCATCCATCTAATCCTTCGGCTCAGTTTATATACGACAATTCCAATACCAAACACGATTACGGACCCGGCCACCCCTTTCAATATAACACCTGTTTGCAGCTTTCCTGGACTTCCACCGGTTCCACCTGCCATCCATCGGGCAATCGCAGCACTGCTTCTTTCAAAAACGGAACCCCAAGACGAAAACCTGTATCGCACGATCATGGCTACATCCATCTGATCCTGCTCATCGAAATCGATCACGTATCGATAATAGCGCATTCTGACAGTATCCACCCACCCGGACCACCGCTCTGCGAAGCGATTGCGCCCCATATCAGCCTGCAAATCGTCCCAACCCGAGTTAGATGACGGCGTTGGATCGTATCTCGTCCATCCACCCTCAGCGTCAAAGACCTCACACCACGCATGCGCATTGCGGTTCCTGACGACGAAATACTCGCGGTATTCACTCCACTCTCCTCCCAAGAATCCCTTAACGATGCGGCATGGATATCCCGCCGCCCGTGAAAGCAAAGTAAACGCAGCAGCATAATACTCGCAATGACCAGGACTACCTCTCCTCATCCAATCAATAACAGGATCTTCATCTGATGCGGAGGAACGGTGCACCGGCGGATTCAAGCTGTATTCATGGTTTCGCTGCAGGTAAGCCACCGCAAACTGCAGAAAATCATCCGCACCAACCTCAGCCATCTCCCTACGGATCAACGTTACCTGCGACATGAGATACTCACGATCCGGATCATTGAGAATCAGGGTTCGGGTTGTATGCGGATATCGCAATGATTCTATGTCTCTGATCTCAGATGGATTGAAAAATTGAATTGTGCGGGAGATCAGGTATCGATCCAAGACCGAGGGGACAAACACAGTCTCTGGATGTAACCCGCCCAACTGATAAACCGTCATTGTTGATGGTATTTTCAGAAGATTGAAAGTCCCCAAAACAGAATCAAACTCAAAGTCTTCAGTTTTCTGAAACCGAAGTCCTCCAAATGCACCTGGATAAGGGAGGAACCGGCTGACCGATCCTTCCAGATAGAATGTCCAATCATACCCGTTCTCGCGAGGAAAGTCCGGCTTGAAACTCCGGTTAGGGAGATAGAATCTAGATCCGGCCTGCAACAGCGGATGCAAAGGCCCTGCACTTCTGTCCGACCGGGCAAAAGACCCCCGCTCGTAACGATCCAGAACCAACATTCTCCAATAGGGAATACGGGGCATCGAAGATGTTGATTCCGGGTGAACCCGGAAAGCCACTGTGTCGTCGTCCAGAATCTCCGAAATTCCACCCAATGAAAAATCCTCACTGAATCCAACCATTGCGGACCCTTCGGGCGTTTGACGCTTCATCGAAAGCCCCATTCCAAAATTGAAGCGAGGAAACACGAAAAACATGCTTGTCGACATCAGCAGCAATACCAGTGTCCCGCACATAATCATAGTGGGAAAACGCCAGTTCAATGCGCGCATTAGCCTACCTGCAAAAGCACTCACGGAAAACCCTTTCCAGTCCTCATGTGTCATCAAATCCCGCGAGTCCGGATCCCAGACGGTCAACAGGATAAGCAAAATCATCGCAAGAGGCACAAACAAAACGAGTTGCAAAGCGTAGCTCACCGACACACTGGTAACCCCGGTCAACATGATCATACCCAAGGCCATCACCAAAACCTGCGAAGTTTCTCTTCCGGTTCTGTAAAAAATGGTCCTCATCACGATGATAAGCAGCCCCATTCGAATAATTGGATCCACCGAGTATCTCCAAAACAATGCAAAGTCCATGATGACCAGCACCAAGAGCAACAGCGAAAGCTTGCCTGCCAGGCGCCTCGGAACGATTCCGGACAAGGGAGGATAGAACACTGTGCAACTCACAAACACAGTGAGAATCAACAGCAGAGGAGATCGACTCACTCCTTCGTATATCAAACCACCCAGTGCCAACAGAAGCACGATCTGACTGAGCCAGAAACGCAATCGCAACAGATCCAAATCGCTCAAGTGTTCCTTGTTCATCACCGGATTACCTTCGAATGACGATTTTCCGAAGCGATGGATGCGAAACGCGGACCAATTCCTCCAGACATGACTGTTCTTCCAAGTATATCCGGAGGCGATACGACGCAGAATCCGGATTTCCGGATCGAGTCATCCGCAAAGGACTCCTCAGAGGGCTCAATCACTGCAAGCTCGTCCATGAACCGGCTCCATGCCGCATATCCTCCAATTCTCAAAGGATCACCGCAATGCAAGATCATCTCCAAATCCTTTCCTTCTCCAAGTAGTCGCTCGGAAAGACTTCCGACGAAGCCACAGTAAACATCAACTTCTTCCTCACTGGAAAAATGTCTCTGTTCAAAGTCGAATGCCATCCGGTATTGAGGCCTACCCTGTTCCGAACGTCCCACCTTGACAACCGGGATCCCGATCTGCGCGGTCTTCCGCCAATGAATGCGTCGCATCGGATCTCCCTTGCGGTAGTCACGCAAACCCTCAATCTCATCCATCATCACGCCTTCTGACCTCCGCAGCACAACAAGCCCGTCAGGATGAGCCGATGGAAATTCCAAGCCGCCAGATACATCGACCCCTGCCGGCCACACCAACGCCCTTGTCGAAAGCTTCATCGGATAAGTTTTGAGAATAAACCCAAAAGGAAACGTTGATTCTATTCTCACGAGACGAATCGGATGAATACCCCTTTTCTGAGGACTCCATGGTAATTCGATCTCGACAAAACGTCTTCCCGCGTTCCGACGAATAAAGCGTCTAATCAACCGGATGTCACCCGATGGAGACACAATCTCGATCAACGCGATCAAACCGTAGGATGGGAGTATTTTTTTCAAGTCGAGCATGTCCAGAATGATCCCCGTCTGCTCTCCTGCCCTTGATTGACCTACTCTGAGATTCGAAAAAGTCAGCCTGCTGAAATTCCACCATGAGATCAGTCCGTTCAGCAACAAACCGCTCAATAGAAACGATAATCCGAGAAACAACACGTTGTTGGCTGAGTGATAAGCGGAAATGCCTGTAAGGACGGCTGCAACCACAAACCACCATCCCGCCTTGGTAAGGCGGACAGGCATCCTGGATATCCAAGCTTCCAGACTCATCCGGATCAGGGCAGTTCGATACTCTGAGCTATTGCAGACAGTTCGGCCTCCACAAAGCCAACGCCAGGAATCCGGTCACTTCCGCGCGAACGGTTCGACACAATCCGGTGCGCAAACACAGGTCGGATACTCCGGTCCACGTCCGATGGAATAACGTAGTTGCGACCCTCCACCAAAGCGCGGGCTTGGGCTACCCGTCTCAGAGCAATCGCTCCCCTGGGACTGATGCCAATTAGAAAATGGTCATGCTTGCGTGTCGCGACAACCCACCTCAGGATGTAGTCCAAAACCGAATCCTCAATGAATACTTGCCCAACCTCGCTTTGGATGATTCGGATAGCATCAGGCGTAATAACCGGCTCAAGATTCATATCATCATAGTGGTAGTTAGGCGTCCGAATGATCTCCTTTTCGGTCTCCTCGTCGGGATATCCCATCGTGATGCGCATCAGGAACCGGTCCAACTGATTCTCCGGCAAGGGATAGGTCCCCTCGAAATCCAACGGATTCTGGGTGGCCACCACCATGAACGGCTGGGGAAGATCCATCGACAGCCCATCCACCGAAATATGGGAGCGCTCCATACATTCGAGCAAGCTGGACTGGGTTTTCGGAGTCGTCCGGTTGATCTCATCCGCCAGCACCACATTTGCAAACAGTGGACCGGGCATGAACTCAAATGCCTGGTTTTCCGCCTTGAACACCGATACACCCAGAATATCGGACGGTAACAAATCGCTCGTAAACTGTATGCGGGAGAACTTGCCACCAATGCTCTTTGCAAGCGCATACGCCAAGGTAGTCTTTCCTACCCCTGGGATATCCTCAATCAAAAGGTGACCACCAGCCAAGAGACAAATGATCGCCTCTTTGAGGGTCTCATCCTTTCCTCTAATCACCTGCTGTAATTGCCGGAAAAGCGGAGTTGTAGGTAAATACTGCATGAGTCCAAAGCTGAAGCTGTTAACCCTGCATTTCAACTCCGATTTGCGGTTCTGCCAACGATCGCTGAGACCCGGATGGGCGCTTGACAGATCGCGGGGGGCGGGTGCAACATCCCGAAAAACCCATCCGGTGCGATTAACCCATGTCCGAAACTTACACAGAAGCCAGTATTCGCTCCCTCGACTGGAAGGAGCACATCCGCCTGCGACCGGGAATGTACATCGGGAAGCTGGGCGATGGCTCAGCCTCGGATGACGGCATTTACGTCTTACTCAAGGAAGTCCTCGACAACGCGGTCGATGAATACGTCATGGGCCACGGAAAAACCATCGAGATCTCGCTGACAGAAGACACCATATCGGTTCGGGATCACGGCAGAGGAATACCTCTTGGAAAGCTCAAGGATTGTGCTGCCAAGATCAACACCGGCGCAAAATACGACTCCGAGGCTTTCAAAAAATCCGTCGGCCTCAACGGGGTCGGGATCAAAGCCGTCAATGCCCTTTCGGATTCGTTCGCCATCCAGGCCTTCCGCGATGAACGCACCCGCAAGGTTCTGTTCACCCGAGGCGATGTAGTCGAAGAAGACACCAAGGACAAGCCAACCCAAGACCGGAACGGCACCTTTGTGTGTTTCAGGCCTGATCCGGAAATCTTCGGAACCTACCATTGGCAGGAGCCCATCATCAGCCAGATGCTCTGGAACTATGCCTATCTCAACACTGGCCTGACTCTGGTTTTCAACGGCAATCGCTTCACCTCCAAAAACGGGCTCCTCGATCTTCTCACCGAGGAGATCTCCGAGGATACCGCCTACCCGATCATTCATCTGAAAGGGGAAGACATTGAGGTGGCCTTCACCCATGGAAACTCATACGGCGAAACCTATTTCTCATTCGTCAACGGGCAGCACACCACACAGGGGGGAACCCATCAGGGAGCTTTCCGTGAGGGGATCGTGAAAACCCTCCAGACATTCTTCAAAAAGCCACTCGAGCCGGCCGATATCCGCACTGGCATCATCGCCGCAGTCAGTGTAAAGGTCATCGAGCCGGTCTTCGAATCCCAGACCAAGACCAAGCTGGGATCCCAGAAAATGGCTCCGGATGGCCAATCCATCCGCAACTACGTCTGCAACTTCCTCGCGCAGGAACTCGACAATTTTCTTCACCGCAACCCGACAACCTCCAAGGCTATCCACGACAAGATACAGGAGTCGGAAAAAAGCCGGAAAGAAATCCAGGGCATTCAGAAACTCGCACGCGAGCGAGCCAAGAAGGCAAAGCTGCACAACTCGAAATTGCGGGATTGCCGCGTCCACCTCGACTCCAAACACAAGGATCGCGAACGCTCCACGATCTTCATCACCGAAGGAGACAGTGCGAGCGGATCCATCACCAAAGCGAGGGACGTTCAAACCCAGGCGGTTTTCAGCCTTAAGGGCAAGCCCCTCAACAGCTTTGGACTCACCCGCAAGGTCGTTTACGAGAACGAGGAGTTCAACCTTTTGCAAAATGCGCTTTGCATCGAGGACGGACTCGAAAACCTCCGCTACAACCGGGTGGTCATCGCAACGGATGCCGACGTGGACGGCATGCACATCCGGCTCCTGCTGCTCACTTTCTTTCTCCAGTATTTTCCCGAACTGATCCGGGAAGGACATTTGTTTATCCTGCAGACCCCACTATTCCGGGTCCGCAACAAGCAGAAGACTTTCTACTGCTACGATGATGCGGAAAAACTGGACGCCATAGCTCGCATCGGCAAACAGGCCGAGATCACACGATTCAAGGGATTGGGTGAGATCTCACCGGACGAGTTTACCCACTTCATCGGACCGGATATCCGGCTTGAGCTCGTCTCCATGGGTAAGCATGCGGGGATCAAAGAATTGCTGACTTTCTACATGGGAAAGAACACTCAGGAACGCCAACGCTACATCATCGAAAACCTTCGGGTCATTCAGGACATCGTCGAAGATCGGGCCGAACCCTCTGCCAAAACAGAGGCTGCCTGACGCCGTTGGAAAAAAGCAAACGTTCCCACTGACAGCCATCCATGAAGAAACCCGAAGATTCCAAGCAAATCGAGCTATCCTTTGCCTCGCTCGAGCCCCTCAGCGAGGCTCCTCAGGTCACGAAGGAGAAACCGGTGATGGCTCCGGATCCGATTCAGGAGGAACCGTTGGTCACCCCTTCCGCATCCCCTGCGACATCGGCCCTGACGCCCACTCCTTCCATTACGCCAAGCCCATCCACGTCCCTCACGCCCACGCCTCCCGTCCTGACCGGCGGTTCCGGCAAGCCGGCGGTCTCGGATATGTTCGGGAACTGGTTTCTCGACTACGCTTCCTACGTCATCCTCGAACGGGCCGTGCCACACTGCAACGATGGCCTTAAGCCGGTTCAACGGAGGATTCTACACTCCATGAGGGAGCTCGAAGATGGCCGCTACAACAAGGTGGCTAACATCATCGGGAACACCATGAAATACCACCCTCATGGGGATGCGAGCATTGGCGATGCACTCGTCCAACTTGGGCAGAAAGACCTGCTTATCGACATGCAGGGGAACTGGGGAAACATCCTCACCGGAGACTCCGCAGCTGCTCCGCGTTACATCGAGGCGCGCCTTTCCAAGTTCGCTCTTGAAGTCGCCTTCAATCCCAAGACCACCTTCTGGCAGCTCTCCTACGATGGCCGGAACAAGGAACCGGTCACCCTACCCATGAAGTTTCCGCTGGTGCTCGCACAAGGGATCGAAGGGATCGCCGTGGGGCTTGCATGCAAGATCCTGCCACACAATTTCCTCGAACTGATTGACGCCAGTATCGACATCCTTAACGGCAAGGAAACAAACATCCTTCCCGATTTCCAGACGGGCGGGATGGCGGACTTTTCCGATTACAACCGCGGGATGCGGGGAGGCCGGGTTCGCGTGCGGGCCCTTATCGAGCCACGCACCCGCAACACGCTGGTTGTTCGCGAGATTCCATTTTCAACCACTACCGGCAGTCTGATCGATTCCATTTTGTCCGCCAACGACAAGGGTAAGATCAAGGTCGCCAAAGTGGAGGACAACACAGCCGAAAACGTCGAGATCCTGATTCACCTGCCATCGGGCGCCGATGCACAGCAAACCATCGAAGCCCTATACGTCTTCACCGACTGCGAAGTGTCCGTCTCTCCCAATGCTTGCGTGATCAATGGAGACAAGCCGGAATTTGTGGGTGTGGATGAACTCCTCCGCCGTTCCACCTTTGACACAAAAGAACTGCTCCGGCGCGAGCTCGAAATCCAGTTGGGCGAACTGCAGGAAAAGTGGCACTTCGCTTCACTCGAACGCATCTTCATCGAAAAACGCATCTACCGCGACATTGAAGAGGCGGAAACCTGGGAAGAGGTCATTGCACGCATCGAGAGCGGCCTCGCCCCCTACCGCAAGCTTTTCATGCGGGAAATCACAAGGGACGACATCGTTGCCCTCACCGAAATCCGCATCAAGCGCATCTCCAAATACAACACTTTCCAAGCGGATGAGTTCATCCGTGGCCTTGAGTCGCAAATTGAGGAGACCCGGCACCACCTCGCCCACCTGACCGACTTTGCCATCCGCTATTTCGAAGGCATCCGGCTCCGCTACGGAAAAGGACGTGCACGGCGCACCCGCATCGAATCATTCGACCGGATCGTCGCATCTGAAGTGGCGCTGGCAAGTGAGACCCTATACGTGGATCGCAAGGAAGGATTCGCAGGCTTCGGTATGAAGAAGGACGAGGAAGTATGCAAATGCTCCCCGATCGCCGACATCATTGTATTCCTGCGCAACGGAAAAATGCTGATCACCCGCGTCTCCGAAAAGGCTTTTGTCGGCAAGGACATTATCCACATCGGAGTGCTGGACAGGGACACACAGGAACGAACCGTCTTCAACATCGTCTACCGCGATGGCAAAGATGGCAGATCCTACGCCAAGCGCTTCAAGATCGACGGATTCACACGCGATCGGGAATACGATCTCACCAAAGGAACCGATGGCAGCCGCGTTCTGTATTTCGCGGATCTTCCCGAAGACAAATGCGATGTGGTCACCGTCTACCTCAAACCGGCGCCCCGCCTTCGCAAGACCGAATTCGAGTTCGACTTCGGAAGCCTTGCCATCAAAAACCGTGATGCGATGGGCAATATGGTGTCCCAGCACGGAGTGAAGAACGTCTCCCGCAAGATCCGCAACACCATTGACCCCTCCTCCCAGAATCCAGATTCCAACGCCGGGGAAGATGTCGAGCCGGTTTCAGCGCCGGAAGATGCACCGGAATCGAATTCATAAGACCCCATTCCATCATCCGCTTAGGATCAGGAGGCATACGACACAGCTGGGGATTGGATGACTGTCGAATCGGTTTTTTCGTTTGAAAGACACCGGCAAAACGTACATACTTCTCTCAATTGATGACGCCACTCCAAACTGTCAGTCCCCAACCCTTCCCAGGGTGTGGGGATTTTTCGCTTCTGCACCAGGCATCGGCAGTTCCGGAAACGGGCACAACCCCAATGAAGTCATGGAGGATGACGAAGGTCTGAGAATTGACAAATTCCTATGGTTCACGCGCTTATTCGCGTCCCGTAGCAGCGCCATACAAGCCTGCCAGTCCGGTCTCGTCACCATCCACAGCCACCCGGTCAAGCCATCCAGAATCATTCAGGCCGGATGCGTTTTTGAAATTCGGGATGAATCCAAGGTCCGGACTTTCCGGATCGAGGCACTGCCCCCGCAAAGGGTTTCCGCGTCAAAGGTGGAACAATATTTGAGGAATCTGGATGAAAGACCATGCCCAGAGTCACAGGATTCCCTTCGCCACTTTTCCCGTCCAGTCCTTCCCTGGAGTGTTCCCTCCAGGCGGGGTCTCAAAATCATCTCGAGCTTCATGGCTTGAAGTTCAGCCACTCCTCCCGGATAGTCATAGGTTCCTTCGCCGCCCGCTTGCCGCAAAGTAATCAGAGGCACTCATATTCCAGCTAAAAATTGCAACTGCGAAAATTTTGTCATTCATCCAGCTTGCAAAGGTTGATTTCGGGTCGATCACTGTAGGTGAATCCAATTCAATAAAGTGATCTCACGCAGACTAGAAGGTATCATGACGCTCAAAGCCTGGATCCTGACGGCTTGTAGTCCGGCATGGTTTGCGCTCCACCTCTACATCGCCGCCGAATGGATCGGTAAGGTAAACTATGAACAAACCTTGTTCAGCCTCTACTATCTGGCGATTGTGATCTCCCATTTCATCACCTTTGAATCATCGCGGAAACCCAGATCCTCATCCTACGGAAACAACCTTTGGATCGACGCCATCGGCAGGGCAAACAAAGACATCGTCATTCAATCGCTCCTGCTCTTCACCATCATCTTCGTCACAAAAGACAAAGGCATTTCCCGGATGTTTCTGGGGCAATACCTGGTATCGATCTGGCCTCTGCTGATCCTGCTCCACCGATGGCTTCCGGATGGATTATCCCGCCTGCTGTTCTCCAAAGACCAACGATTCCGGACCATCGTTATCGGCAGCCATCGATCGGTGTCTGACATGCGGATATTCCTCAGGGGTCTACCCGCTTCCGGCTTCGAAGTATCCGGACTCGTCACGCTTCGGGAGAATCCTGACGATCAGGAGGAGCCGGATCTTACTGAGTCCGGCCCGGCAATCCCCGTCCTTGGAACCATCGACAAACTTGACTCTATCCTGAAAGAGCATCCGACTGATCAGATCATCATACTCGATTCGGAAAGGGACCGATCATGGTTCCGGTCGGTTCTGGATCCCTGCACGCGTCACGGATGCCATGTCCTCATTTACAACTACTGGCAGGATCTCTTCGATCAGCCCGTTCACTTCGCAATGTATGAAACCCATACTTTTTTCTCCCTTCAGGACGAGCCGCTCCAGAACCCGGTCAATCGCCTGATCAAACGCATGCTCGACATCGCGGTATCGCTTCCAGTTGTGCTTTTTGTTCTTCCACCCTTGATTCTCATGGTTCGATGGGCCCAAAAACGCCAGGCCCCCGGCCCATTGTTTTACAAGCAACCCAGAACCGGACTCGACAAACGCACCTTTGAGATTCTCAAATTCAGATCCATGTATGCATCGGACCCCGATCGAAGCACCGAAGCCGTGCAAGCAAAACCCGGCGACAACCGGGTGTTCCCTTTTGGCGCTTTTCTCAGGCGGCGCAGCTTGGATGAGTTTCCCCAATTCATCAATGTTCTGCGCGGAGAGATGAGTGTCGTGGGTCCACGCCCCCACCTAATCGAACACGATGAACTATTCCGAAACACCGTTTCCACTTACCGGATTCGCCATTTCGTAAAACCGGGCATCACCGGGCTGGCTCAAGTCAATGGATTCAGAGGGCAGATTCCGGACGACGACGCAATCCGGAACCGCGTCCGCTACGATATCAAATACATCAACTCCTGGTCCATCTGGCTCGACATAGACATCATCATCCGCACCGTATCCGAAGTATTCTTCCCTTCACGTAACGCGTATTGATTCGCTTCTTTGAGACAGTTTTCCGCTTTCTCCAATGTCCATTATGAGTCCCTGTCCATTCCGGTTTGCGATCCGGATGCCGTCCGACCACAAGCCCAACCAGCTGACCCAGTCCCTCCAGCACATCCGCAGCCAAGGACACGAGATCCTCGACCTGACGGTCTCCAATCCCACCAGATGCGGGCTGGAAAGACCAGATTCCGCCAGCATCCTCAATGCACTGAAGGACACGAAAAGCCTCACCTATGCTCCGGTTTCCAAAGGCGATGCCACCGCGCGTGCCGGGATCGCGGATTACTACCTCCGCCGCGGATACACTGTCGATCCGGATGACCTCGTCCTCACATCCAGCACCTCCGAGGCATACAGCATGGTCTTCCGGTTGCTCTGTGATCCATATGACCGCATCCTCCTCGCATCCCCGACCTACCCCCTTATTCATGAGCTCGCCGAACTGAACGACATCAAGACCGACACCTTTCCGATCCGATGGATATCCCCTCATTGGAGGAATGAACTCCCCGCCATCCCCGCCTCCATTCGCCCGACCACCCGCGCAATTGTCTGCGTGAGCCCTAACAACCCAACCGGATCCGTCCTCTCAGACGCGGACTACCAACACATTTCCGGATACTGCGCGGATCATTCATTGGCCCTGATCGTGGACGAAGTGTTCGCCGACTACCCGCTCGATCCATCCAGCCGGGTTCCCAGCAGCGTGTCGAACTCCGGATGCCTCACCTTTACACTCAACGGCTTATCAAAGGTCCTGGCCCTTCCCCAAGCGAAACTGTCGTGGATTCACGTCAGCGGACCGGATCACCTCAAGGCGAAAGCACTCGAACACCTTGAGCACATGGCGGATCACTACCTTTCTCCAAACGCGTTTACCATCAATGCGATGCCGGCTTGGTTCATGTATTCCGCTGATTTCCAAACACCGATCCTCAGACGCATCCGGAACAACCTTCAGTACCTCTCATCGATCGATCAACGGGGATTCCGGCTTCTGCGACCCGATGCCGGATGGTACGCCTGCCTGCAAGTTTTATGTCCACCCGGTAGCACCCAAACCGATGAATCGATCTGCCTGCACCTGCTTGAGAATCATCATACCCTCGTACATCCGGGCTTCTTTTTTGACTTTGAGACCCCCGGCATACTCGTTCTGAGTTTGCTCACACCGGAGGAATCCTTCGCAAGAGGGGTTTCAAACCTTCTCCAAACCATTGCCCGCTTGCTCTGACTCTATCCATCCTATCTTTCGACAACTTCGTGCATCACAGGAGTTTCCGCACGCAATAGCTCACTATGGAATGGGAGGCCACGGCTTCATCCCTTTTACAAAGCATGGTCTCACTCATTATTGCCAAGGTTCGAAACAGCCGGGCGGACACTCAAGGTATTCAATCCGGCTCTCTTGATACGGTCTTTGACAATTGCCTTTGACTTTCCTGATACGCGCCCCTTATTCAAAAGGATTCAAGGACATCTTTGAATCCCCATCTCCCTGCCTGAAGTGTTTGGCCTATTTTCCATCGATATCGGCATTGATCTTGGCACGGCCAACACTCTGGTCTACGTCAAGAACAGGGGGATCGTCATCCGGGAACCAAGCGTGGCTGCGATCGATGCTTACACCCGCAAGGTCAGATCGGTGGGCACTGAAGCGAAGAACATGCTGGGCCGGACTCCCGGAGGCATGATCGCGATACGTCCGCTTAAAGATGGTGTGATTTCGGACTTTGAAGTCACCGAGCAGATGCTGCGACGCTACATCCGCAAGGTTTCGGGCAACTTCAATCTGGCTGGACCAAGAGTACTCATTGCGATCCCATCGGGTATCACTCCAGTGGAGCGCCGTGCGGTCGAGGACAGCGCCTACAATGCCGGGGCCCGCACCGTCATCCTCATGCCCGAGCCTTTTGTCGCAGCCGTCGGAGTCGGATTACCAGTCGATGAACCGGCGGCCAACATGATTGTGGACATCGGGGGCGGAACCACCGAGATTGCGGTGATCTCTTTGTCCGGAATCGTGCTGAAACGCAGCATCCGGGTAGGAGGCGATGAGATGGACGAAGCTATCATCAATCACCTTAAACAAGCCTACACCCTTCACATCGGACCTCGCACAGCTGAAGAAATCAAGATACGCATCGGATCCGCCTTTGCCCTCGATCAGGAACTCAAAATGGAAGTTCGCGGACAGGACTCGGTAGCCGGTCTTCCGAAAATGATCACCGTATCGTCGCAGGAAATCCGTGAGGCACTCATGCCTACCCTAAGGGAGATTGGCGACATGATCCGGAAGGCTCTTGAAATGTGCCCGCCCGAGCTTTCGTCAGACCTTGTCGACAGGGGATTCTTCATGGCTGGGGGGGGGGCGCTGCTTCGCGGCATCGATTCCTACCTGAGCCGCACCACCGGTCTACCGGTCCTGCTGGCAGAAGATCCGCTCTCAGCCGTCGCCAACGGTACAGCTGTCCTCCTTCGGGATCCCGAAAAACTGCTGCTATACCGCATGATGACGGAATCCATCTACTGATCGGACTACCCTTCGACTGTTCCAGACAGGATGAGACAAAAAAACGGCAGTCCAGCGATCCTCACAGGTGCCCTCGTCATCGCCGCTATTCTTTGGGCCGTGGCTCCGGTGCCACTGCGCAATCTTGTCTACCATGGCTTTGAACGGTTCAGGGCTCCGGTCGACACCTTCGCTGCGGATGTGGGTGAGTTACAGGACTATGGGGCACTCCGGCACACCGACACCAACCGATTGATCGAGGAAGGACGGGCTTTGTCGAGGGAGAATGCCCGACTGAAAATCGAGCTGAATAGTCTGGAGCACATGACCCGCTACCTCGAGAACCTTGAGACCTTGATGGGCATGGAGAAGCCACCTGGATACCGCCCCGAGTATGTCCGCGTGATCCGGCGGGATCTGGCATCGTGGTTCGAAACCATACGGCTCGATAAAGGAAGCGCACACGGCATCCAGCCCGGGCATGCCGTAGTGTTTGGAGGGGGAGCTGTCGGCCGGGTTCGGGAGGTATCCAAACACACCTGTGTCGCAGATCTGATCACCAGTCCGGGATTCCGCCTAACGATCCAAACCGTTGGAGACGACAGGCCCATCACATTCCAGGGATCTGGACAATTACCAGGGTCCGCGCTAAGTGCGGAAGTCAACCACATCCCCTTGGATGTAAGGCTCCACCCACAGTCTCCGATTCCGCTCTATACGACTGGGCTCGGAGGTCCATTTCCCAGGGGCATCCTGATTGGATACCTCGTTTACCTCGAAAACCAGACCGATGGGCTATTTCAAAAGGGCAAAGTGCGGCTCGATCCCGGCATACGCTCCGTCCGGGAAGCCTGTGTTTTGGTTCCAGAATGGGCGGCTCAAGATTGATCCAGACTTCGGGCCTGACGAATACGCGTCATATGGGTGTTGATTGACACGGGCTTAGGAGCAGTCAGGGCATTTTTCGTCCGCCTGTATTGGCAACATCAGCAGCCGTCCCGCCTTTCCATAAGCCGTAAGGAAAATATCAAACACCCTCATTTCGTCCACAACAGCGCTTGACTCCAATTGTAAACAAAGCAATTCTTGGCGCATGAAATTGCTGGACCTCCGCAATTGGCTCCTGGAAAACGATGTGGATGACATCTGGTGGATGTCCGTTGACGGGAATGTATACACCGATCCGGTGAGTCTCAACGAGGCCGCTCGAAACAAAGAGATCAACCCTCTGGCCGAAGTAATGGTACTCCCCGTGGCTTATGCTGATGTAGCTGAGCCGCCATGGCAGGAACTGGATCTCGACGACCCCCACGTTGAGGCTGTTCAGGACGCATCTGTGCAAGATGCAGCAACTGAGACCATCGAATCTCCCGAGATTCTGGAACCGGAACCGATGGACACACCGCCCGCTGAGGCCGTGGAGTCCGGCACGGACGGGCTCCCATTTGATACCTCTGAGGATATTCTGATTTCGCCTGAAGATGGAATTCCTCCTGCAGAAGTCATTCCGGACACGATGAATCCACCGGTGCAAGATCTCGTGGAGGGCCCCTTACAGGAAGCCCCTGCAGAGACTTTTCTGGAGCCGGAGAGCATCCTATCGGAACCTTTGCCTGTGGAACCCGCATCTCCCATGGAGGAGGAAGAACCCGCCAAACCGGAGAAAGGCAAAAAGAAAGGTTCCAAGAAATCCGCATCGGCTGAAGCCGCGACAGAGGAACCCGAGCATCAAGCAGAGGCTGAGCAGGTTGAGCCAGTTGGGCAGTCCGCTGCGCTAACAGATGAAGCGCTGAGACCTGCTCTTGAACGCATGCTCCCCGGGATGCTCCCAAGATTTCTTCCCGAGCCTCAGATCCAACCCACTGCCCCGGCGACGCCGACGGTTCTGGAGGATTTCCCGAAGCCGCTTCAGGATGCTATCATTGAGAAGGCGACTGCGATTGCCCAGTTGGCCGTGGATACGATGGCTTCGGACGCAATTGAAGGACTCTCCAAGAAAGTGGAGGTCTCCCTGCGTCACCACATCGAGACCGAGATGTCGGCTGAGCTTGTGGAGGATATGCTGCGCAACCGGAGCGACATTCTCGCACACGAACTGGTTGAGAAATGCGTTTCTGACATCGCCAAGCCAAAAGCTTCAGAAATCGCGGAAGCGATTGCCCGGCAAGTCTCCCAGCCGGCTGCAATCATGGCTGCCGAATCCATCGCCAGAGAAATTTCCCGGACCGCGGCCCGAACTGCGGCTGAAGACACCGCCAGGAGAATCGCGGAAGAACTCACTGCCAAAAGGGTAGACTATGTTGTTCGCGATATCGCGGAGACGCAGACGCTGAAGGATGCGGAGAAAATCACCCGACAAGTTGCCGATAAGGTAGCGACGCAGGTAGCGGACAAGACTGCGCGTGAGGTCGCATCAACGACATCCAAGGCATTGGCGGAATCGATGACAAAGGACATCGTTCCCGCAATTGCATCCGATGCTGCGACAAAGAAAGCAAACATCGTCGCGGAAGACACTGCGAGGACCACTGCTGAGACTGTGGCCAAGGTCTGCGCGGAAAAAGTCGCCGGTACTGTGGCGGAAGCGGTAACCCGCGAAGTCGCGGATACCATAGCCAGAGGAATTGCAGAGAGGCTTGCCACTGAGCTCGCCACGCAGCATGCCAATGACATTGCGCCTGAGATTGCCAGGAGCACCGCAGCCAATGTGGCGACCGGGATTGCAACCGAGGTCTCCAGGAAAACAGCCGAAGAAACCAGTTTCTCGGTTGCCACCGATATCGCCACCGCGCTTGCCACCGAAACCGCGAGATCCATCGCCACGGAAACCGCCGAACGTGAAGCGACGCGTGAAGCCAAATCCGTAGCTGCCCAGAATGCGGAGAAAGTATCGACTGAAATCGCCACGGATACCGCACGCACGATTGCGACGGACGTCGCTGAAAAGGCAGCTCGCAAAATCGCTGAAACCACGGCTTTGGAGAAGTCCTCGGAAGTAGCCGAAGAAACGGCAAAGAACTTCGCCGAACAGGAAGCCCGGACGGTCGCATCTTCGGTTGCGGAAAAAGTCGCCGATGAAGTCGCAAGAAAACTGGCGACCGAAATCACCGAAAAGAACGCGCGCGCAATCGTTGAAGCCACTGTTAAGGATACCGCCGGGCCGATTGCCCGTGAGGTGGCCGAAACCAATGCACGCGAGATCAGCACTCAGGAGGCAAAACAAGTTGCCGCTTCAGTTGCGGAAAGAGTCGCCGATGAGGTCGCAAGGGGGCTGGCAGCTGAAATTGCGGAAAAGAGTGCGACGTCCTTTGCCGAATCTGCGGTCCGTGAAACCGCTGGGCCTATCGCACGGGAAGTTGCCGAGCGCAACGCGATGGAGATCAGTGAGCAGGTTGCCCGTGAGGTATCCGGAACCATTGCCAAAGAGGTCGCGGAGCGAGTAGCCGAAGAAAACGCGAAAAAGACATCCAAGGATGTCGCGCTTGAACTCACCCGGATTATTGCCAAGCCGATCGCCGAAGAGGCGATCCGGACCACCGCAGCCGAGATTGCTGAGCGTATCGCCGCCGAGATGGCCCCTGGAATCGTTACCGATGCGGCCTCAAAGATGGCCATTGAGGTATCGACAAAAGTCGCCCGCGAGGCGTCCATGAAGGCTGTGGAAGAAGTGGCTCGTGAGATTGCCAGGGATCGCGCCCCGGGTATCGCCATTGCTGCTGCCCAAAATGTCGCGACAGAAGTTGCAAGGGGTGCAGCCGCTGCCAAAGCGGCCGAAATCGCGACTGCGGTTGCCACGAACGCTGCGACCGAACGCGCGATCCAAGTAGCCGGGGATGTAGCGAAATCCGTTGCCGAACATGCCGCTGCCGATGCGGCCAAGCAGGCGGCTACGGAGATTGCCCGTGAAATCGGGGCCAATGTTGCCCGGGATGCAGCCGGAATCACCGCGAGAATGGTGAGCGAAGAAGTTGCCCGTGAGATGACCCAGCAGCTGACCCGGGAGTTGGCGACCGAAATCGCACAAGCCGTGAGTGAGGAATACCTCTACGCGCTGGTGGATCAGGCGGTTGAAACCAGGCTCACAGCCTACGAAGGCCGCATCGAAGAATTCATCAACCAGCGCTTTGCCGAGTTGATACAGGGACAATAATCCGGAAATTTCCGGATTATTTCCCCTGTTGTATCCTTTCATGCGCCCCCGACCCCCACCTTCTTTACCAACCGGGTTCAGGTGGGTTGTGCAGTTGTTTGTGATCATATTTTTCACCGGACTCCTATGGTATTCAGTGGCTGGAGCCAACCACATCCTCGCCACCTGGGGGATATGGATTCCGTGTTTCGCCTGTTTTCTGGTGTTTCCATCTGCCATCCTCAGACCCCCTGGCGCCATTATTCTCACACTGATTGCCGCACTCACCATTGAGACCACCTATCCCGATCTTCGGGGATGGATGATTCCGGTCGGGCTGCTTATCTCCGCCGACCTGATCCGGCGACGGGCCGACTACCGGATCAGGTCATGGAACCTCATGCTGGTATATGCGACGGCGATCCACTGGATGATGATGTTATCCATGACCATCCTCCATTCGGATGCGATTGGACCATCCTCCGCGTTTTTCCGGAAACTCGCGATCGATTCCATGGCAGGACAAGTCGTGATCCTTTTGTGCATGCCAGCGTTGGCGTGGATGTGCACGCTCTTCGGAAGACTGCATCTTCATCCGCAGGACGATGTCCATCCGTGATAGGCGGGCTGTGGAGTAAGCCCTGCCATGGAAACCCCTGATACTGGGTTATCGAGAATTAGCCAAAAGAATACCCATTCGAGGAACCCATACCCGACGCATTGAATTAGCCCGGCCGCTCGTTATTCCGGTTGAACTTAATTGCTCATAACCATGAATAAGACACTTAGTTTGATACTCTCTTCAGCTCTCCTTCCGGTATTGGCTCTCGCCGCCCAGGAAACATACCGCATTGACCCTGTTCACTCGGGCGTCAGTTTTTCAATCCGGCATTTCTTTACAAAAGTCCCCGGAAGCTTTGGCACCTTTTCCGGTGAGCTTGTATTCGAGAAGGACAACCTCGCCAACACGGTTGCGACGGCAGAGATTGATGTGGCGAGCGTGAACACCCATAACGCCGACCGGGACAAACACCTGATGAATGACGATTTCTTTTCGGCGGATCGTTTCCCGAAGATGACATTCAGATCCACAAACTGGAAGGCATTGGGAGAAAACCAATATGAAGTGCTTGGCGATCTGACCATCCGCGATGTGACCAAACCGGTCACACTCGCTGTTCAGCTCCTTGGAATTGGAGAAGGGATGGGCGGCAAACAGATTTCCGGATGGGACGCGTCTGTAACGATCGACAGGCGTGAGTGGGGGATCACCTACGGGCAAGGGGTCGTTGGAAATGAAGTGGAGATCACCCTGAACATTCAGGGGCATCTCGTTCCCTGAATAGACCTGCCCGAGCCAAGATCGGCTCAAGCTTCTCAGTATTCAAAAGCACTCTGTTCCAGCCAAAGCTGGAACAGAGTGCTTCTTGCTTATGTGGGATTGCAGATCGTGACACTCAGAATGCGATTGATCTGAAAGAGAGACCCATCCGAGCGAACGCCAGTGTGTGTTTCCACTCAAGCGAAAATCAGGAAGCGAGAGCTGCTTCGACGGAAGTGAAAACTTTCCAACCCTTCGATTCCTCGAAAGCCTTGGACTCCTGATCGATGCGCTCGTTACCCACCACGTAGCATTTCAAGGTGAGCTCCTGACAATACTTCATCGCATCCAACATGAACTTAACGATATTCATGTTGAGGGTTTCCAGGGTGTGAACGTCAACGACCACTTTTCTGAAACCATTGTCCACAGCCTTCGTGATCTTCTCACGCAAGAATCCATTCACTTCGATGATTGAATGGTTGGTCGGATTCTCCGGCAACGCAATCAGCAGATAATCCTTCTCAAACGTGAAATACTTCTCGGATGTGTCGAGATTGGCCGCATTCGCAATCTTGGTTTCCAGTTCGTGAAAATCCACGGGTTTGGTCACGATATTGGTGAAGCCGGTGTCCTGCGCCCTCGCCTGCTCATGAGTGTCGGTCTTGACGATGAGGGCAAAAACCGGAGTGTATTTGTGACGCGGATTGGATCTCAGGATACGGAATAATTCAATGCCCGAATCATGCGGCAGTGAAAGGCTGATGATGATCACATCCTGCTGTGACTCCTGAACCGCATCGATTGCTTCCCCAGTGGACGACACGACATTCACCTTCCAACTGGGATAAGAGAAGCCAGTCCGGAATTGCTCGGCTATCGCCGGCTTGTCTTCCACCAACATGATGTTGAGCGGATCCGTAAGCTTTCTGCGTTTATCCTGGATTTCGGAAATCGGCCGCAGGTCAATCACCCGTCCCACCTTCTCGATCAGCGTTTCCTCGCTGAAAGGCTTCACAATATAATCACGGATTCCGATCTTGGCGATCTTCAAGACGGTTTCCTTGCCCGCTTCAGCGGTCAACATGATCACGGGAATATGTTTGAGCGAATTATCCGCCTTCAACTTGGTGAGCATCTCGATACCATCCATCACAGGCATGGTAATGTCCAAAAGGATAAGATCCGGATTCTCCTTGCTGGCAGCAGCGAGACCTTCAACACCGTTTGTACCTTCGCAGATTTCCAAGTCGAAATCCGTAAAGGCCTTCTTTACGATCATCCGGACGGCCTTTGAATCGTCGACAGTTAGGCACTTTTTACTCATGGTTCCCTCAGGTCAGTCAGATCAATCTCCGGTGCGAATGAACAGGTCTGCAACAAATGCATTCCCCTCGGTGTCGAAATAAAACGTCTCCCGCTGGGATTGCGACGTCGATTCGACACTGAAATTGGTTCCCCTCAGGATCGATGGAATGGTCAGTTGGCAACTGTAACCCTTGTGACTGAGCTGATTCTTGAATCCCCCCACTGTCATATTGGCCAATTCGCCGAGGGCATCGTTCACCATTTCATGATCACTGGGCTCAAGATCGCCCATCCCGAGCAACTGGCGGGTGAGTTTGAGAGCAAGAGTAGCTTCCATGCACAAATATACCATTCCGTAGATCTTGCCGCTGAAACCTACGTTGGCCGCGATCATCGGGTTATTCGAATTGTAGGCGGGAGGCACACTCTCCTCCGAGGTCATCGAGGACTCATGGCGGTCCAAGTCAACCTGCATACTCAGCATGGTGGTGAAAACATCCTGAACTGCCGAGACCATCATTCCCACCAGCTCTTCTTCCGGGATTAGTATTAGCTTGGACATATTTCGAAAGCAATCTTGGTTTATGTATCGGTATAAGCGAGAGATTATTTAGCAGCAGGTTCAGGAATCTCGATCCCCTCGATCCGATATTGGTTAATCTTGTTTCTCAACGTACGGATGCTGATCGACAAAAGCTCGGCCGCCTGAGTGCGGTTGCCGGATGTCCGGGACAAGGCATGCAGGATATGCCGACGCTCCACCTCCTCCAATGGAACCACTCCACCATCCCCTGGCAAATCATCTCCCGAAGGCATTGGAACATCTGCCACAACCCGCTTCGACTGCGGCTCCACAGCCTCCGGCGCGCCACGGCTCATCCGGATCAATCCCAGATTCGCAGGGGTGATGTAGGCATTGTTGTCACAGAGTATCACGGCTCGTTCGATAGTGTTTTGCAGCTCCCGCACATTTCCTGGCCAATCGTGGGCCACCAATGCTTCTTCGGCAGATTTTGAATAACCTTTAACCGAATGCCCATGTTTTCTGGTAAACACTTCCAGAAATTTCGCCGCCAACAAGGGGATGTCATCCTTCCGGTCACGCAATGCAGGCACATGAATCGGGAAAACGTTGAGTCGATAAAAGAGATCCTGCCTGAACCGCCCGGCATCCACCTCCCTCATCAGGTCACGATTGGTAGTGGCCAAAACCCTCACGTTCACCCTTATTGTCTTGTTCCCCCCCACCCGCTCAAATTCCTTCTCCTGCAAGACCCGCAACAGCTTTGCCTGGAGCTGGGGAGATATCTCGCTGATCTCGTCGAGCAGTATCGTTCCATTATTGGCCAACTCGAAACGACCCTCCCGCCGTTGGGTCGCTCCGGTGAAAGAACCTTTTTCGTGTCCAAAAAACTCACTCTCGATGAGATTCTCCGAAATCGCGGCACAATTCACCCGAATAAAAGGTGCGTTCACAAGCGAACTCAGGCGATGGATCTCATTGGCCACCAATTCCTTCCCTGTTCCGTTCTCCCCCGTGATCAACACAGTGGCCTCCGTGGCCGCCACCTTTCGGATGATCTTCTTGAGATCCTGCATTGGAGCACTGTCCCCTATGATGCCGCTCTTGCTCTGACCTTCCGTATTGAGATACCGGCTGACCTTTACCAGTTGACTGAAACTCTCCGCCTTTTTGAGAATAACCTCAATCTGATCCGACGAGAACGGCTTGATCACATAATCAAAAGCACCCAGGCGCATACAGTTCACGGCGGACTCCACCGAACCGTATCCGGTCATCATCACCACCATGGGTTTGTCCGGATCATCCCCGATCCGCTCCAACAGATCCGTTCCATCGCCATCCGGGAGACGCACATCCAGGAAGATCAAGTCAAACTGATCCTTTCCCATAATCGCTTCACACTCGGCGATCGTCGACGCACTCGCGACCGCATATCGGCGGTTGCGCAACTGCTGTTCGAGGGTCTTTCGAATGATCAATTCATCATCAACGACAATGATTTTATCAAAGGCCATGAGCGATCTCTATCTATTCTCCAGTCTCACCGGTTTCGCATGGAGCCGGACTCCGTGTCAGGGCGTTCCGGCATCAAGGGGTTTTTCGCTTTCAATCGATGCAAATAATGAACACAATCCCGCCTGAGTCAATGCAAGTTCATTCGGACACCCGCTCGCTTCAAGCATCTTTTCAGCCCTAAACCTGCTTCCCGTGAAAACAAGTCCCATCACCTTTATCGATCATCTTGACCCGGAACTGCTCAACTGCTGGAGAAAACACCTTTCCGATCCCCACCAAATCGTCAAGGCCGACCGCACGCACAATCTCCGGATGGAACGCTCCTCGATCGCGGTGTGGAGTTACGAACACGGCCAGCAACAGGAGCTGCTCTGCCTTGTGGAGGTCACCAACGTCCCCCAGCAGGACAAACAGGCTGCGATGAACTGCAGCATCCACATTCCCGGCATTGATGCATCCAAGAATCTGCTCATGGTTTTCAAGGACGCTGCATACTATGCCGAATGGTCGGAGAGGATTGTGCAGGCCATCCATGCGATGATCGAAAACCACAGCCGCCAAAACCCTCCACCTGCCACCCCCGCTCCCAAAGAGCCTACTCCAGCAGCTGCGAAAACAGTTGAGGCGAAAGAGCCTCCACCATCCATTCCCGCAGGATTGGATGTTTTCGCTGATCCCTTGCCCGAACCATCCAAGACCAAACCATCCATCCCCCCACCTCCGCGCCCAGCCTGAACAATAATTTGCTCCAGAAGTGACCTCATCGATCGAATCCGACAGGTTTTGATCCGGCCCATCAACTTCCGGCTTCCCTCAGAGATCGGAAATGTATACTGATTCAGCCTCATACTTTTATGGACAGGAAACCAGTTGTACTCATTATCCGTGACGGTTGGGGCGAGAACCACAACCCCGCACACGATTCCTATAACGCGGTGAAGCTCGCCACCACTCCTGTGGCAGACCGGATCCGCAAGGAGTATCCACGCACCGAGATCCTCGCATGCGGGATCGACGTCGGATTGCCCGCGGGCATCATGGGAAACAGCGAAGTCGGCCACCAGAATATCGGGGCCGGCCGTATCGTCGATCAGGAACTTGTCCGGATCGACAAAGGGTTCACCAATCGCACCCTCACCACCAATCCAATCTTCAATAAGGCAATCGATACGGCCAACAGAGGCGGACGCCTTCACCTGATGGGCATCACCTCGGACGCCGGCGTGCATGGCATGCTTGAGCACCTCTACGGTTTGGTTCGCCTGGCAAAGGAATCGGGAGTCAAGGAGGTCTTCCTGCATGCATTCACCGATGGCCGCGATACTCCACCCGAAAGCGGGCTGGGATACATTCAGCAGATCGAGGCCGAGTTCGCAAAGATCGGCCTTGGCAGAATTGCCACGGTTACCGGACGTTACTGGGCTATGGACCGCGACAAACGCTGGGATCGGGTCAAGAAAGCCTACGATTGTCTCACTGGCCGCGCAGCCCAGAAGACTGCCCGCTCTGCGGAGGAAGCGATGAAAGCATACTATGCGCAGCCTCTCGAGTCCTCCATGAAAGGCGACGAGTTCATCCCTGCCACCCAGATTGTCGACGCATCGGGAGCACCGGTCGCGACGATTCAGGACGGCGATGCCGTTATCTTCTACAACTTCCGCGGAGACCGCCCTCGCGAGATCACCCGCGCCTTCATCGACGACCCATTCGAAGGCTTCGATCGCGGTCCAAAACTCAAGGTCTTCTTTGCAACAATGACCGACTACGAGAAGGGACTTTGCCCGAATATCCTTTTCCCGAAACCGGAAAAGATGCCGGACATCCTCGGAGAAGTGGTCAGCCGGGCCGGTATCCCGCAGTTCCGCTGCGCTGAAACCGAAAAGTTCCCGCACGTCACCTTCTTCTTCAACGACTACCGCGAAGAACCGTTCCCACTCGAAGATCGCCAGATCATTCCGAGCCCCAAAGAGGTTTCAACTTACGACCAAAAACCGGAGATGGCTGCGCCCGGCGTCTGTGAAGCCGCCAAACAGGCGATCCTGTCGCGGAAGTATGGGCTGATTGTCGTGAATTTCGCGAATCCCGACATGGTCGGGCACACCGGATCGCTCAAAGCCGTTATCCAAGCTTGTGAAACCGTGGACCACATGGTTGGAGTGCTGCTTGAAGCAGTGCGGACAGTCGGCGGCTCGGCACTCGTCACAGCGGACCATGGCAACTCGGACCAGATGTTTGATCCGTCATCTGACGGACCTCACACGTCGCACACCCTCAATCCGGTGGAAGTCGTTGTCGTTGACGATCGTTTCAAGGGGAAGAAGCTTCTCCCGGAAGGACGCTTGGCTGACATTGCCCCCACCCTGCTCTGCATGATGGGCCTGCCCCAGCCGGCAGCGATGACAGGCAACAACCTGATCCGGCTCTGAGCCATCTGACATTCGGCAGATTTCATTCAAGGCGGGAAGTTCGTGGTGCGCACGAGCTTCCCGTTTTTTTCCGGTGGTTCAATTTAATCGCTCGCGCTATCCCTTCTGTTTGCTTCGGAAAGACACCATTTCATCGACGGTTTCTCATACACATTTCGATGGGCAAGCTGGATTCAACCAATTGCGTGATATCAATCATCGGAACTTCTCCGACCACCAATCAAAACGATTGCCGATCATCCATTCTCCGCCGGTAACTCGCATTTTCCGAACTGCCACTCCGCCTTTACCCTTCCAGTATTGACTTGGCCGACTGCCGCCTCTTGACCAGCCGACCTGCAAGGCAAAGAATGAGCATGAATCCACAGTTCCCGGAATGATCATTCTATCGCACCAAAACTCCTCGTATAACAACCAAAAGCCATAGTATGAAACATGGAAAAACAATCGCCCTATCGGCAATCCTTCTGATGGCCTGTTACCTTTTGGTTGAGATCGTCTATCGCAACTACAGGACCTTCAGAGAAGCCTCCGATCCCATCCTTGTGAATATCGCCATTCCCCTGTTCGGGTCCGCCATCGCCTTTCTTGGACTCATTCCGTTTTACCTGAAAGAGAAAGGATACAATTGGTGGGCAGGAACGATCGTGGCGATTCTATCGCTGGCCACGATGATAAAAGTCGTTCCGACAGGGCTATTCTTCGCACCGCTAACTGTTCTGATCGTGGCACACCTGGGCTTCCGAAGAAAAATGAATACCCTCGGTTTATTCGTTTCCTTCCTTTTGCTGGGCGGATTGATGCTACTCGATCAACATGGATACCGGATCTACGGGTACTCTCACTTTTACAGATGCCCACCTCCGAAAAACGAAAACTGGATACCAGTCAAAGATTTCGTTGACCGACAGCACATTGAATTGGCCGATGGAACCATTCTAAGTCTACACCCCTACGGTTTCACCAAAAAAGCATTCGCGCTCGGGGAGAATCACCTGTCCTGGATCGTCTTCAACGTATCAAAATCGGATTTGTATTTCAAAGAAGAGTCTCCCGGAAAATGGATCGTGAGAACAGGAACCCATTACAATGACAGGGGCCCCTGCCGTCCTATCCAATGCTTCTTTCCACGCCGATACTACGACTATGAAAACATGGATGTGCCAAGTTATGGATTCCAGAGCATCGATCCCCCTACAGAATCTGCGATGGAGATCGTGGACATGGAAGCATTCATGGAGGAGGTAAGGCTACACCGACAGAAACTTGGATTGGAGGACTGAGAAGACACCCGCCCAGTCATCAACGATTCCATGTCGGCACACGTTCGATTGGATGCGATGGAATCGATCGTGTAGTCGGGATCCGGCAGTTTCCCGACACAAGAGACGACCCATCTGCTGGATCGCTTATTCCAAATTCTCTCAAAAAGTTACCATATGTCCGATCATCTGCGATCCCCACGGGAAATACAGATGCATTGACTTGATTCCCACCCGATCCCGAATAGGGTGGAGATCATGGAATCCCAGTCAAAAAGCCGCACATTAACCCGTATCCTCGACGCAGGGATCGCAGGAGCCGTATGGCTCATACTCTGCCTGGTGCTCAGGGGATTTGTGCCGATGGATGGCGGACCGATGGTGAAATCGGCTGTGGCGGCCTACACCGCATTTCCCATTGCCTGCGTATTCTGGATGGCCACGCAGATGTTCAGGGTGACGATCGAGGATCAAATGCAACTGCGGCGGATAAGAGTCGACCAATCCTGATTCGCAAGAAACAACCCGGAGTGGTCAACGATCCGATGACAATCGCGGGAAACTATGCCTGTCTGGATGATACAAACCGTTGGGTCAGCCTCCATCTCCATATGCTCATGTTGGAACGCATGGCCTTGGATATCAGGTCTCTCCAAAAAGGAGTGCGTATGGCATACCGATGGTATTGCCAATTGATGCGAAAGGCATTGTGCACACAATACGGCTTGAATTTCCCCGAGAAGTGAATAATTCCCGGCTTTTCCAAAGCAGACTTGAGATCTGTTCCTGAAAAGAACGAGGGGGCTAGTTTTTTCGAGTAGAAAATGGAAAACATGTTCCACCGGATATCAAGCGTCGAAATCCTCTCCCTCAGCACCAGATTCAAAAGATCCTGATCTTCAAACAGTAATTGATCATGACTATCCCTCAGGGAATCCATTGATTGTTGAAACAGGTTTTCTTTCCTCCAAAGTTCAAGATCCATTAGCAGGACTCCAGAATTGAAGTATTGTTTGAGCCCCAAACGTTCCATGTGCTTCGTTGCCGATACATCGTCGCAGGCGCCCATTGGCTGGCCATTCAGGTTTGATGAATACAAGGCGCTGACGTCATCGCAAACCAGAATATCTCCGTCAAGATAGAGCGCTCGTGGAGATTCAGGAAAGAGCTCCGGAATCAATAATCGGAAATAAGGTTCATGGGAACGAAAACGTGATAGGGGGGCTCCTTCAAAACGAGAGGCGTCCACTTGTTTAAAATCCAACTCCACTCCGGGTAAATCACACAGCATCCGCAATTTCTGACGATCGGATTCACTGATTCCGTTCTCAAGCACCGAGAACCGGATCGGCTGCTCTCCCGAAGAATGCTTCAGGATAGAATAGATGGCCACGCCAATATATGGCACAAAACGATGATTTCCCGCAAAAACTATATGCATCCGAATCATGGACTGATATGTGTGAAGAAAGCTCCTATCAACGAAGAAACTGTATTATCCGGAAAAAGGCCGGCGCATAACTTCGAAGCTTTCCATACAAATAGTACGTTGGACCTAAAACGTTCAAGAATGTCACCAGGAGAAACAAGTAGTCTGTTCGACTTCTTGTGTGTGTATCACGATATATCTCTACGATTGCCAAAACAACAACCGGGAACACATAACAGATCGACCGTGTCACGTCATGGACCATCATGCATGCGATTGAATAACCAATCATTCCCACAAGAATCAACAGCCCATCCATCCATTTCTTCGTCAGAAACAGGCCGACAACATAAAGGAGCAAGAGAATCCAGTACCCTTCAAATGCCCCCCACAAACCCGGTAGAAGGTGCTCAACATTCTGCTCCAGCAATACAGGTAAGCCCACATTGCCCATCGGCATATTGAAGCCAAGGTTTATGTGCATGTAACAACGCATCGCCACATAGGCAACCATAGCGAATAGTGAAGCCATTATCAGGTGTCGCTGAGCAAGTATGCGACATATCAGACTCTTCTCAAAAGAACGGTCTGAACTGCATACAAACCACCAGCAGGCAAAAACCGCAGAAATCACAGATCGCTCATCGCCTGCCATAGCTAAAAAATGTGCAATCAACACCACCATTGTCCTAGGCCACACCATCGAACAAAGGATCAGAACGAACGGAATCACATCGCCCCATCCCTTGGTGTCACCGTATCCGGAAAAACCAAAATATGCACCGCTCAAACCTAAAGTCGCAAGAAAGGCGACTAATCTGTCCCCCGTTCGACGCTCCAACAGGCGGGCGATGAGAAACAAAAGCACAGCGTTCGCAACCGCAAACAAGAAATATACCTGCCAGGTATGCTTAAGCCTCAAAACATTAGCGATCAAAGGAACCAGCGGCCGCAAAGTTTTCTTCTCGGCGTGACTGCCGGCATCATAGTGGATCTGGGTCCACGGACTGTTGCTGATTTCGAGGATGGCACGGGTCGGAAATAGTGCCTCAATCTCGGGAAATGAAGGAACCTGAAGAAAAACAGATACTAATGTAGAAATCAGGACCGTCTTGATGAGAAAACCGCGCTCTAGAAATGCCCGGACCCAGGAAACGCTCTTATCGATCCAGTTTATCAGCATCGCTCGCCTCCGCTGGAACCCCTTGCACTCAAGAACAATGTCATGCAGACGTGAAAAGACTTGGCAGATGAAAACAAATCATTGAAGGGCAGGATACGACCCGAACCGGAACATCGGAATATCAATTCGGGAACGGTCATGGTCTTCATTACACTTTCATTTCAGAGGGTCCATCCGAAGAGTCAAGCCGACTCAACCCGGACTCAAGGATTGCAGACAAGTATATGGGAACCAGAATTGCAAAACTGGAGGCAACAAAAGAAAACTCGCGCACCCATTCGCAAAAATACTATTCCCATCACCAACCGCCCGCTTGAATGAACTGCACCGCCCGGCCACATTGACATGGAGGGACCCTGGAAGCCACGAGCGACCTCCCCACCTCACGGGAAGATACGCATATGGCTCTCCCCTCATAGCAGATGAACAAGTCTCTACCTCGGGAACCCCAAAGGCATTGCGCATCCCTTTGATGGACAAAGAGACTAGCAGGCAAATCGATCGGCATTCATAACCTTGGTCCACGCGGCCACAAAGTCCCTGACAAACTTCTCCTTGCTGTCGTCCTGCGCATACAGCTCCGCATAGGCACGCAGAATGGAGTTGGATCCGAAAACCAAATCCACACGGGTGGCAGTCCATTTCACGGCACCAGAGGCGCGGTCGCGAATGTAGTAAAGGTTTTCACCCTTGGGCTCCCACACATTGCCCATGTCCGTCAAGTTCACGAGGAAGTCATTGGTCAGAGCACCCACCCGATCGGTAAACACGCCATGTTGCGAGCCTCCATGGTTGGTCCCGAGCACACGCATTCCTGCGATCAGCACGGTCATTTCGGGAGCGGTGAGGCCCATGAGTTGAGTGCGGTCAAGCAGGAGTTCCTCGGGTTTCACCGCGTATGATTTCTTGACCCAATTCCGATAGCCGTCGTGAAGCGGTTCAAGAACCGCAAAGGATTCGACATCGGTCATTTCCTGAGTGGCATCTCCGCGACCGGGTGTGAAAGGCACGGATATCGCAAAACCGGCGGCCCTAGCCGCGTGTTCGATGGCCACATTTCCGGCCAGCACAATCACATCCGCAATACTCGCTCCGGCTTCAGCGGCTATGGGTTCAAGCACCCTGAGCACCTTTCCAAGGCGAACCGGTTCATTGCCCTCCCAATCCCGCTGGGGTCGCAAACGAATGCGTGACCCGTTTGCACCACCCCGCATGTCCGAGCCCCGGAAAGTGCGGGCGCTATCCCATGCGGTGGCGACCAAATCAGCCATAGGGAGCCCACTGTTTGCGATACGGGCTTTCACGGATTCGACATCGTAGCTATTATTCCCGGCGGGCACAGGATCCTGCCAGATAAGGTCCTCCTGCGGAACCCATGGACCGAGATAGCGAGCCTTTGGCCCCATGTCACGGTGGGTCAGCTTAAACCAGGCACGGGCAAACACCTCCGAGAAGTAAGCTGGATCCTTACTGAAACGCTCGGAAATCGGACGGTAGATTGGGTCCATCTATCTCCCTATTAACC
>JAPXRV010000003.1:0-35899 GCA_033813415.1 Opitutales bacterium | reverse complement strand
CTTTTACAAGTGCAAAACCCGTATAAATAGGGCCAATATAGATTGGGTCCATCTTCAGTGCCATATCCGCGTCAGTCATAATCGGGTTGTAGCGGATGGATGGGTCCTCAACATCAACCGGCTTGTCTTCCTCCCTGATCGAGACGGGTTCATACTGCCACGCCCCCGCCGGGCTCTTCCTCAGCTCCCAATCGAGCGTCAGAAGGAGATGGAAATACTCGTTGTCCCACCGGGTGGGATGGGTGGTCCATGCGCCCTCAATGCCGCTGGTCATTGTGTTGCGCCCAACGCCACGGCCGTTCTTGTTCATCCAGCCCAAACCCTGCTCCTCAACTGGCGCTGCTTCGGGCTCAGGACCGAGATTGGACGCCTTCCCATTTCCATGACACTTGCCGACCGTGTGTCCTCCGGCTGTCAAAGCGACGGTTTCCTCATCATTCATCGCCATACGGGCAAAAGTCACCCGCATATCTCTGGCAGTGCGCAGGGGATCCGGGTTCCCATCCACGCCTTCCGGATTCACATAGATAAGGCCCATCTGAACCGCTGCCAAGGGGTTTTCGAGGGTCTCCCTGTCATCGCTTCCATAGCGCTCACGGCTACTGGCTAGCCATTCCTTTTCGGAGCCCCAATACGTGTCCTTTTCAGGATGCCAGATATCCTCGCGTCCGAATCCAAATCCAAAAGTCTTCAACCCCATGGACTCGTAGGCAACTGTTCCAGCCAGGATGATGAGATCGGCCCAACTGATCTTGTTGCCATACTTCTTCTTGATCGGCCATAGCAAACGACGGGCCTTATCCAGATTCGCGTTATCAGGCCATGAGTTCAGCGGAGAAAACCGCTGGTTTCCGGTTCCGCCACCACCGCGTCCATCTGCGGTCCGGTAAGTTCCCGCCGCATGCCATGACATACGAATCATCAAACCGCCATAATGCCCCCAATCTGCAGGCCACCATTCCTGACTGTCTGTCAGAAGTCTCATCAAGTCATGCTTAAGTGACTCAAAGTCGAGGGCCATTACAGCTTCGCGATAGTCGTAATCTCCACCCAATGGGTTTGTCTTGGTGTCGTGCTGGTGAAGAATGTCGAGATTCAGGGAGTTCGGCCACCACTGTTTCATCGTTTGCTCGTTTGAAGTATTTCCGCCGTGCATGACTGGGCATTTGCCCGTCGAAACGGACATCTCCCCATGAGGGAAAGGGCATTTCCCCGATTGATTCGCTTCCTGTTCGTTCATCGCTGTATCTTCTGTTGGGTTGAGTGATCCAAGATTAGGATCGGCGGCCGGCTGAACAAATCCGCGATGGTCGCGACCAACAGCCAAGCCTCATCCAGCACGATATAGCCAGAATGACGAAAATAGCCAATCGCGTGCTGCCAAAATCCAGGATCCTGCATTCCGGCAAGCGATTTCCGAGACCGCGAACCAATCTCCGAATACCGGTTTGCATCCGCAGCAAACATTCACACACTCCTGTTACATGAACTCCAATCAAGGAATCCTGATTATCCGGGTCGGCATCGGGCTGCTGATGACCCTTCAAGGCATAGTGAAACTCGTCGCCGGTGCGGGCGCAATCCGCGCGGTGGGAGCGATGCCTTTCTTTGTTCCCGATCACTCCACCATTCAGATCACGGCCGGGCTCATCGCAGTGGCAATTGAGGTTGCAGGTGGCTTGGCTTTCGCACTGGGGTATCGCTTCAAACTCGCCTGCCTCTTGCTCGCGGGGCTCATGCTGGTGGCGTTCTCCACCCATTCCGGGGACTTCAATAGCCTCAGCTCGTTTCTGCATGGAGCCGCCAGACCGCTTGAACTTGCGCTTGTATTCGCCGGATTCTACCTAATCGGACCCGGCAAACACAAGATCGGCTGATACCAACGGATTTTCACCGAGCCGGCCACTGCTGACTCTTCATCGGCCTGAATAGGGATTCAGGACATTCTGTGCCATCGAATCGGATCCCAATCCCAAAGCATACCGACCCTTTGGCCAAATTCCAGACTCGTTTCGCCTATGCCACTCTCCACAGATGGAGTGGCTATAGGCTCCTCGCCGAAAAAGAATGCCAGCGCATCCAAGATCACACCACCGCGATGCGCAGATCCTTTAACTGACGCGGTTCAACCGGCCCGGGACAACGTGCCATCAAATCCTGACCCTTCTGCGTCTTCGGGAAGGCAATGATGTCGCGGATCGCATCCTTTCCGGTCAGAATGCCCACCAAACGGTCAAATCCGAGAGCAATACCACCGTGCGGAGGCGCCCCATAACGGAAAGCTTCCAACATATACCCAAAACGGCTGTCCACGATGTCTTCCGGAATCTTGAGCACATTCTTGAAGATTTTCTGCTGCAAATCCATGTCGTGAATACGGATACTGCCCCCCCCAAGCTCGCACCCGTTCAAAACGCAGTCATAGGCAAGACTCCTCGCCTTATGTGCCTCCGTTTCCAACAACGCGAAATCATCCGGATGAGGCGATGTGAAGGGGTGATGGGCGGCGGCGAATTTGCCCGTTGCTTCATCCCGAAGCATCAACGGAAAATCGATCACCCAGAGGAAACGGTAGTCATCCTTGCGGATCTCCATCCGACCCTTCTTTGCAAGAATGGCCGCAGAATCCAGACGTACTCTGCCCAAAATCGTGCACGCGGTTTGCCAATCGGAAGCCGCGAAAAACACAATGTCACCCTCTTCTACCGAGAGCATCTCCTTCATCTGCGAGATTTCCGCCTCTGAAAGGAATTTCAGGATGGGTGACTTCCACTCGCCGCCTTCAGCCTTGATAAAGGCCAAGCCCTTGGCTCCAAGCGATTTTGCCGCATCTTCGAGGCCCTTGAGTTCTCCCTGGGTCAAGTCCGCCATTCCCTTGACGTTGATGGCCTTCACCACCCCACCCTGAGCAATGACACCTTGGAAAACCTTGAATGAGGAATCCTTGAAGACCCCACTCAAGTCAGCGATTTCAAAACCAAACCGCATATCGGGCTTGTCGCTTCCGAAACGGTTCATCGCTTCCTCATAGGTCATGCGCAAAAACGGAGTCGGAATCTCCACATCGAGGATTTCCTTCCACAGGCTCTTGAGCAGCCCTTCAATCAAGGCGTATACATCCTCGCGCTCAATAAACGAAGCTTCGATGTCGATCTGCGTGAACTCCGGCTGACGGTCAGCCCTCAGATCCTCATCGCGGAAACAGCGGGCGATCTGGTAATACTTTTCCAACCCCGCAACCATGAGCATCTGCTTCATCTGCTGAGGAGATTGCGACAAAGCATAAAACTCACCCGGATTCACCCGGCTCGGAACCAGAAACTCACGGGCTCCTTCCGGCGAACTCTTGAACAGGTAGGGCGTTTCCACTTCAATGAAGCCCTGTTCATCCAAATAGCGATGGACAATCTTGCTGGTGCGGTGACGCACCATCAGCGACTTCTGCATGGACGGACGGCGCAGATCCAGATAGCGGTATTTAAGTCGGAGATCCTCCTGAACCTTCTGCGCTTTTTCCTCGTCCAGCGGAAATGGAGGGGTTGCCGAAATGTTGAAGACCTTGACAGCCGACACATGCACCTCGATTGCACCGGTCCTGAGTCCCGGATTCACCGTCTCTTTGCTGCGGGGCTCCACCACTCCTCTAATGCCGATGACCGACTCCGGTTTAAGGATACCCAGATCGATGCCATAGTCCCGACCAGGGTGCATCACCACCTGAGTCAAACCGTTGCGATCACGCAAATCGATAAACAGGACGCCCCCGTGGTCACGTAGGGAATCAATCCATCCGACCAGACATACTTCGCTGGAAGCATGATCAAGCGAGAGTTCACAACAATGATGGGTGCGTTTCATGGGCAAGGAGGCCATATTCTGATGAGTGCAAAAACTGCCATAAAAGGGTGGCAATCATAGGGAAACAAGCCTTTTCCATTGTAATTTTCATTCTATCCTCCATTCTGATACCGGCGATGACGCTGATTCCGGCCATCCTCACTGCATGTTTTTTCGCGCTCACCGGCCTTTGCGCCCGGCGATCCTCGTCCCTCATCGGCAGCCTCAGAGCCAATATCTACCGGCTTCTTGTCGCCATGCTGATCATGGGGTCGGTTCTGCTGTTTTCCAGTAACCACTTTCCTCGTCCCTACAGTGTAGCCTTCCTATGCATAGGCGGAGTCGGCTTCGGAATGGGAGGGGCATGTGTTCTGCGGGCCCTACCGTTACTTGGAACACCCCTCACCCTGCTGATCGTGGAATGCGGTGCCGCCATCGCATCCGGGATTCTCGCAGTGTGCTTTCTGGAGGACACGCTCTCTATCTGGGAGTGGTTGGCCTGCCTCGTCATCATCAGCGGTGTCGCCATTGCCCTTTTCCCGCGGATAACGGTCAGTCTGGGCTCCCTGAGGAGAGGACTGCTCTTTGCAACGGCCGGCGCAATCTTTCAGGCGATAAGTCTGGTTGGCAGCCGGGCTGTCTTTCTCTCAGCCCGCAGCGAGGGATTCTTGCTGTCTCCTCTATCAGCCGCTGCATGGCGATTGACGGGCGGCTTTGCCATCGCACTGCTGATCGGATTCATCTTCAGCAGTTGGAAACACCAATGGTCCATCCGGACAGAACGAGAGATTCTACTCCCGAGAGGCCCTCGCCCATGGCACTCAATACCGCTCGTGTGGGTCAGCTTGAATGCGCTTTTCGGACCAGTTCTGGGAATCACAGCATGGCTATGGGCGGTCAGTTTAGCCCATCCGGCGGTTGTCCAGTCTATCGCAGCATGCGCGCCGCTGATCTCACTGCCATTTGCGAAAAAATGGGAAGCCTTCGATCACCCCTGGCGTTTCGCAGCGGGGGGATGCATCGCACTGTGCGGAGTTGCGGCGCTCTATGTGTTCTGACCATATCATGATTCTTCGCATTTTCATAGGCCTCGCTCTTCTGGTCACCTCGGTCTTGGCTCCACCCGGAACGCTCGCCCGCATCCAAGAAAACCCATCGGATACAGTCCAACCTATCGAACTTCAACCGTTTTTCGTACCTTCCCATCCAGGATTGGAAGGCAGAGTGATTGCACCCACCTTATCTGCTGGAATCCCGGAAACGCCCGACACCGCAATCCGTGCGTTCGAAACCACGCCCGGGCTCAGCATCGGGAGCCGCGGACCATCCAGCATGGAACCCAACATCCGGGGATTGTCCTTCGACAGGGTCCTGACCACATGGAATGGATTGCCTCTCCCAAACTCCGCACCCACACGCACTGGATCTCCGATCAACATCCGTTCTCTACTCGCCGGATCAACCATGGATATTCACCCCACCGGAAATGACCTCATTTCCGGCCACGCCGTCAGCGGAGGCAGAATCGTATTCGAGACGCCTGCCACACCGCAGGGTGGAACCGAGAGCTCGCTGGCCCATCTTTCATTCTCATCCAACCCCATGGCAATACGTGCTTCAGCCCGATCCGGTTGGGCATCCGGCCAATTGCATGGGATGACCGCGATCACGCACTCGCTCCAAGGCGACTACTCAAGCGGGAATGAGACCAGCATTCCTTCAAGTTATCAGGATGGAGGCATCAACACCACCCTCGGTCTGATACATGGAAACACATCGCATTCGCTTTCCCTACTCTGGAACAAAACCGATGAAGCGGAAAACCCGGCGCTCCCGCAAGACACCGTCTCAAGCGAAACAACGGCAGTCACCACAATCCATCGCTTGCCAATCGGGGCATCGGGAGGATTCCTCCGACTCAGAACCGGATGGGCGAAAAGCATGCCCCGACTCTCCAATTCGCCTCGCCCGGTCCGGGCCGCTTTGGTCGACGCAGCCTCCAATGCCCGCAGTCTCCACGGCGACATTCTCCATACCCATCCGCTGGGAGATCAACTACTCATGCGCACAACGATTGACCTCGACTTCCAGAGGAGGAACGCGATCCGAACACGCAACCGGACCTTACATGACATCATCTGGCCGGACATGGTCTCCAATCGCCAGGGAATCGGAATCGCAATCGACCATCACGCGCCGGATTCGCCCTGGCATTTGCAGAGCCAGTTCCGGATCGATCAACACACCGACGAGGCCAAATCAACCCATCTGACGACCTTCGGCAAAACGGTTCGGGAGTGGTATACCGCCCATTCTGGAGCCTCCGATCCTGCCACACGATCCACCCATACCCTTCCGTCCCTATCCTTCAACGCCGCTTGGAGGCCCGCCCTCCAGCCTTGGGGAATTCATGCTTCGGTAGCCACAACCAGCCAAAACCCCACACCAACCGAACGCTTCCGCGCCATGCTTCCAGCACTCGGAGGAGGCTACGAAATCGGGAATCCAAACCTCGATCCCGAGGACAAAATTCACGGAGAACTCGCCTTTCATCTCGAAAACCGCCGTGGGTTCATCCACCTAGCCTTATGGCATAGCCAATTCGAATCCTTCATTCAACGTCACGCCACAGGGACCTTCCAATCAGCCCCACTATTCGGCTTCCGGAATGTGGAAGCCCGACTGCATGGAGTCGAATGGGAATCATCTTTCGATCTTCTTGCCCACCGGCGTCGACTGGGCAACGAATACCCCCGACTGGATCTGCCGCTTTCAATATCATGGACCTCCGGAGATTTCCGAAATGCGGAAGGCTCATGGACATCTCTCGCCGAGATCCCCCCACTGCGGATACGGACAGGAATTCAACACAGCTTCTCCTATGCGCGGCACCGGGTTCGACTGGCCATCTACGCAACATGGGAAGACGCCCGATCCAACCCGGCTCCGGATCTATTTCCGACACTCTCCGATTCCAACGACCACCTGACTTTTGACATCGAAGCCAAGCTCTGGTCTGCCTCAAACTGGAGCGTCGATATCCAGATCAGGAATGTCGGAGACCTCCAATACGCCCGCCACCTTTCCCCGCGCCCGTCCATTCCCCTCTCCAACGGATCACCACTTCCACCCGACAAAGCGATTCCAGAGCCCGGCCGCTGTATCCTTCTGTCCCTGTCCAAACACTTCTAGAATCAGTTCTCCGCTATTGAAACAAAGACCATGGCTCTTTATTTTCAGCATGCAGAATAGCCATTGCTTTATGTTTCAAAACCTATTATATATGTTGCATTACATCCACAGACTGTTATTGCCGTTCTCGATGTCATGTATCATTTATGGAGTTGGCGGTGTCTGCTAGGGGCGTTGCTGAATGAAGTGATGATGCACCGGCTGTCCAGTCTCAATTGAGAGCATTCCCTTCCCCAGTGGCCCGATCTTACCCGCCATTACGGAAATCAGGGAATTTGGTATTGATCTCAACCGACCGCTGGCGCTATTGGATAGGGCTTGCGCGATACCGGACGGCATCTTTTTGACAAGAACACCACCGGACACGCATGAACCTTTTCGCTGCTGAACATCCCAATTCTTACATCATGCCGAATCCATACCACATTGTCGTCTGCGGAAGCATCGTTCCGAATCCTCTTCAAACCCTGGAGCCACTCGAGTCCCCACAGGGCCCGGCACTCAAAAACGAAATGATGCTACCCGCCGTTCTGGACCCGTGGGCGGGGCATGCTCTCTATGAGGCGGCAAACCTTGTCAAACAAGTCCCAGGCAGCAAACTTTGGCTCGTGAGCATGGCGCCCAAGGCCAAACTTCAGCAAGTCATGATGGCTATCGCCCAAAAGGTGGGCTTCGAGTTGGTCGCTGTTGATGGACCATCCAGCGGTTTCACCGATGCCGGGGCTGTGGCAGCTGAGCTCGCCAAGGCAATCTCCGGGATCGCGGGTTTGGATCGATCCAGATTGATGGTGTTCGGGGGTTGGGAAAGCGCCTCACGAGGATCCGGTGCCGTTATGCAAATGCTGGGAGAGATGCTTGGCATAACCGAACAGTTCCAAGGAGTCGATGTGCTGACACCGGGTGCCGACGACGTCATTGAGGTTAAGGAGCGGGTCGAAGGCGGGCAATATCAGGTAAGCGAATGCGCCGGCCTTCCGATTCTGGTCGGATGGGCCACCGGAAACCTCCCTGAGCCGAAGAATAATCCGCAGATCGGGATGGTCAACATGCGCACAGTCATGCCTGCTCTCCAAAAAGCAACCGCTTCACAAGTCAAAACAGCTCCCGATGTGTTCAAATCGGTTGAACTCCCCAAACAAAAAAGGGAGACCCGCATCGAGAAGAATCTGTCTCCCGATGCGATCGCCGATGAAATCATCGCTTGGCTCAATCAATAAACTTTCAACACCCTTTTGTTATGTCTGAAATAATCCTTTGCCTGATTCCCTGCACCTCAGATGGCAAGTTCGACAAGCATGCCTTTGAATGCCTATCGGCCGCTCAACAGTTGAAAACTGCCCTTTCCGCCAATCTCGTAGTGGGAACTTGGGGTGCGGCTGTGCCCGATTCCTCCATCGGCTCAATTGGTGCCAGCGCTTACTTGCTTGTGGACGGATCCGCGTTTGAGCAGGCACGCTACGCGACTGACAGCGCTGCCGCCGAAGCCATTGTCAGGCAATGCGGGGCCACAGTGGTCATATCACCGGCTTCTTCGCGCATCCAACGCATCATCGCAGGAGTTGCACAACGCATGGGAGGAACAGTCGACACCCACGCCACCGGAGTGGAAGCTGAAAACGGAAACATTATCGTATCCCGGTGGTACTATCGTCAGCGCATGTTGGCAAAACTTGTGCGCAGCACCCGTCCTTGTTTTGTGTCGATCGAGTCCGGTTGTTTTGCCGCGCACGCAGCCTCTGGGCCCTGCATCTATGAAAAGATCCAACTCGCTGTGGAAAGCCGTACCTCCGTGAAGGGAGTTCTCTCCTCGACCGGTGGCGATCAGACCATCCGCCCCGACGCCGATCTACTCTTCGTAGCTGGTGCAGGATGGACCAAAAAGCAGGCCGATGGTTCCCTTCAACACAAAAAGGCCGAAGACCTCATCCTCAACTTCATCAATAAACGCAAGGCCTCACTCGGCAGCAGCAAGTCCATGGTCGACCTGAGCTCCGAAGGACAGGAAGTGCTCTCATTTCTCACCCATATGCACCAGATCGGGCAGACCGGTGCGACTCCGCGCCACGCCAAAGGATTATCCACCTGCTGTCATGGCGAAGAGCCCCATGCTGTGGGGTGGCGTTTCGTTCAGGAAAGGAGGGCCATCAACCTCGATCCGAATTGCGGTTGGGCTCACGGGAAAGCAGATGTACTCTACGTTGCCGATGCCTTTCAGGTCATGGAACGCGTCAACGCCAAACTCTAACGCACTGAGCCGATTCAAGCGACAACTTCCATAAGCGAGTTGTCAGGCTGTGCATCGCCGATTCGAGACTCACGTTTCGGCAATGCGCAATTTGTTCATCCCCACGACATGCTCCATGATCCGGGTCATACGAAAGAATGAACAATGGGCATCGACATCAACGCACCAGCCGGTGCATGACGTCGGCCAGCTCACGCAAACGTATCGGCTTGCTCAGGTAGTCATCCATTCCGGCTGCCAAACACCTCTCCCGATCCCCAAACAAGGCATGAGCGGTGAACGCCACAATCGGAACCTTCGGCTGGCGAACCCCGGAATCCCGTTGACGGATCCTCCTGGTTGTCTCGTATCCGTCCATCACCGGCATCTGACAATCCATGAGAACCAGACAATAGTCATTCGATTTCAGACGATCAATGGCTTCCTCTCCAGAAATCACGACTTCCACTCCAAAACCGAGGGATCGGACCATGCTCGCGGCAACTTTCTGATTCGAAACATCATCTTCAACAACGAGCACAACCGCCTTATCCCGTCCATTTGATTGCGACTTGGGAACAATTGGCAGCGCGCTATCCGATTCCGCTTGTTCCGGTTTCGCATCCTGATCCCGCAATCCAAATCGGGCAGTGAAAGAAAACCTCGAACCTTTCCCCACCTCACTTTCGAGGGAAAACTCACCTCCCATCAAGTCTACCAACCGCTTCGATATTGCGAGGCCAAGACCGGTACCGCCAAAACGGCGGGTGATCGAACCATCCACCTGACTGAATGCCTGGAAAAGCTTCACCTGATCCGCAGGAGCAATCCCAATACCGGTGTCATCCACCAAAAACCGGAGCATTGCACATGAGTCGTCCCCCTCCACCAAGCTCACTTCAAAACGAACCGAACCCTTCTCCGTGAACTTCAACGCATTGGATCCGAGGTTCACAAGAACCTGCCTCAAACGACCTTCGTCTCCTATTAGGCGATCGGGAACTCCATCCTGAATGGTGCACGAAAGCGTCAGTGCCTTTTTCTGAGCCTGAACATCCAGCAAACGCATGGTCTCGTCCATAGCCTTTCTCAACGCAAACGGATCACGCTGCAATCTCAGCTTACTCGCCTCAATCTTCGAAAAGTCAAGTATGTCATTGATGATGTCCAACAATGATTCTCCACTTCGGCTGATGACCTCGGCAAACTGGCGTTGTTCCTTATCGAGATCAGTCGAGAGCAACAGACTTGCCATTCCGATCACTCCGTTCATCGGAGTGCGGATCTCATGGCTCATGTTCGCGAGGAACTCGCTCTTCGCACGGTTGGCACTCTGTGCGGCCTGCGCCAAGCGCTGCGCCTCAGCGATACTATCTTCCAGCTTTAGATTCTGCTCCAGAATCAGCCGTTCCTGCCGCTTCCGCTCAGTGACATCACCGACAATCACCGCGAACTGTCCAGGAGCATTGCGGTAGGCCACCACATGGAAGTGCCGACCCAATGTATCGACGTAGTCTTCGAAACTCTTTGGAATCCCCGTCTCCGCCACCTCCACGTATCGTTTCAACCAATCTATATCCAAATCAGAAAACACCTCATACGCTCCCTTGCCAATAAGATCAGCCTTTTTGAGCCCGACGATTGCCTCGAAGGCATCATTCACAAACAAGAAACGGTAGTCCACAGCCACGCCTTGTGCATCATAGACCATCTCATGAACGGCCAAGCCCTGCTGCATTTGGGTAACCAGGCTCCTAAACTGTTCCTCGCTCTGACGGAGAGCAATCTCAGCCCGCTCCCGCTCCGTCACATCTCTTGCCGAAGCGTACACCAGACCACCATGCAAGCGCGACCTCCATTCCAACCGGCAATAACTCCCGTCCGATTTTCTAAATCGGTTAATGTGAGCGCGGATATCAGACTCAGATACAAGCATTCGCATCGCTGCCACGGTGTATTCAAGATCATCTGGATGCAGATAGTCCACAAAGCGATTTCCAACCATACTCTCAGCCGGGTAACCAAGCAAACGACTCCACGCCTGATTCAAGCGAAGTATTTTTCCATCGTCATCCCCGACCGCCAATAGGTCGGCGGTAACATCAAAGAATAGTTCCAACTCCCGCGTAGTGTCAATCAGGTGATTGCGCAAAGAGTATTCACGGGTGACATCCCGAAACACCAGAACAACCCCCAGGACACCCCCATCCATGGCACGTATAGGCGCACAACTATCCGCGATTTGATAGTTCGAACCATCCCTCGAAAGCAGCATCGTGTGGTTCGCCAACCCCACAATACGTCCTTCGACCAATGCTCTTCTTACCGGATCAGGCGCAACACCTCCCGTAACCGCATTGACAATCCGAAAAACATCGATGACCGGCTTCCCGGTAGCCTCTTTCTCGATCCATCCTGTTAGTCGCTCCGCTATCGCGTTCATCCAAACCACCCTGCCCTGATTATCGGTACTGATCACCCCATCCCCAATCGAGCGCAGAGTAGCCGAGAGGCTTTCCCTCTCCTGCCAAAGTTCCGTTGTCCGCGCCCGGATCTGTTCCTCCAAATACCGACGCCTGTAAAGTAACATCGCGACAACAACCGCCAGCCACATCGTCACCGTGGTTCCGACAAGGAAGGCCATCAATCCATACGTTCTCGAAGCGGATCCCATTCCAAACCTGACCTCAGGTTCCATGCGCAACACCCTCGTCTCGCCGAACACAAACAAAGGCCGGGTCACACCGGAGGAGCCGGGCCGCATCATCACACGCCATGACAAGGGGTTCCATTCAGGACGCTGACGGATGAAGTCGCCTTCGGGTAAACCGGTCCAAGACCTAGGATCCTCGACTGTCACGCGATGGAGCCACTCTTTGCCCAGCAATGATTCAACGGCTTCATCGAAATTCAAAACCACACCAATCAAGCCCCGTAGAGTCTCTGAATCTCCATCCTGCCGATACAAAGGACATACCACCAGGTGCATCGCTTCCTTCACGCCATCCTCATGTTGCAGCGACAATGCTTCACTCATGGTCGGCAATCCGGTCCCAATCGCTCCGGAAATCGCATGCCTCGCAGCCTCGATCTCCGCAATATTCCAATTCTTCATGCCTGAATGGGAAGACTCCGGGGCGACGTAACGAACAGAAAAGTGATCATTCTCAGATAATCTGATCCCGGCTTCGCCAATACCGGTTTTCACTGAGCCATCCCCTTCCCTCTCTATCCAAAGGACGGAATGTACCACTCCTTCGTGCAGCATGGCCGAAGTGAACGAAGCGAACTCGTCACGATCCACATGCTGACTCGAGTCAAAGAATCGCTTCAATCCACCCAACTGATGGATCCTTAGATCGTCGAAAGCATTCTGAACCTGTGCATGCTTGGATGATGCCAATGAGCTGAAAGCATTCTGGTCGCTCCGCAATGCGATTTCGGCGACGCCCCAACTTGCAACAACGGTCGCAACCAATCCAAAAACCACAATCAACACCACTTCCAGATAGGCTAGACGCTCCTGAAAAAGCGGTCGCATTTTCTCCCTTCGCCATAGAAGAAGACCACCTCCAAATAAAACACCGAGCTGAACGACAGCTATCAGGCCGGATAGTGTCCATGACCAACGATTGGCTTGCGACCACAACGCTCCATCCCATTCGATTCCCACCACCCATGCCGGGCCATCCGCCCCGCCGGAATCAAGTAGAGCCAGAGAACAGTAACTGAGCCCCCTCTCTCCAGCCCATTGCACCACCTGTCCTTCTTCCGGCGGAAGTAACATCGTGCTCATCAGCTTTGACAAAACAGGGCTCGAATAGAATCCGGGATCCCCACCCGATACCACCTCCAGCGTCAAACCATCCCCATGATCCCTTGCCAGAAAGATAGACTTCGCTCCAATAACATCCCGATACCCTGAAAAATAGGCCGATATGCGATCGCGCTCAGAAGAATCCAGATCACTTCGCCCAAACGCAAAAACATCCAGCTTCTCCGGACTGATCACCCGTCCCAGCGCAATTGCCTGAGTCAAAGAATGCCTGTTAAGCGCATCCAAACAGAAATCCCCGTACCACACCCCGCCGCCCAGTGCTGCACACAAAACAACCGTCAACGCAGCCACAAATGCCCATACCGTCACACGTAGTCGAAACCTTCGTCTATGACCTGGGGTTTTCTGTTGGGGAGCGGACTCCATAATTCGGTGAGAGGTATCAGGAGGAATGAATACGCTTTTGAGTCATAATCGACCCACAAGGAATGATTATCGGCAAATACCAGCGATTTGTGAATTCTTTTTTAACACCAAACATAAACCCATGGGCATGGGAAACCCTCGAAAAATGGGATAGTTCTCTTTGTCACTGGATAAGCCCGCTTGTTCACCCGAAGAGATTGACCTTGAGGTCACGGACCACCTGGAGCCCACCCCAGTCCGCGCCTTTCATTGTTGCAAAGCGGGCCTTCCGGCTCTCCGGGAAACAATCCCGGCGTTGCTCATAGATCTCCTTGAGGAAGAGCTTCGAGCCGATCGCCATCCCATCGCTAAAGTAACGGACCCTGCGGCGCAGCAACTCTGTCATTTCGACCTTGCCTCCACTGCGGATCACCTCACTGAGCCTCTCTTCGGAAATCACGCCCCGGTCTTTGTCCAGCTCACCCTTTGGTTTTGCTCCTTTTCCGAACAGGCACAGACGATACCCGGCCATGGCTTCATCAAAGCTGCGGCCACCATAGATGAGACGGTATCCTTCCATAGCCGATGCCTTCCCGCCCATAGCGGCAGCATAGCTGCAGAAACGGTAATCCGCCGGATCATCCACCTGCTCTGCGCGCACCGCATTGAGGTCGATGTAGGCCGCCACGGTCGCCATCGCATGCAGCGAGGGCTCCACCACCAGGCTCTTGAAGCGATCCATCCATAATGTGCCACGGTTTCCATTCTGATGGTTATACCAGATGCTGAAACGCTGCTTGAGCTCACGCATGAACACCGACACATTGCCCATGCGCGCCAGTAATGCCTCGCGCACACGTTGAGCCAAATCGTCATTGCGCTCCAACGCCTTCTCAAGCGCATCCGGTGTCATCGAATACGGCGAGAGGCGTCCGCCCTCATGCAGTAAACGGAAACGCCTCAATATCTCCTCATCCGTCTGCGGCTTCTCATGCCGCACACGCGCCAGAATATGAAAGTGATTCGACATGATTGAGTAAGCCAGAAGATCCACCCCACAGAACGCCGCCTGCCGGCGCATCATCCGGATGAACATCTCCTTCTCCCCATCCTCCAGCAAGTGCTCACCCAAACAACAACGGCTCATCAAGTGATAAATACCATCCGTGACAATGATTCGCTTTCGCTTCATATTACCCCTTTCACTTAATCATTTTCTCCATCTCCCTCGATATTTCAAGCCATTTTCCAGCAATGAGCCGTGGTTTTTGTCGTTTCGGGATGGAAGGGCAGACTATCCAATCCATCCAGGAGCACCACCATGGCCAACAGGTCCTATTTCCAGCAAGCTGTCGCGAAGTCGGAAATAGGCAGAAATGGCGAAAGGCTCCGGGTCCAAACGACCCACAGAGCCTTTCCGGTAACACCCTGTATGCTATTGGCAATTTACCCTCGCCGATCAGTCCACAAAGCTGAATCGGGCCTTCGAAGGGACTCCGATCTCCTCTGCCTTGAAACTGTCAGGGTAGTTTACCACCCGGGCCACCAAAACCTTGTAGACCAATTCACCGGCTTCCGGTTGTCCAATTGCAGCGGCGATTGCCGGCACATCCAAGAAAGCGCCTTTCCGACTCTTCATACAATCATCCACCTGCTTTTTGAGGTTCAGTATGGTGGATGCCGCCTTCTTGCCTGCCTCCACACCCGGCTGATGGTAAGCATTGATGTTGACCAAGTGCGCATAAAGCCCAACCGACCTTTCGAACAGGGCAATCAGAGCCCCTACTGTCTCAGGATCGACCTGGCGCGCGGTGATCGTAATCGACTCACGTCCCTTTTCGAAAAGGGCATCACGCGTGCCAAGATAAAAGCCTTGCAGAAAATCACCGGAAGTCGTGCCCGACTCCACGTCTACCGAGAAACCTTCGCGCTCGCGCAAGACCTCGATGAAAACCACGAAAAAGTTATGTAGTCCTTCGCGCAACTGCTGAACATACGCATGCTGGTCAGTGGAACCTTTGTTCCCATAAACCGCGATGCCTTGATTGACCACCTTGCCATCCAAGTCGAGCTCCTTCCCGATCGACTCCATGATCAACTGCTGAAGGTATTTCGAGAAAAGCACTAGACGATCCTTGTAGGGCAGGACCACCATGTCCTTCGATCCGCGGCCATCGGTGAGGTAGTACCACATAAGCGCCATCATCGCAGCAGGGTTATTTGCCGTCTCCATGCTCCGCGTGAGCGCATCCATGCAAGCCGCCCCGGCCAGCATACCCCGGATCGAAATCCCCTGCAAAGCAGCCGGAAGAAGCCCCACCGGACCTAACTCGCTCGTACGGCCTCCGACCCAGTCCCACATCGGAAAACGCTCCAACCATCCATTTGAAATCGCGTAGCTATCCAGCTTACTTCCAACACCCGTAACCGCGATCGCATGCTTCCCGAAGTCCAGTCCTGCCTTCTGGTATGCATACTCAGCTTCCAGCATTCCGTTGCGGGTTTCAGGGGTCCCACCGGATTTGGAGATCACCAGACACAGCGTCTGCCCGAGTGAAGGCCGCAGTTCAGCCAACACCAGATCGATTCCATCCGGATCGGTGTTATCAAAGAAATATACCTTCATCGGATCACCGGAAGGATTCTGGAGCGCTTGGCTGACAAACTGCGGTCCGAGAGCGGACCCTCCGATCCCGATAACCAGCAGATTCCGGAAAACGCCGCCTTGTCCTTTGAGTTCCTTCTTATGAACCCGCACCGCAAGCGCTTCAATCCGGTCTACCGTTTCCTTGACTTCCTTGCACAGTTCGGCCGACGGAGCCAACTCAGGGTTGCGGAGCCAGTAATGCCCGACCATACGGTTTTCGTCCGGATTCGCGATCGCTCCGGCTTCAAGGTCCTTCATCGCGGCCAATGCGGACTGCATCCGCGGTTCCATGTCCGACAAAAAACGCTCGGGATATCGGACCCGGCTCAAGTCCAGGCTCAAGCCCAGCTCTGGGTAATAAGAGAAACGAGAATCAAATGTGTTCCAGGTGTTCATGGTGTGTTGAGGGTAGTCCCCCAGAAAACATCCGGTTACATGAGGCTTCCGGATGCTAACTGGAAGGACGGTTCCGGACAGGATAAAAGAGACTTGAAAACCGCTAGGCAACTGTCAATTTCGGGTCTGAAAGCACGCATCTTTTGTGTTCCGCTTAACGCGACGCTTCTCTCCATGGTATTTGATATCAACAACTGGCTGAAAGCCCTTCTCTTCTCGACTTCAGATCCGCTCGACATCAAGCAGATCCAGTGGGTCTATCACCGTGTGAGAGAGCAATCCGTGCAGAGCACGGACAACCAGAGCGATAATGAAGAGATCCCGACCGGAGAAGCTACATCATTGGCTCCTCAGGATTCGTCCATGGGAACAAGTGGGCCTGATCTTGAAGGGTTTCCGGTTCTTTTGACTTCTTCCGCCATCCGTGATGCACTGGATGCGCTTGAAAAGGAGTTCGAAAATCGCAACGAAGTCTACCGGCTCGTAAAGACTCCTCAGGGATACCGCCTGTGCGTTGCCCCCGAGTATGGCGAGTGGGTGAGAGCACTCCGCGGGGAAACCAAACCGCTGAAACTCAGCCAGGCCGCCTTGGAAACCCTCGCGATCATCGCCTACCGCCAACCAGTCACCCGGGCTGAAATCGAACGTATCCGCGGAGTCTCGGTTGACAGTGCGCTCTCCCGCCTGATTGAACTCGAACTCGCAGTTTCCACTGGTCGCGCCGAGTTACCGGGGCGTCCGCTCCAATATGCCACAACCGATCGGTTCCTCGAGTTTTGCGGATTGGAATCCATCTCAGACCTCCCGACGTCCGACATTCTCTCCAGCCAACAAATTGATGAATGGGTGGATCGTCAGGACGGAGGGGAATCCAGCCCTGAACAGGAAACGCTCGGTCTCCAGTTCCAATAATCCGCAACCCTTTATCCGGCCTTTGGATCAATCCTCCACATTTGCCTAGCACCATGAATGATTCACTCGAAAACCTTCGCAATGAAGTCGATAGCATCGATCGCTCTCTGGTCGATCTCCTGAACCGCCGGGCGGAAGTGGCCCAAAGAATCGGGCACATCAAGTCGAAATCCGGAGCTTCAATTTACGACCCTACGCGCGAGGAGATTGTCTACGAGCGCGTAGGCCAGCTCAACAAAGGACCACTGGACCCCCGATCCATCCGAGCTATCTACCGCGAGATCATTTCCGCGGCAAAAGCACTCGAGGGTCCCACCCGCATCGCCTACCTCGGGCCACAGGCGTCTTTCACCCAACAGGCAGCAATGGGCTGCTTCGGCTCCAGCATGGAATACATGGCGGTTCCCACTATCCCTGAAATCTTCTCACTGGTTGAAAACCGTCGCGTCCACCACGGAGTGATTCCCATCGAAAATTCAACCGATGGCATAGTACGGCACTCGTTGGATATGCTCGTAAACAGTGACCTTTACATCGTCAATCAGGTCTACCTCAACATTGAGCATTGCTTGATGTCACGATCGTCTCTCGACAAGGTTCGCGTGGTCTGTTCAAAAGACCAGGCACTCGGCCAATGCCGGGAGTGGCTCAAAACCAATCTCCCGAATGCGAACCAAAAAGAAGTGGAGAGCACCTCTCTCGCCGTGCTTATGGCGAGCAAAGAAGATGGCGTAGCCGCAATCGGAAGCCGGGTAGCTTCCAACCTCTATGGAGTCCCGATCCTGGCGGAGGGAATCCAGGATAAATCGGATAATGTGACCCGCTTTCTGGTCATCGGAAAAGAACCCACGGCCCCCCTTGGCGAAGGGAGGGATCGCACCAGTATTGTTGTGTCGCTGGTAGATCGGGTTGGTGCGCTCGAATACACCCTCAATGCATTTTCGGAGAACGGAATCAACCTTTGCAAAATCGAATCCAGGCCAACCAGGAGAAAGAGCTGGGACTACTATTTCTTCATCGATTTCATCGGCCACTATCAGGATCCTCAGGTCAAGAAGGTCATGCAGAGCCTCTCGGCGCACTCTCCCTTCGTCAAATGGCTGGGCAGTTATCCCAATACCCAACTAGCAGGCAGTTGAAAATTAGCTTTGACCTTTCAATGTCGGAGCGCAATTAACCCAAAATGGCATTTTCCAAAACCCTTGAGAATGTGAATCCGATCGTACGGAGAGCTTCGGAAGATCCTGTCACCCAAGACAGGCTTCGTTATGCTCCATTCTATCTGCCTTTCGAGAAACAGAAGGGCTCGAGGGTGTGGCTGAACGGTCAGGAGATGGTCATGCTGGCCAGCAATGAGTATCTTGGGCTGAGTGAGCATCCCAAAGTAATTGAGGCGGGCAAGAAGGCATTTGATCAATGGGGTAGCAGCACCACCGGCGCCAGGGTATCCAACGGATCAAGAGCCTATCACGTGGAAATTGAGCAAAAGGTTGCCCGTTTTCTTGGCAAGGAAGACTGTCACGTCTCCGCCGCTGGATACTTGTCCTGTATGTCGGCTGTCTGCACGTTTGCACAAAGAGGTGACCTGATTCTTGCCGACAAAAACATCCACTCATCTCTGGTGACCGGCATGCGATTGTCGGATGCCCGCGTTGAGCGCTTCATCCACAACAATCCGGGTGATTTGCAGGAGATTCTTGCCACAGAAAAATCGGAGACGGCCAAAATCATCACATTTGATGGGATATATTCGATGGAGGGACATCTCGCCCCCGTTCCCGAGTTGGTTCAATTGGCTAAAACCTACAACTGCTTCACGGTGATGGATGATGCCCATGGATTCGGCGTTATGGGACCCGGAGGAAAGGGAACCGCTGCCCATTTTGGATGCACGGATGACATTGACATCATTTGCGGCAGTTTCTCGAAGTCATTGTCGAGCATCGGCGGGTTTGTAGCCGGGAGTAAATCGCTGATCGAATATCTTCGCACGCATTCGAAACAAACCATTTTCAGCGCGGCAATAACGCCATCACAGGCGGCCTGCGCGGGTGCGTCCCTCGACGTCATCGAATCCGAACCCGAGCATCTTCAACGGCTCTGGATGAACACGCGGAGGATGAAAGACCTTTTCAATCGCCTCGGATTGAACACATGGGGCAGTGAAACTCCGGCGATCCCAGTGGTCATTGGAAACCTGGAAAGTGCCTTCAGGTTCTGGAAGGCTTTGCTCGAAAAAGGAGTATTCACGGTGCTGTCAGTCTCCCCTGCCGTTCCTCCCGGCAAAGACCTGATCCGTACCGCTGCTTCTGCCCGGTTGTCCGAAGAAGATTTTGAGATCATTGAAGGCGCATTTGAATACGCCGCCAGTATACTTTGAATCCGTCGCTTGATGAGAGCACACAGTTGAATCCCGAACGGACAAAGAGTCTTCCCGAACTTATCCGGATGTATTGGGCGTTTCGGCAGAGCTGAATCGAAGATACTTGCATATTTCGGGGGATGATGTCAGCTTTTGACTTGGAATTTACACGGTTGAGCGTCTTTCACTGATTTCGAACGCCTCCGTCCATTAACCTTCGATTGACGGCATATGGGTCTCTTCGCGCACAAACGCACACATATAGTTGGAGCTTCACTGATTCTGCTGACAGTGTTTGCCATGTTGTATCTGTCGCATGCGACCTTGAAATCAAACCTGAGACATCCGGTCTTGATGGTAGATGTCGTGAAATCCCCAAACACCCGCTTTAAAGTGTACTGGGACACGGGCAGTGGATGGAATGAAAAAGAATCGGCGTCCAAATCCATAACCGGAACCTACAAAAGCCAACCCCTTAGAATCCAGCTTCCCCGGCGGATCCAGGGCCTCCGGATCGACCCTTCGGAAATCGGAGATGCACAGGAGATGCATATCCGGATCGGCTGGTTCAGGAAGTGGACCTCCCTCAATCTTTTTCCCGAGATGATCGCAGCAGCCCATCAAATCGAGCGGGTCGAACAAGGGCAGGATGGACATCTGCTGTTCTCATTCGAAAAGGGATGCAACGATCCTCATTTTGTGATCAAGGAGATTCCGGAACTACTCCAATCTCTCGAGGCGAAACGGATCCACCTGATCACCACATTCAGGATCCTCGCCGGATTTGTCGCTGCAGCTGCAGCCCTTGTCGCCCTCTTTTCCATGAGAAAGCCATGAACCGTTACTTTTCGAAATTGAGCGGCTATGCGCCTCTTCTGCTCCTTTTGTCTTTGACTGCAATCATATGCCACGCTTCCGAGGATAGAACCGGCCCCACCGATGCGGACAATCTGCCTGCTCATGGATCCGTATCATTTGCTGCAAGCCTGATTGCGGATTCGGGAACGGTTCACACTGGAGGATCATGGACGGAGGAAAAACTGAAAGCCATCGGAGTCGAGTCGATGCTGTTCCTCAACACGCTTGGAGAATACAACGGAGTCGATGCTCCCGGCATCCATACTGGGACGATTCTGAGTGATCCATTCGTGCTTCAAGACGAACTCGTTATTTACGCTGGAGGAAACCTCAGGGACGATAAGATTGCACTGACGCTGGATGACACTCAAACGGGAGACTCGCTCCGATTGATGTCATTGCGGAAAATCAACGGAATCGCGGTGAAACGCTGGTCCATTCCAACTGAGTGGAAGGGCCGCTCGGTCATTCTGCGTGCCAACGATCATAACCCCACCCAATCCGGATGGATTGGAATCAGCCCACCACTTACTCAAGTCCCCGGCATCCACCGGTTCCAAAGCTTCCATCGACTTCTTGAAAATGGGATGCATGCCTTTGTACCCTGCCTGATTCTGGCGATCATCGGGATCTCCGGCACACTCGTGATCACCCGCCATGCCCCGCGGATGAGAGAGCACTCCTTGATCCTGATATTTGCGATCCCTTCCACGGTCGCCTTCGCCGCATTCTTCATATACCTCGCCAGTGCGGTCGCCGGTTTCTTCTTCTCGGTCATTGTCGCAGCCAGTGGTTGCTTCATTCTTATACGCTTCTGGAAGGATCTTGACGGTATTCCCGACGGAATCATCCGGCAATACCTTCCTGCCCTGTGCCTTGCTCTGCTTTCCGCAGTGCTCTACAGCAGTCTACTCCAGCTCAACTGGAGCTCCCACAACAGTGTCGTCACTGCACAAGAACGTTTTTTGGGACACGTCTTGCCTTTGGACAACTTTCTGCCCTACACCACGATGGAGCGGTTGTTCACCGAGGAGGGCCTCAAACCATTTGTGATGGAGTGGCGCAGCACGGACCGACCACCGTTGCAGGCGGCCCTGGTGCTATTGGTTCGTCCTTTCATGACCAATTCTGTTGAAGGGTACCAAGGAATCTCCGTCTTCATCAACTGCTGGGCCTTCATCGGGGTATATTATCTACTCAGTTCCATGGGCATTCGACGCGCCCCTTCCCTCTGGATCCTGAGCCTACTTGTGTTTTCCGGCACCTTTTTTCTTAACGGCACCTATGTTTGGCCAAGAATACTCCCGCTGGTGTTCCTGTGCATCGTCATCGGAATGCTGGTGAGAAACGAAGACCAGAGAAGAGACTTTCTATACTGGTTGATCATCGGCATCGGATGTGCCCTTTCGATATTGATCCATCAGGGAAGCGCGATCGCGCTCGCCGGAGTCTTCGGAGCCTACCTCATCCGGCATCCACGCATTCTGCGAACCCAAGTTCTGGCTGCATGCATCGTCCTTGCGGTATGGATTTTGCCATGGGTTATCTTCCAAAAAACCTACGATCCCCCCGGCAACATGCTCCAGAAGCGTTTCCTGGCAAATCACCCCGAATTCGACGATGTTTCCTTCAAAGATGCACTTATCCAAACATACTCGAATCTGACCATGAAAGAATGGTTGGACGGACGACTTGCCAACATCAAAGTAATCGTCGGCGATTTCCGTACCGATTTCTGCCACTTCTTCATTCAAATCGGTCGTGGTTCACACGCCATCCGATTGGGAACTTTCCTCTCTCTGGGGATAACCGTTCTTCCGGTGGCTTTCGCTCTTTTCGGTCTGGTCTTGCGACCTAAAATCCTGATGTCATCTGCCTGCCAATCATGGAGAATTGTCGCGTCGATGCTGGCTGTCGGAGTGGCGCTCTGGACACTCCTCCTGCTGCCATCGGGCCGTACCATCATTCCCCACGGGTCATATCTTTCGCCCGCGCTTCTGCTGATCCTGGCCGGAGCCCTGGCATCCCTAAACCGCACGGTTCTGGTGATCACATCCGGCTTCAACTTCCTCTGTTTTGCCTTGATTTGGGCCCTACCGCGTTTCCTTTCGATTCAGACCCGAACCGGCCTGGAGGACACCGAAATCATCGACTGGGGCTCCATGACTATCGTTTGCGGAACCGTTCTCTGCATCCTTTGGCTATTAGTCTCAAACCCACCCGGCGAAGAAACTGAAGCCGACTGGACGACTACTCCAGACCCGTGTCTGTGATACGGGATTCCTCATGGTAATTCCCGTAGTCGGTATTCACCGCCCAAAGATCATCCGGAGTTCCCTTCCCATCCACAATCAAGTCGGCGGCAAGTATGCCCATCAAGATACTGTGGTCCTGATTGTTGTATTTGAAGGCTCCGTAGCGCCCAATCGGAGTGAGATTCCGGTAGTGACTCAGGTAGTCGATCAGGATCTGAACCTGCTCCTTGTATCCGCGTTCATAGACGGGATAACACCTTGGGATCCGGAGAACGTGTCCATCCAAAATATCACCTCTGGGAACCAGCCCTCCCCTCACCAGATCATTCCTGGCATCTTCAATCAAGGCATCATCGGCACGCCCCCAAGCTTCATCACCAGCGTAACACCAGTATTCCAAGGCAATGATAGTCTCTTCTCTATTCTGATTGATCGAGGGAACCCAGTTGCGGAAATTCGTAATCCGCCCGGTCTTCATGTCATCAGAATGCACATAGATCCAATTGTCAGGAAAATAGTCATTTCCCTTCAACTGCAAATACACCAGAATCGTGCTTCGATATCGAAGAGATCCCAGACTACGATTCACTTCGGGAGGAAGGTGTGGCAAACTCGAAACCAATTGGGTTAACGGCATCGTCGATACCACATGGTCATAGGCGACCCGCCCCCGATTCCGCACTTCAAGTCCCCTCAACTCCGCATTTTCCACCCATAATCCATCCACAGAGGTATTGTGGAGTAAACGTCCACCCATCCGGACAAAGTCCGCTGCCATTCGCTCGTATACTTGGCCCGATCCTCCCAATGGATAGGCAAAACGGTCGACAAGAGTAGCATGTTTTGACTGGGCCTGCTTGCTGAAAAATGACTTCAACACTTCTCCAACTGAGAGCTTCTTAATACGCTGAGTCGCAAAATCAGCATCCAAACGATCACATCGAATGCCCCACAGCTTCTCGGTGTAGCTCCGAAAAAACATTGAGAACAGGCGTCTGCCGAACCTCCTGGTAACCCAACTCTCAAATGTTTCATCTTTATTGAAATTCGGAGTCACCTTCTCCTTCGCGTAACTCATACCGATGAGGAATATCTCAAGCGGAGTGAGGTTTTTGAAAACATCTTTCAACTCAAGCGGATACTTGAAAAACCTTTTTCCGTATCGAATCCGGGTCAAGCGGTTCACCATTGCATAATCCGTCCCGGCAAACCTAAGCCAGAATTCGTTAATTCTGCGATCCTTGCTGAAAAAACGATGAGGACCAACATCCACCTTCTGTCCCCACAACTCAAACGAACGGGCCATTCCTCCAACGGAATCAGATGATTCATACAGATCCACATCGCACCCTTTTGAAACCAACTGCCACGCAGCCGTCAAACCGGCAGGTCCCGCTCCAATCACTGCAACTTTCTTGGCCATAATGTAAATATGACAAAGAGTTTGTCACCCCATTGCAACATCGATCAATCCGGCTTATGCCGATGCATTAAACGATCCCGCATCCCACAACGTGGGATTTCATCACAAAGGGGTTCAGAAAACAAAGGTAAGCACTAAAAATCTCCCATGATCAAAAAAATCAACACCCTCCTTGGCTCAAATACAGAAAAACGCATGAGCCCTCACAGTTGTGATCATCCCAAAGCCGATCAAAGACAAGCTGAGACCGCGGAAAATGGAAATTTCAGCTCTCAGGCCCGTGTGTTTAACAGACTTCCCACTTTCGGAGATGCCGGTGCTCCTGGCAAACGATGGGTACCGTAAACCTGAACCGGATCAGGATCCCGCTGCGCGGCATCAGCCGCCGGAGACTCACCCCGTTCCCGGTTTTGTGACCGCGAATCCTCTCCGTAGGGCCGTACAGCCTCGTTGAGGCGCGGATTCATGCTAATGTAGCCAAACTCGCTCACCTTGTAACAATCAGTTAACCATAACTTGCACGCGAAAAGACCGAAGGTCAATGCGCTCAGGCGTAAAACCCAAGTCAAAATACCCGCATCAGCCTAAAGCCTTTGCAACAAATAGAGAATATGAACGCTCAGCGGACAATGCCGATCATTCAAACTGATTGCGAAAAGCTTCGAATTCCTCGCGCATTCGTTCAACCAAGGATTCCAGCTCAGCGACACGTTCGCTCAACTGCTCGATCTGTGATGGCCGAAGCCCCTCAACCGGACCAGGCTCCTGCATCGCATCAGCTTCCCCTGGATTCCATTTTCCAATGACTTGCCGATAGCGGATCTCTTTACTCCCAGCCTGAAGAGGCAGAGCCTCCACAAGCTTCTCAGGCTCAACCGGGCGTTGATGGAGTCCATCCAACACGTTCACCACATGTTCGATATCCTTGAAAATGTGTTGGCGCTCACATCGCTGCCTCAGTTGCCCGGGAGTCTGAGGGCCTCTCAACAACAAGACCGACATCAACGCGCACTCACCACTGTTCAACGTCCAAACGTCCGACAACCTGTGCTCATATTTCGCAACCCTGGAGCCGGCCTGATCCACCCGAAACACCAGTCCCCGGTCTCGCAGGCTCAATAGCGCCTCCGAAACCTCACTCTCCGAATAATCTGTCACCGGATAACGGCTCGTCTTTTGGTTGCACCCCAGCGTCAACCCGTTCAACGAAAGCGGATACTGGTCAGGCGTCGTCACCGCCTTTTCAATCAATACCCCAAGAACCCTCACTTCGATATCTGACAAACACGTCTCCATAGACTGATTCTTTCAAGACCGCAAATTCCGGCATGGTTCATTTATTCCCAACCTACGACCCGTCTCCCCAACGGAATACCGCAGTCATCGGCCCGATCTCCGGTCTTCGCAAGTCGGAATATGCACGAACCGCATCTTCAGGGCAATACTCGTCTCGGACAAGATCCGACACATTCAGACGTCCGGACGCGATGAGTTTCAATGCTTCTTCAAGGTCCCCCTTTTGACTGTCTCTCGAAAACCACACCGACAATTCCCGCTGAAACGCCGCATCATAGGGAAATGAAACATTTTGCTGGTAACTCCCCTGCACTAGATAACGACCGCCTGCCACCGGATCATTACCCCACGGCTTGGACTTCACGACTGTCACCAATTCGGAAACCAGCTCAGGAACTCCCGTTGCATCCACTAGAACATCCACTCCATCCGGAAACACAGACAGGACCGCATCACGGAGTCCCCTCGTTCCCGATTCGACCGAACGCACCCCGGCAGCGCCCAGCGCATTGACCCGGGATACAACCCTATCAACGCCAACTACATCAGCTCCCAAAGCAGCGTGAATCCGGGCTGACAACTGCCCGATCGGCCCCAATCCAACCACCGCCACACGTACCCCACTTTGCGGTTCGGAGAACCTGCTTCCGTGCCGGGCAATCGCCGCCAGCTTACCAATGGACGCGTCTTTAAGACTCAATCCATCCGGCAACACAATTATCTCATTAACCGACCGGACCGCCATCCCAACATGGGCACCCCATTGCAAAGGGACGCTGCAACGGTCTGTCCTGCCGCAGAATACGCGGGTCCCCGGCTTCAAACCAACCCCCGCGCCACTTTCAACGACCACCCCTGCCATTGAGTATCCCCCTACGTATGGATACTCTAAGACGCACCCTCCGCCTGGATTGGACAAACACCTCAATTCCGTCCCCGGACTCACGCAGCTGAACGCGGCACGCACCAATACTTCCCCAGCCTCAGGTCCCGGAATCTCAACATCCTCACAACCTGTCAGGTCAGGACCATACACCACCACCGCTCTCGTCTTCATGCTGTTTCCCTCATCTCTTTTGTGCCAATCGCCCGATTCCGGATCATCATCGCATGGCAGAAAATAAGGCATATATGTAAACAGAAACACAATCATTCACGCTCACGCGGTGGCTCCGGGAAACGCCCCGCACGAACATCATCCGCATAGGAACCCACAGCCTTACGAATCTCACCAGCCAAATCGCCGTATCGTTTCACAAAACCGGGCACCTGTTCGTTCAGACCAAGAATATCGTTGATAACGAGGATCTGTCCGTCACAACCGGCCCCACATCCAATACCGATAAAGGGAACCTCCAAAGCTTCCTTGATCGCCAACGCCGCTGCCGGCGCCACCATTTCCCCTAGCACAGAAAAACAACCCGCCTGCTCAAGCTTCTTCGCCCAATCCAGCAAACGCATACGCCCTTGCTCATGCTTGCCGAAGCTACGGTAGCCGCCCAGCACCTGCACCGTCTGCGGCAACAGACCGATATGCCCAACAACAGGAATCCCGGCCTCCACCAAAACTTTGATCTTATCGATCACGGCCTCACTGCCGACCTCGATTTTCACCGCGCGCGCCCCGCCCTCCTGCAACAGGCGGCAACATCCGTCCAGCAACACATCCAAGTCCCGATACGCCAAAGCAAAAGGAACATCCGACACAACCAGCGACTTCGGGCCAGCCCGACAAACCGCAGCAGTGTGATGCACCATCATATCCAGTGTAACCGGCACTGTATCGCTAAACCCGAGCTGATTATTCCCCACCGAATCCCCCACAAGGATCCAGTCCACAAAGGGATCCACCAAACGCGCAACCGCTGCGTCATAAGCGGTAACCGCCACAATCGGACGTTTACCCTTGAGTTGCTGAATCGTTTTGACCGTAACCATTCTCCGGTCATTATCCTCGGGACTATTATCCATTTGAGCGTTCATGATCTGAACCCGAAAGGTAGCTTCTGACAATGGGGTTTTCAATACCGAAAGCATTTTACCGCTGGCAAGTCTGGAAGGGCCGGCACAAGAACCGTCCCCGACCGTTCAAGGCGCGTGCGCCCCGAAAGACCAACACCCGGCACTCCAGGAAACGTTCCGCATCCCGCTCCCAATCATCCGCCGCCAAACGTTTTCGTCAGAATGCCGATTCCAAACTGTCCTGGCCTGTCATCGCCCTCACGGGAATAGCTGCGTCCGGGACCATATGGCTGCTTTTCGAGATCATCATGGCCGCCAGACTCGTCGAAAAACTCCCTTGATGCCGCTTCAGATCAGGCGAGCGAAAAAAAAACACATTTTTCGAAAAATTCCGCTTGCATTTCCAAAAACCCGTGGCATTGATATCAACTATATTTTATTTCTCTCTTAGGAGAGTTTTGGGGTAACAGAATAAAGTAGAAAATAAGTGGGACGCAGCTTAGGGGTAGGCTGCGTCCCTTTTTTTATTCTGTCAACACCGGTGAGTTCAAACCCGCAGTGACTCAAAAGGTCAATTCCATTCCGATGCTCCATCGCCGGCCCTGACCAGAGAACACAGCCGCCGTGTGATGATCGACTGAACTATTGAGTCCGGACTGTGGGGAAACGCTATTCACGAATTGCTCGTCAAAGAGGTTTTTCAAGGACAAATAGAAGCTCAGACCTGCGAGCACTTGCCGACCTGCCCGAACGTTGCAAACGGTGTAGCCCGGCGTTTTGACCGTGTTCGCATAATCCACATACATCCCGCCTGGAGCCGTTTCGATTCCCAACCCGGCAAACCATCCATTCGGGTGACGGGCCAGTAACTCTGCCTGCAAGAAGAACACCGGAACCGCCGGGAGTCGGCTGTTTCCGAAATCCTGATCGCGATCAAAGCGAAAGTCGTCATAATGAAAGGTCGTCATAAGGCGCAAGAGAGCAGGATCGCCATTACTGCCCGGGCATAGCGTAACCGCTGTTGACGCTTCAAGCCCCTGATGCATAACATCTCCATACGCATTCACGGTAACATCCGGACCCGCCGGAGGTCGTGTGCGGATGATTTCATTGGATACCCTACACAAAGGAATGCCGGCATTGGCTCTTACCCGTCAAAAACAGTTATTCTTTGTTTAACCTTCCGCTTGAGCGGATCGGAATGCCCTAAAATCGCACTTTGGTGGTCTTCTGAACTTGGACAACCCTACCTTGGTGAACAGAAACCACCACCTCTCCGTAATCCAATTGCTCAACCGCCCGACGCACCTCAACAATCCAACGCCCTTGAGCGAGCTTGCACGGTTTAGTTCCAGACGCTGGAATCGAAGCTTCAATAGCCTTTTCGGTGACGTGCTCGTGCATGAACGGCTAACAGCATCGTGCATGCCGATCCATCAAGGAGTCAAATTCTGACCATTATTTCACAACCATGGCAAACACACTCGCCAAATATGGGGAAAGTGGCTGCTCGGGCTGGGATCGAACCAGCGACCAATCGGTTAACAGCCGATCGCTCTACCGCTGAGCTACCGAGCAGTGAATGAGTTCAAGACTCATGAAGCCGTGACTAAAAATGAAGAGACTGGGTGCGTCAAGAGAAGAAATGCCAAATCGCAGCCAAAAAACATGCATCGGCAATCCATATTCCGTGTGTTGCGTCTTGAGCCGCATCCGAGTTTGTGGTGAGTTAATCCGGTATGGAAGAGACCAGGAGGCGCGAATTAGCATGGATCGGCGATGCGGTGTTGGCTTTGATGGCCAGAAACTGGATCCTCAAGCAGCCGGATATCCCAGTGGAAGACCGCAAGGATGTTTTTGTGGCGCTAACTTCAAACTCATTCCTGGGCTCAATCGGCGATCCCACCGGCGTTGAAGCCCATATCGGCATAACCTACCGCGACGGCGGATTCGAGGCTGCATCCGCTTATTTCAACGCCATCATTCTCCCCTTGTTCAAAGCACAGGAAGCCAACCGGCGCAAATTGAGTCCCGGGGCAAAACGGGGGAAACGAAAGCGCTAGGCGCATTCACACCGTCCGGCCTATTGCCGCATCAGGTCGGTTAATTGAGCCTTTCATTGAAATCTGGAGCAGTCCCGATTCGCAAAGCGCCACATCTTGGATGCATCACGCTATGGGTATATAAAAAAACAACGGAAAATATTGAACGATTTCCGATATGCATCGGTCTCTTACATCAGAAGTTTGCAGTTCTAGTCTAGTTTGTAGTTTGTTAAGTTGTGGAAAACACCGCTCCCAAAAAGGGGCGGTGTTTTTTTTGCACGTTTTCAGGGCTAATAGAACCGGCACTTCTAAGTTCGGCCATGCGTTTTGTGCATCGCTGCCCTGGATACCCACGGACCTAGCCTGTTGGGAAGATAGCCTTATCCAAAAAATGGTCCGCTCCCATCCAGGAAATCGATCTACGCCTCATTCATTTGGATGAGATTCAGTCAAATAGGGGGAAGCGTACCATGCGACCCCCTCATACTGAATGTATTCGGGATCAGCATAACGCACCAGGTATTCACGCTCATCCACATCATCGGTGAAATAATGTGAACCCGTCCGGTCTAACCAAAACCGGAACACCGGACTGAATCCATCCGGACAATCCGTCCGGCCAAAAAACGCCACACCCTCGTATTGATACCACTCACTCAGATTCGCGATCACATTGTCCCGCTCTTCTGGAGTTATCGTGTAAAAGTGGGTATGGGCATACTTGTTCAGGAAGCGGTAAATTGGCTGGTTCCCACCATCAGGGCTACCCAAAGTCCGGAACGCGGGACCCTGAAGCTTCCAATTCGGGAGCTGATTCGCAACTGCGGCGGCCTCCTCTGGAAATGCCGTGAAAAAATACGCCCCACTGCTCCTATCGTAAAACTTGTAAAGCACATTTGGTTCAAAATGACTGGCCGAGAGCTCACCTTCGCGCTCCAAGCGGATCGTCACAAAAATCGCAACCCCAAACACTGTATCGACTGCCGGCTGTTTCCATTCATACCACACGACTTCCGTAGTCCATGTGTTCAACGCCGCATAGTAACGAACCCCATTCCGGATAGAATACCCCACAATCACGACAGCATGATCCACCGTATCATTTCCTTTGGTGGCATTCACGAACCCGCAAACAGGGTGTCCATCATCAATCTCCTGCCTGACGACCTCCCATGGATCGAGCTCCGGATCGGGATTATACTCAACATATTCGTCCAACAGGAACCAATAGTCTCCTTCCGCATCATAATCCGGATTCCGTTCCAAAACCCAGGGAACAAAGAAGTCAGACAACGACGTTGCACTCGCATACCCTTGGCGATAACCCTCCTTGCTGAAAGAGGCCCGAAGAATATCTGCCATGCAATTCGGCTCCCTCAGATAATACGGCAAATCGGACCGATCAGGAATGATATCTACGGTCGTGCTGTCATCCGGATAGAAATAGTCCTCCATGTGCGCATCACTCGCGATCCACTGGATATTCTCCGGACCACCCGGATCCTTTGCCAAAAAGCTGGTCGATGTGTTGTAGGGAATCAGATTATGAAAACCCATGATTTCCCAATACATCATCAACATGCTGGATGCTGTGGGAAGACATCCACCCCTCCAGATGGCTGGAGGCACAGTCGTTATGACCTTTTGCTCCTCATTCAGGCTCCGTATCCTATATCCATCCGAATGCACCGCGTTGATCCGGTTGATGTCCCGGATTCCGGCGTTCAAGACCTCCGCACTTGGATACTGCGGTGAACTGAGGATGACATTCAAGCGATCAGACGACTCAGCGGCGTCCGAACACACCGCCAAACCCAAAATACCGACCAAAATAAAATGCTTCTTGTTGTTCATTGATTGGAGAACAATTGAGGATCTAAAAAAGGAATACATTAACCCATAACGCCAATTCTACCGCAAATCGAGACGAAACACATGGTATTCTTCCACAAAATGTCACCTTTTTTATGGGACCACTCAAGCTCCACATGGAAACCGCCCGAATGTGGCCACAAGATGTATACGTCCCCCAATCCTTGCGATGGCGATCCCGACCCCGTAAGCGATTCATCCATCTCGAATCGGTCCCGAAGCGCCCCAATCCCAATGTTTTTTCACATTTCAATCGTCTCCAATTGCATCAGGTGAAAAGCCTCTAATCTGACTCTGCCCGGCCATATTCTCAATTGACAATTTTCCGGCATGTATTTCGACTCCGAAATACAAACACCCCGATTCAAAAATGATTAACCCCGATTCCATTCTGGAAGATCTACCATTTTATCTCGCGAGGGCTTCGCTCGTTTTTCGACGCTTCGACGATCGGACCCTCCGCTCACGCGGGATCGAATCCATGCCTACGGGAATGGCTTCCGTTCTCCACGTACTCAAAGAGAGAGATGGGTGCGCGGTAAATGATCTCGCCAAGAGAACCCATATTCCAAACGGCACCTTGACCGGACTGCTAGACTCCCTTGAACGAAAGGGCCACATCATCCGGACGCGCAGCCCCATTGACGGCCGATCCAGAATCATCCGCCTGAAATCAAGCGGACTCGAGCTCTGCGAGAAACTGTCCGAACGTCATCGATACGTTATGTCACTTTTCGGCGAGGCGCTCACGCAGGAGGAGTCATTGGAACTGAAAAGAATCCTTGGGAAACTCACGCACCAGATGCGCAACCACACAACCGAACCCAGCTCCACATCGTCAGAAGATAGATTTATTCCATGAACAAAAACCCAATCACCATTCTATCGGCAATTTCCCTTGCAACCTTGGTCGCTACACAGCTGCTTGCCAACCCCGACCCGTTAAACAAGCATCCAGACCCGGAACACCATTCCACCATAACCCGGATGACTCCGGAAATGGACCGTCTGCTTGAGTCCTTTGTCGACCAAGGCAAAGTCAACTGCGTGGCGGGATTTGTCGCAAAGGGCGACGACGTAATTTACCGGAAGGCGCATGGATGGAAGGACGTCGAAAACAAAACCCCAGCGACCATTGACGACTACTACGTTCTCTTTTCCCAAACCAAGGCAATCACCACCGTTGCATTCATGACACTCGTCGAAGAAGGGCTCGTATCGATCAATGATCCGGTTTCCAAATACTTCCCGGAAATCCCGGATGAAGTCGTGACAGTCGTCCACGAAGACGGGACCTACGAAACACGTCCGGTTGCATCACCGATGACCTTTGTCCACCTGATGAGCCACAGCTCAGGACTGGGTTCCGGGCTCGTTCAGGAGATCCGCAAGCGCAAAGGTGCCCCCGATGGTGCTCCCTTCGGATTTGGAGGTGAGATCCCCCAACCCACTCCATCCGGCCAACACAGCGGCGGTGGCAACCCCTACGCGCAATACCTTGAAGAGGAAATGCTGAACCTCGCCACACTTCCTCTGGGATTCGATCCGGGTTCTGATTGGGACTACCATATCAGCACCAACATGCTGGCATACCTGATCGAACGCATCTCAGGCAAACCACTGCGCCAATTCGTGAAGGAACGGGTGCTCAACCCGCTGGGCATGGACCAAACCGATTGGTACTATGAACCCGATGCCCTCGATCGCTTCGTAAAGGCATACCGCTCAGTCGACGGCACCTTGGAACCCGGATCCAACCTCTACAGCGAGGGGACAATCAGCACACAACAAACCTATGCTGAAGGTGCCATCGGACTCAACGGCCCGATTGATGACTACGCCAAATTCTGCCAGATGCTCCTCAACAAGGGAACGTTCAATGGGGTTCGGATACTCAAGCCCGAAACCATCGAACAGATGACCACCATCAACCGATTGCCCCCGGGAAAGGGATTCGGTCCAGGCTTCCAATTCGGACTTGGCTTTGAACTCTATCGCGAAAAGAAGCCTGTGCCGGCGGTATCGGACACCGCCTTCGCATGGGGCGGGATGTTCGGGACGAACTACATCATCGATCCCGAAAACGACATCATTGCACTGTTCTACATCAACATGTATCAGGCAGATCCATCCCTGTACCCGCAGTTTCTGAGCAAAGCCTATGAGATGGCCGACATCGCCTCCCCAAAGACAGCAGAAGGATCGAACCTCACGAAATCTCAGGTTGTTTTCGAAAACGGCGGCACCGGGCCCTATCCCGCAATCGTCACCGAAGACGACACGTTGCCCGGCATGACCATTTTCCGGCCAGCCGACTTGTCACCGTTCAAAGAAAAAATACACCTGCCCATCCTTCTGTGGGGCAACGGGGCGTGCGCCAATACCGCACAGGAACACAAGCTCTTCCTCAACGAAATCGCATCCCACGGATACATCGTTCTCGCCATCGGACTCTTGGACCAGATCGAACATCGCGATGAATCCTCGCGCGAAAGAACCAGGGCAATTCAATTGATCGATGCCCTCGACTGGATCGAATCACAGAACGGCTCTCCCGAAAGTGCCTATGCGGGAACCATCGATACATCCAAGGTCGCAGCCATGGGGATGTCCTGCGGAGGGCTTCAGGCCATCGAAATCTCGGGTGACCCACGCATCCGCACCTCGGTTATCTGTAACAGCGGAGTGCTCCCCGGGCCTTCTCCCCTGGAAGGGATGCCTTCACTCACCAAAGACGCCCTCAATGCCTTCCATGGTCCCGTTCTCTACATCATCGGGGGCCCCTCCGACATCGCCTACGGGAATGCGATGGACGATTTCCAAAGGGTGAACCATGTTCCAATCGTTATGACCAATCACGACGTCGGCCATGGCGGCACCTACCATCAACCCCATGGAGGCGAATTCACCAAAGTCGCGCTCCCATGGCTTGAATGGCAGCTCAAAGGAGACACCGAAGCCTCCAAAATGTTCCTCGGTGGCGATTGCGGGCTCTGCCAAGACCCCGCATGGACCATCGAAGTCAAAGGATTATAAACAGCCAACAATCTGATTCTCCGGTCTGGAAAAATCGCGAGCATGATCCTCCCAAAGAAACGGGAGCTTCCCAGCTCGCGCTTCTTCAGCTTTTGCTCCCACGCTTGCATCGGATCCTCTCCAAGGTAGAGCGAACCGTCCCCGGTGAGCCGCCTCTTCCTGAAAACCCGAGCGTATCATTTCCTCCACCAAACCCTCTTCAGGAGGGGGTGGCTTCAGCCATCCTCTATTGTCCCATGCACGAGCAAGCCCCGGCTCCCACGCGGATGAGCGGGGACGCTCATCCCTACCCGCAACGGGCATACCCAATAGTAGCGGGAGCCGACGAACTTCCACCGTACCCAAGGTAGGGCGAACCGTCCCGGTGAGCCGCCTCTTGCAGCCACGCCCGATCGTGTCCTACCTCCCAAAACCTTCTTCAGGAGGGGGTGGCTTCAGCCATCCTCCATTTTCCAACCACGCCAGCAAGCCCCTGGGCCCACGCGGATGAGCGGGGACGCTCATCCCTACCCGCAACGGGCATACCCAATAGTAGAGGGAGCCGACGAACTTCCACCGCACCCAAGGTAGGGCGAACCGGCCCGGTGAGCCGCCTCCTCCTTCCATGTCTCCATCGTCTTCGCGAGTCATATCATTGTATCATTCCCTTTCGCGTTTCCCTCAGGCGCGGACGATCGAGGTGAGGTTGACGATCAGATTATCGGGCGTTGACTGCGGATCCACGACACCGGAAACCGTCACCACGTCGAGTTCCTTGAGCCCCCCCACGCCCCTAAGTCCCTGCTCAACAGGGAGCCCTTCGGCATCCACCGCCTGGACCACAAGCCGCATCTGACGGATCTTGTCCGGGTCCTCGCAACACGCATCCCAGGGAGTTTCGCAATGATCATCCTCCATCTCGTTACAGAAAAGAAGCGTATCATCTGCCAGCACAAAGCTGGCATATCCCTCAGTGAAAGGATGCAACACCCCGCCGATAACGCCGGTGACCACTACCTTGGCCCCGGGCTGCGCTCCGATCACCGCTTTCACAGGATCCGCGCCCTCCGGCGTGCCTTCCACAAATAGCGACAGGATCTCAGGCGAAGCCTGAACGGTCAGGTTTTCGTCGGACTGCGGTTTGCATGCGCTTAGTGCAAGCGCCGAGACTGAAACAAGCGCGATTACGACCCGACTGACGATTGGATTGGATGTTTTTTTTGTCTTCATGGTAATATGTCGTTTTCTTGTATTAATATATTGAATTCAGGACGTGCGGAGAGCCGTGGGAAGATGGGTGCCGAGGCACCGGTAGGCGGGTGGCAAGGTGCCAAGCACGCCCATGAGAAATCCGGTCGCAAGCGCGACTGCCAACAAGCCACCGTCCAGCGTGAGTGAAAAGCTTCCGATCGAGAAGAAA
>JAPXRV010000002.1:0-98207 GCA_033813415.1 Opitutales bacterium | reverse complement strand
GATGGGGAATAAACTGAACCTGAACCCTCGTTCCATTGCCGAAAGCCAATTCGAGTTGCTCCTCCACTTCCGACAAATGCCGGTGTTTCGGAATTCCATAGGCTTTCACGCTTTCATTGCGCTCGCAATACAAATACGTGTCGGCCACTTTCTTACCTGCACCACTCACCCCGCTCATGCTGGATACAATGATCCGGGATGGATCGATCAAACCCGCCTTTGCAAGGGGGATGAGCGGCATCAATATACTTGTCGGATAGCAACCCGGAGACGCGATCAAGGGATTGCGCAACTGATCCGGGGTAGCCAACTCAGGGAATAAGTAATGACCGGTTTCGAGCATCTCCGGTGCATGATGCTCGCCATAGAACTCCTGATAGCGTACCAGCGAGGAAAGGCGGAAATCGGCACTCAGGTCAATGATGTGTTTTCCGGCATTAAGCAAGGGCTTTGCATACTCCACCGACACACCGTGGGGCAGTGCGAGAAAATACAGTCCGATCTGGCCATCCGCAGCCAAAGTCGACGCATCGGATGCCGTGATCAGCAATCCGGGAAAACGGTTACGCAGGACCGGAAATACTTTTGAAGCCGGCTGCCCCGCCATCTGGCGCGAAGTCAAAACAGCCAGTTCGACCCCGGGGTGACGGGCCAACAATCGCACCAATTCCTCTCCGGAGTATCCGGATGCTCCAATTATTCCAACTTTCATATTTGTTTCCTCCCTGTGCTTGTTTCTGTTTCCGGTATTCCGATCAGACACTACCTTCAAAACACAAAGACCCTCTTGGCATTATACCAAAGGAGGGTCTTGAAATGGTCGTCTGATGTCGCGTCCAATTAGCGCTTCGAGAACTGGAATCTCTTTCGTGCGCCGGGTTGACCCACCTTCTTGCGTTCCCTTTCCCTCGGATCACGTTTCAGCAAACCGGCCTTTTTCAGAGCCGGCCGATTGTCCATGTCCAGCTTCTGGAGCGCACGGGCAATACCATGAGAAATCGCTGCAGCCTGACCGTTGGGTCCGCCACCTGCCACAAGCACGGTCACGTCGAACGCATCTTCCTGATCCAACACTTTGAAAGGTGCCTTCACCGCGCCGACCAACTCGTCCGTGTAACAATAGTCAGCGAGCTCACGTCCGTTGATCGTGATGACTCCGGTCCCGCGAGTCAGACGCACCCGCGCACTGGCGGTCTTGCGACGTCCCACTGCGACGTATACTGGTTCCTCTTTTTTGGTAAGGGTCGACATGATTCAGAAAAATGGATTAGAACGAAAAGGGTTTCGGCTCTTGCGCGGCATGTTCATGCTCAGCTCCGGCATACACCTTGAGGCGCTTCATCATCTTGGCCGTCAACTTGTTCTTGGGGAGCATCCCCTTAACAGCGTGCTGGATGATGAACTCGGGACGCGAGGCACGGAAATCGGCCACATTGCGATAGCGGACACCACTCTGCCATCCGGAATAGAACATATACTGCTTGTCTTCTTCCTTCTTGCCGGTAACCCGGATCTTGTCCGCATTGATCACGATCACAAAATCACCATTGTCCGCATGCGGAGTATAGACGGGCTTGTGACGACCGCGCAACACGTTGGCAATCCGGACTGCCAAGCGGCCCAACACCTGATCTGCAGCATCGACCACAAACCACTCGCGGGTAACGGATTCTTTGTTAGCAAGAGTTGTCTTCATTTCAGAAAAAGAAAGGATGAAAGGGAATCGACTGACACGTGTCAATCATCGAAAATGAATTACCGGAAAAAAATCCCCCGCAGGCTGCGGGGGTGTCGGTTGTAAAAACGGGTGTCGGTTTCAAGAAATCAGAAACCGGCAGTGAACGATGCACCCCACCACAAACGGGTATCGGTGTCCAACAGATCCTCTTCCGGATCCAGATGAGCCATCCGGACCCCGAAGGTAGCCCTTGCATAACGGGTAAAGCTGTAGGAAAGGTCCGCCATCAAACCGATATACTTCGAGTCCATTGCGAACTCGGAATACCCTGCATATCCGCCCAGGATCAAACCAGTCTTGAGATCGATAGGGATCGTGTACCCGGCTGAGATCTCGACCGTGGATTCTTCCATGTCCGCATCATAATAGTAATAGACGGCGGGCGAAAGCAGGCTTTCCCATGTCAATCCAACATAGCCTTCAACTGTCGAGTCGTCGGTGTAGGGGCGGTATTGATAGTAACTTCCGCCCAAATCCACCTTCAGGTTATCGAATACGGGAAAGGTCACCCCTGCGTAGTATTCATGTTCCTTGATGTTATTGTAGACCTTCTGAACCGGCAAAGAAGTCCACAGACCAAAATACAGGTCCATGTTTTCATCCGCTTTGTATCGAGCCTCAACAGAGGGAGTAAAGGTGTCGCCGGAGATCTGCACGCCCCGGAAGACGAACTCGGATTCAAATGCATAGGTCGCGGATACGGAAAGTCGTTCATCGACCTGTGCGTGGACGACCGGACTCAGCGCGAGAAGAAAGGCGGTTGAGATCGTGGCTATCTTGATGTTCATTCGATTGACTGGATGTAGGTTTGCGTCGACGATACGGGATGGGCCAGATTCTGGATCCCCTTCCATAAATAGGAGATGCTTGGCTCTTTTCGCCATCGTTGTCGAACACAAAATGACTATGAGTAATCTGATTTCGATCACCCCGGCAGACTCCTCGCAGATATCCCAAACCTGGCGTTTCAGCATTCCCGAAGCCCCCTACGCTTTTGTCGCCGGGTTGATTTCTGATTCCATTTCCAGCCTAACCCCGACAACAGGTGACAGCAGCGTTATCCGGATAGAATCCACAGGAAACACGCCCCTTGCGATCCAACAATTGTGCGAATGGTTATCATCCTACTTCCGGGGAAATCCCCTGCCAACTCCATTCAGACTCTCACCCTTCGGAACGGCCTTCCAACAAAGAGTATGGAACGCCTTGGTCAAAGTCCCCCTCGGAGCGACAGCGTCGTACCGCGATATCGCTGAACGGATCGGCCAACCGCATGCATATCGGGCTGTCGGCAACGCGATTGGGTGTAATCCAATCTTCATCCTGATCCCTTGCCATCGGATCGTCCAAAGCTCCGGAAAAACCGGAGGGTTCCGTTGGGGTTCAGAAATCAAGGAACAACTTCTGAGTCTGGAGCAAACCGGACAGACACCCGGATCAGCCGCCTGAAAAGCCAACTTCAGATTACGTCGGAGAAGGCTGGCTTCAACTGCTGGAAGCACGCAAAACCCACGCAGAAAAAGCCAATTCCGATACCATATAGATAAAGCAGATCCCCTATCTGCGCCGGGATATGCCAAAGCATCACATTGCGACTTGTCTCAACGGCCCGAACAATAGGATTCATCTCCAAAAACGGCAGCATAAACTCCAGATTTGTGCCTTTGACCTTGGTTGTGGAATAAAATATGGCACTTGCATAGAGAAGCGCCTGATTAAGGAACACCATGAACTGCGAAATATCCCGCAGAAACACCCCAAGGGCGGAAAACAGCCAATGAATACCCAAAGCCATCAGCAACATCGGGAAAACAATCAGGGGAAACCACAATGCGGTAATGCTCAGCCCGCGGCCAACGAACACGAGGCCAATCACGAAAAGCCCGATGCTGATCAGAAAATTGATGAGAGTCGCTCCAAAGGTGGAGACCGGAAGGATCTCCAAAGGAAAAACCACCTTTCGAACAAAATTCGGATAGTTCAGGATGGTCCCCGGAGAAACCGCCAATGAGTCAGATATGAGCCCGAACAACGTGAGACTCAGGAAAATGCCCAAACCGAAGTCCGTCTTGTTCTCCGAGGGAATCACATTGTATGTGCTGCCAAAAATGAATCCAAAGACCAACGTGTAGAGCCCCATCATCATCACGGGCAACAAAATGGACCATGTCACACCCAAAAGGCTGCCTTTATGCCGTTCCTGAAAACTCCGCAGGACAAACTGCTTCAACAATCCACGGTTGATGTGGATACTGCCCAAAGCCACCAAAGGGTTCAGATTCATCCAAAATTTGCCCGAACGGGCCTTCAATGACTCACGCATGATGCGAAACTGGGATTACAGATTGCTGTGAATGGTATTGAGGATCATCAGGGCGAGTTCTTTATCGCCGATAAGTCCGGTCCGGATGTGAATCGCGATCAAATCCCGCGGCTTGGAGTCAAGTTTGATCTCGATCTTCTTGTCCGACGCATCCCTGTATACAAATCGGGAGGTAACCGCATCACTGGATTCGCGGACTCTTGTGTAGCCCATTTGGAGCATGGTTTCTTTCACCGCCTCAATGCAATCCACCATTGGAGCGTTCAAATGAGAATCAAGCCCACCCTGGACAAAGGCATAGGCTCCCGCACCAGCGCCGGCCGCCACAAACAGACAACCGGACGTTGAGAGGCAAACCCCGACGGCAATCATCAGGCAGGCCCACCATTTCTGCATATGCATCTTCATCATGATCTATCTAAGCCTGCCACATTTCACATTCTGAATGCAAGCCCGCATCATTCGAACCAATATCAGCGCCAAACCAACCTAAAACCGGATCCGGGTCGTAAACCAAGGGGAAAACCCGAGCCCCCGGAATCCAACCATTTCCTCGTATTTCCGGTCACCCACGTTTTCAAGAACCAACGCCAGCTCCACTCCATCCGATGGAACCCAGGAAAGGCGGAGATCGATCCGCTCATAAGCCCCGAGCTCCACATCCCCTGTCGGGATAGAAGAATCGTGGCGCCTGCCGGTGTGGGTCAAACGAACACCCCATCTCCAGTATTCACCCATCCAACCATCCACATCCAAACCAAAACGCCGATCAGGACGCCCCCTTAAAGGAGGTTCTCCAGTCCCCGGATCCATCTCAAGCCAAATCCCGAAGACCCTGACCCGCAAATCCTCCATCGCCTGCCAGTCCGCATTAAGCTCGACCCCTTCGATGGTTACGTTTCCACGGTTCACCAGCTGAGGTGGCGGACCGGGGTCGAAGTCAATCATGCCGGAGTAGTCATTTCGGAACACGCCCAACGTGGCGATGATATCGGCAGCAGGAACAAAGATGTCCCAACTGGCCTGCCAGCTTTCGCTCAGCTCCGGATCCAAATCCGGATTACCCACCAGTGGATTCCCCAAGGCGAAGAAACCCGGCAACTTGAAACCCTCACTGAAATGCATCCTCAGCCGGGACCGAACCTCCGGCAAACCCACGGACAATCCAACGCGGTGCAACCATTCCTCTCCCGATCCGGAAGCCTCATTCCAACGCACACCCCACTGAGCAGCCCAGCGATCCCACTCTCCATTCGCCTCTGCAAACATGCTGTTTGTGTCGCGCCGCAGATCGAAACGCCCTTCGGAATTGAAAAAGCCGTAGTCCACCCGACTGTCACTCATTCCCTCTTCCCTTTCCCACTCACCCCCGGCAAGCACACGAAGCCCGTATTGAAGCGGCTGCTCATACCATGATCCCGCCACCCAACGCGTCAATTCACTGTCCGTACTGCTTCTGGGCAACCCCATCGGGTCACGCACACCTGGCAACACACCCGGAGACACACTCTCGTCCGTCCTCCGATAGTGCGAACTTTGGAAATGCAGCACTCCACCGGTTTGCGAAACGTCCAACGCATAACGCACACTCATCCCCCCTTCATCTCCGCTGCGCTCTTCCGCATCCCTAAGAACAGCGAAAAGAGGCCCGCCACTGTCGTCCGGAAAAGCACGACTCTCATAGTCAGCCCAAAATCCACGGATGCTGAGACGATTCCCATCCGGAACCTCCGGATCGAAGCCAAGGCTAAGCCTCCGGCTCTCGCGCCGGGTCTCATCGAAGAAACGTCCACCATCCATCTGTCGATAGTGTATGCCACCTGAACCCCAGACTCCGGTTCCTATGGTCCGCAACTGAGCCTCCCATGCGCCATGCATCCCAAAACCACCGGACATCCAGGATTCCGGATCATCGAGATCGCCAAAACTCTCAATCGATATCACGCCGCTGAGTGCACCCGAACCATGCACCGAAGAACCTGCTCCATAGACGATGTCGATCCGCTCCATACCCAAAGAGGGCATCGACAACATCGAGAACGATGATCCCGTCCCATCCGTCGGGTTGTCGACCTTGATCCCATCGACCAGGCAAAGTGCCGCGTTGGGCTCTCCGCCTCTCAAGTAGATCCGGTCACTTCCCACTGAAGAACGGGAGCCTTCGACATAGGCACCGGGAACGAAAGCCAACCAGTCCTCACCCCGAATCAAGGTAAGCGGATCCTGAATCCCTCCAAAAATCCGCTGGGTCTGCTGCGCAGCCAATCCATCCAGGCGCGACCCGGATATCACAAAAGGCTCCAACTCATCGGCATAAGGGTCCGGCACGCATAACCCCTCACCCTGAATCAGCCCGATCGTCAACAAAGCCAACCCCATACGAGGAAACCCCTTGTGACACCACTTCATCCTCACATCATTACCGTTCATCTTCAAAACCTGTTCTCAATACTGTTCAGCGCCGATCAGGCAACCCCCAAAAATCCTGCCCACCTCCTTGCCTGGCACACTGCACCCACGAGCCACTACGCACGACCCAACTCATCGAAAACCTAATCAGGCTTCCGACCAACCCAAACACAGATACTCGGCCTGCTCCAATACGAGCTCAGTTGCCTTCTTTTCCATATCGGGCGGATAACCAAACTGGCGCAATATACGTTTCACCAAAACGCGAATCTGGGCTCGGGCGTTCTCCCGCAGGGTCCAGTCAATACTCACGCTTTGGCGGACTCGAAGAACCAGTTCCTGCGCGAGAAACTTGAGTTTGTCGTCACCCATAACCTTCACTGCGCTGCCGTTGTCGGCGAGCGCATCATAAAAGGCCACCTCATCATCCGTAAGATTCAGTTTTGTTCCCCGACTCTGCGAATCCCGGATTTGTTTTGCCAACTCGATCAGTTCTTGAATCACCTCAACCGCAGCGATGGCTCTGTTTTGGTATTTTCGGATCGACCGCTCAAGCATCTCAGAGAAAGCTCGGGACTGAACAATGTTCTTTCCTGCCCGAGTCTTGATCTCGTCATTGATGAGCTTTTTAAGCAACTCCAAAGCAAGGTTCCTTTGTGGCAGTTGGCGCACTTCCTCCAAAAAGTCATCCGAGAGTATTGATATGTCCGGCTTGTCCAAACCTGCGGCTTTGAAAATATCCACCACTTCCGTCGACGACACCGCCTTTGAGACCAGTTGTTTTATCGCAGCGTCCATCTCCGACGAACCCCGCATCCCTCCTTCAGAGCTGGCTTTGACCAGTGCGGCCCGAATTTCCTGGCAACACCCGACCTCATCGCGGAGAACGATTGCTTTGGGATGCGGCACTGCTAGCGCGAACGATTTACTCATTGAGCTGACAGCAGTCAGGTAACGTTCTTTCCCATCCTCAAGCCCGAGCAGATATTCCAATGCAAGGGTAATCTGCTTGATCCGCTCGCTTCCCTTCGAGGTGATGATCACCTCCAAATTCACCCCGTGAAGGATTGATCGCACAATTCCATACTTCTCCAGAAAGACGTTTACCGCTTCTTCCTGATCAATGGTTGCACTGCCCCGACCACCACTCTCCGAGTAGTCTGCCAGCGCCCTTTTCAACGACTCGGCAAGGCCCAGATAATCAACAACAAGCCCTCCAGGTTTGTCGCGAAACACCCGGTTTACCCGGGCGATGGCCTGCATGAGATTGTGTCCACTCATCGGCTTATCCACATACATCGTGTGCATGCTCGGACAATCGAATCCGGTAAGCCACATATCCCGCACGATGACAATCTTCAAAGGATCATCGGGATTCTTAAACCGCTTTGCCAGAAGCTCCCTGGCACTCTTTGTCCTGATGTGCGTCTGCCAGACACTTTCGTCGGAAGCCGAGCCTGACATCACGATTTTCATCGCACCTAAGGCGTCTTCTTCGTTGTGCCAATCGGGCCGGAGTTTCTTTATTGCCTCGTAAAGATCGACACAAATCCGGCGGCTCATGCAGACGACCATCGCCTTTCCCGCGAGCACCTCCAGCCGAGCACCAAAGTGCTCGACCAAGTCATTTGCAATAAGGGCCAGACGAGTGTCTGCACCGACCATCGCCTCCAGGGCTGCCCACTTTGTTTTTAGTCTCTCCTTGCCAGACTCCTCTTCGCCTTCGGTAATAGAATTGAACTCAGGATCAATAAAGTTCCGCGAATCCTCCGAGAGTTCGATTCGGGCCAATCGGCTTTCGTAGTATATCGGAACGGTGGCACCATCTTCGACTGCCCGGAGAATGTCGTACTTGTCGATGTAGTCACCAAAGACAGCTGGCGTGCTACGGTCATCCCGCTCAATCGGGGTTCCGGTAAAACCGATGAACGACGCATTTGGCAACGCATCGTGTAGGTGCCGGGCAAATCCATCGATGAAATCGTATTGGCTGCGATGCGCTTCATCCGCTATGACAACAACGTTCCGTCGATTCGAAAGCAAAGGGAAGGCGTCCCCCTTTTCGTCCGGCATGAACTTCTGGATCGTGGTGAACACAATACCGCCCGAAGCCACTTTCAGAACCTGGCGAATATGGGTTCTGCTTTCGGCCTGAACCGGCGACTGCCGCAGTAGTTGAACACAACCGGCAAAGGTGCCGAACAACTGGTCGTCGAGGTCGTTACGATCGGTGATGACAACCAATGTCGGATTCTCCATCGCAGGATGCCTGACAACCTTTCCCGCGAAAAACGCCATCGACAGGCTCTTGCCACTTCCCTGAGTGTGCCAGATTACTCCGATACGCTTTTGCCCAAAGTGAGACGAACCTTTACCATAGACGACCTTTGACTCGTCGAGCACCAAGCCAGACTCGTCATCTTCGCGATTGATCCCAACCAGCACTCCGGGATCGGCATCAATCCCACACGCCGAGAGCGTCGCTTCAAGAGCGCGGTTCACGGCCCAATACTGATGATAAGCAGCCCCTTTTTTGATAATATCCGCCCCGTTATCTTCGAATACGACGAAGTTCAGAACAAAATCGACCAAGCGCTTTTTATGAAACAAGCCGCGAACCATCACTTCAAGCTCGGGAGCACCTTTTGGAATAACCTCAGAACCATCCACCGTTCGCCAAGGCATGAAGCGATCCCAGCCACTGGTGAGCATTCCTACCTTTGCCTGAAAACCGTCGGAGATGCCGATCATTTCGTTGGTGGCGAACAGGCTCGGGATATCGCGTTTATAGGTCTGGATCTGATTGAAAGCGCTTCTGGTATCAGCCGATTCAGCCGCCGGATTCTTCAGCTCAAGAATCCCTAGGGGCATCCCATTCAGGAAGAGCAAGATGTCGGCCCGCCGGTTTTTCTTCTCCTCAACCACCGTAAACTGGTTAACCGCCAACCAATCATTATTCTCAAGATCCTCGATGTCGATCAGCCACACTTTACGGTGCCGTCGCCCACCAAGTGAATCCGCGGCGATTTCGACATCGACTCCGTCCGTGAGGTAATGGTGAAACTGCCGATTGTTGATCAGCAAGTCAGGTGACTTGGGAATGGTGATCTTCCTGACCGCTTCCTCGATAGCAGATGGAGGCATCTCCGGATTTATACGCTCTAGCGCGGAACGGAGTCTCCCCAAGAGAACAACCTGTCGGTAATCGTCCCGTTCGCAGAAACTCCCTCCTGGCGACAGGTCGGGGCCATGCGCAATCTGCCAGCCCAACTCCTGCAGCCATTCAAGACAGGCCTGCTCAAGGACGTTTTCATTCAAAACGCTCATTATCCATCTACCCCCTCTAAAATTCGCCAAACTCTTCTGTAGACGGCCCCGTCTTGTCCGACTGCGTTTTGCCAGTCCGTTTCGGTCAACCGGACCAGCCTTTCGCGAAGTTTGGGAAGCGGCTCACCGATGGAATCTTCGCAATGGACTGCGAGCGGCGCGGCAGCGGTTCTGGGCACGCCAAGTAGCCTCATCGCGATGGCTTCATCAGAGTTCACTCCGTAAAACACTCGTGATGGCAGATTGCTCAGCCGCTTGAACTCCTCTTCGGGAAGTTCGGATGCGGTGATCGAGAGAAGAGCTCCGAGTCCCCACGAGGCGGTCTGAGTCAGTTTCCCGAAAAGGTTCTGACCACACCGGGTCATCGCGGTGACCTCGTCGTCCCCCTGCCGTTGAAAGTATGTCGCCGCAATCTCAGGCAGAGTCATCCCCCCGACCCAATCCTTGACGATGTCGGCGAGCTTCTGTCCATCCGGCCCCGAACCACCGGTAGCTTCGGCTAAGTTCTCTCTTAATTCCGGGACCCTCAGCAGCACTCCCATCATATCTCGGAGGCTTTGATCCCTACTTGTAAAGAGCGTCTCCGAATTCCAGGAGTGCTGATCGATGGAACCCTTATTGGCGAGAATGGTGATGATGCTATTTACCGAAAACCCTGTACTATCAACCAACTTGATCGGTCGCCCTGGTTCCTGAAGGAACTGGGCATAATTCTCGATTCCGAGCAGGAGTCGCTGAGCGACGCCACGATTGCGCAAACGGAGTTTCTCGAACCCCAAAGTGCCTCGGAGAACCTGTTCGATTTGCTGAAGGAAGGTGGCAGGCTCTCCCATCTGCCGGTAGGTGTGTGCCAAATACTGAAGGAAGCTGGACCATTCGGGTTTGCTATAAACGATCCGGCCGAGATCGTCCAACCCGGCAGCGGCATCAATAGCCATTTGGATGAGCGCTGAATTAAGCTCTCCAGTGTTCATGTTGATGTAGGTCCGCAAAGCACTGGCCTTTTCGTGACTGTCGGCGGCCAAAGCGACTATTCCGAGTTGGCCCTGAGATATTCTCCCTGCTCTACCCGCGATATTCCAGAAGTCTTCCGGTGGCATGTCTTCTGCGCCCCTCGCGCTGAAATACTGGTGGGATGCCATCACTACACCACTGACGGGAAAATTGATACCTTGAGCGATGGTCGTCGTAGCAACCAGAAAGTCGAGGTGCGAGGACTCGAATAACCACTCGACCAAAACCCTAACCTCCTCGGGCAATCCCGAATGATGGATTCCGATGCCAAACGACAATAACTCGATGAGGGGAAATGCTTCTCCCAATTCGAGCGCCAGATATCGCTGCACAAAAGCAATGTCTGCGTGAACAGCAATTTTCCGATTCGAGACGATCTTGAGCTGGTCTGCCAAGGACCAAACCCAATCCGGCCTCGCGTGCATGAGAATGACGGGGCCACGCTGTTTCAGATACTGTGCCGCGACCGCTGCTATTGTGCCTTGATTCTTTGCCTTGGAAAAAGTCGGTGCTATTTCCTCGGTCTTCGGGAAAGGAACCCGATCATCGAGGGCAATGGTCTTCCGGGTCGTGTGGACACTTTCGAACTCCAAAGAATAGTCATAGCTGCGCCCATTCAGCGGGTCACCCTGAACTGCTTGCACGATTCCGATTGTACGGTCATTGGGCTGCCAATCGAGGGCGAGGCTAATGTCGTCAGAATTCTGTCCGCCAAGCCATCTGGCTACTTCACGCGCATTGGAAACAAAAGGCGTGAGCAGGAGAAACTGCGCGTATTCGCACTCCTTGTTGATGTTGGCGAGGAGTAGTTCGAGTTTCAGGCCTCGGCGCGAACTGGCCAAATTATGGGCTTCGTCGACAATAACCAGCGTCAGCGGCCTGCCAATCTTGCTCTCCCATCCTTGCCGGAGCATGAGATCGAGTTTCTCCGGAGTGGTCACCAGAACGCGAAACTTGGAGTCCGTTTCTGTTTCTGTCAGCAATTCCATTTCCACGCCATCAACTTCGAGTGCGGGGCTCACCCGCTCGACCACGATGCCCAATGGCTTAAAGTCCCTGCGCAATTGCCTCGTCACCTGATTGACCAATGCCCGGGTGGGAGCGAGGTAAGCGACCCAGCCTTCACTGCCCGGGTCATCAAACTGATTCAGTGCCTGCAAAATGCGGAACTGCGCAATCAGCGTCTTGCCGCTAGATGTTGGCAAACTGACCACCACTGCACGGCGGCTTGAGCCCAAGAGTCCCTTTTCAGCGAGAGTTCGGCGTTGCGGCGGTAGAACATCGAAGATCGCTTTGTCCCCACGTCCACGAGATACGAGCGTCCGCACAAACTGAGTCACTCGTGAGTTCACCGCCCGGGTCACCGTCCAGATCGAATTGTTGACCAGTTGCGCCGAGGCAGCCGCCAATAGACGCGTCATGGGCTCCAGCTCAATCAAGCGGGCTGGTTCGCAAGCCGCCAATGCCCGGTCGAAATGGGTGTCGAGGAGCTGCTGCACCTGATGGTTCCCTTCCACGACTCCATCCGTGATGAAGTGCGCAAGAATATCCGCCGCTTTGGCCAAATGGTAGAGCCCGATAAGTTCAAGGGCCGTCGCTTTTGCGGATTGGGCCGGGATGCCGTCCAGGTAGGTCTTCTCGAATTCACTCTGGCTTTCGCGCAAACTCGCGATGCGTTGCAGCACCAGGTCACGGTCAGTCCAACCCCGTTTCCGAATCAAACGAAGCCACACGTCGATGATGGTCGCCCAGGTTCGCTCGCCCCAGTTTTCCGATTCAAAGGGCAGTTCTGGCCAGGTCCCGGAGTCTTCCAAGGCGCGAAGCCAACGAGCGGCATCAGAGCCCCGATCCCCGAGCACTGCCAGACAGGATGCCCGCAGCAGCGCCATGCCTTCTTGGAGGGGGATATCCGCCGCTGGCAGACTCTTGGAAAGGCGGAAAGCATCACGCGCAGCGGCGCGGAAAAGCTTCTCTTTCTCCTCGTCCTCTTCAAAGCGTTCCAAGATGAGGTCGAGCGAGGCCAGCTCCAACGCGTCGGCGACATTCCGGATCAGATCATAGTCTGTCTCCGCCTCGGTAGACAGCAGCTCACGGTAAACCTGCGCCTTGTCCGCAGCCTTCAAGGCCGCGCGGCGGCGCTCCGCGATTCCATCCAGCAACCAGTGGCTCATGCGTCACCTCCTTGCCGGATCGCGGGGATTAGTTGGTCCGATTTCCAGGGAAGGTAAAGGGCGATGAGGTCGCACTGCGTCGGCGCAGCGAGCCGATTCCGCAAGGCTGATCCCCTGGCGGAGAGGTCCCGAGCGTTCGGTTGCGTGTCACGGATGAGCACGCCAAAAAGCGCTATCGCCTTTCGGCCCGAATTGAAGTATGCAACACAGGACCTGTCAAACGCATCCTCAAACTGCCCACCTTTAGTGCGCGGGTGCAACCATTTGAGAAGCTGGCATAGGGTCGTCAAGTCACTCCCGAGCGTGTCAATCTGATGACCCATGTGTCCCGACCTGCCCGACATGACCTGCGGCGGATAGGCTTCCTCGGAGGATGTTTTGACCTCGCCAAGCGCCAGCCGGTAGCCATCGCCTTCGGAGAGGAAGCCTACTAGATCAGCACCCGGCAGGGATCCAAACGGATTGCGCTTATCGCGCTCCATGTTCCAGGGGAAGGCGATCCCATGGGTCTCCATCAAGAATGCTTCGGCCAAAGCCTCGCCAGCGGCCCAATCCCGTTCCTCGGGGGCTTCGGCTGCCAGCACCGCCTCCAGTGTGGTCTTCCCCATCCCAGTCAGTTCCAATCCTCTCACATGGCTGCGGAAATCGTCCGAACCCTCCTCATCGTCCAGTCGCGAGCGAACGCTTCCCTTCAGAAATCCGTCGAACTCACTGCCTACCGAGAACGAGTGACCACGCCACGACACGCAGGCGTGGTTGTCCTCATACTCAGTTTTAGTGCAGGAGAGGTTCATTATTCTGCAAGATTCTCAAATTCAATTCCCAGCCTCTGCGACTCCCTCTTAAGAAATCTTTGCCTAAGATTCACTTGGGCATTGTCCCTCAACTGCTTTACTGTGGTTCCCCAGATGAGGTTACAAACGGTCAGAACAGCAAAGACCAGAGGGACAGAAAGAATAACCACTCCCGCCAACAGGTTATCAGGAAGCTTGAGTAATCCGCAAACGGCACCCGCCAAGACGAAAAAGACCAATGTTCCGGCCCCAATATCTGACCACCTCTTTGCTTGCGTATCGCAATCCCAATAGATTCGACGAGATATTTCCTCTCTTTTTGTTCTTTCTTCCTGCAGATCTGTTTCAGCTCGTGTGCGAGCCGCCTTCTCTTGTCGGAGTTTCGCCGACTCCTCCTTTTTTATCTCCGCCTCAGCTTTTTCTAAAACTGCAGTGATTGACCGCTCCGTGAGCGCATCTTCCTCTCCAAGAGTATGAGACAGCAGATCTTCTTGGATGATGTGATTGCTTCGGAGCATCTGGTGGGATCGCTCAGAGATCTTGCCTTCCCTTTCGAGCTTTTCGGCTTCGACAAGCGTCTTCCTGAGAAACTCCTCGCTGGGGCGAAGAGCTGCGTATGAATAAGCCAGAACCTCCTTTCTCGGAAGAGACGGTGCGCCCTGAGGAGCCTTTAGCCAAGCGGTATTTGCCAAGCTGAAATCAGAGATTACAGCGGAGACCTCCCGCGTTTGTTCGAAGTTTCTTCCGTATTCAAAAGCTGCTCTCGCGAAACCGGTGTTGCTGGTGACAAAGATGGCCTTCGAAGACTCGATGGAATGTGGAATCGTCCCTTGCCTAAGCACGTAGATACTGCGCACAGAGTTTATATCATTCTGGCGAGCATTCGGATTGTTGTACGAAACTGAATCATCTAATTCATCCCCGAACGCGCTTTCATCGATTTGGAATTTCGCAATGTAAGGCGGGGTGTTATGTGGTACGAGCTTCAGCCTATCCAGACTTTCCTTGGCATTATCTGCCTCCAGTAGTAGGTCTGACCTGGATTTGCCTAAACGTCTGGCTTCGTAAACGATTGATCCGCGTCCATCTGTAGAGTCGATGTAATCTGAGGTTTTCCGGATGACACTCCTCAACTCATCGAAAGTGTGAATGAAATATCCAACCGTTCCACTTAGGCTTTGAAGCAATCGAATCAACTCCTTTACAGATTGTTCCTTCGTTTCGCCTTCAAGCCCCAAAACCTGAAGTAGCAGAGGCGTATCGAGGAAAAACGAAACACCTGCATAGGTCTTGGAAACAGACTTGAGGTCAGGACAGAGCAGAGCATTGGCGAGCATGTGCCCTTGAACGAGAAGGATGAAATCCTCGAAACGTTCGGGACATATCGACTGGATCTGTTTCACAAATTGGCAGACCAACAGAAGATCTCCATCCTTCGCGGTGAGATTGTTGGGCAGAGCTGTTCCGCGAAGGTAGGAGCGAATGCAGCTGACGGAAAACCTTGAAAGGAAGAGAGTCAGGGCCTCAAAAGCGCTGTCTTCCGATAGGTCTTTGTCGTGGAACTCCTTTGCAAATCGAATCAGAGCATGGGCGACTGCTGAGATGCGCCGGGATGCGTCAGCCCGGCGAGTGGCAAGATCGCCCGACGAGATGTCTTTTTCCAGGACGTAAGTGTTGTTGTCCTTGCGGAGAGGCCCGGCCTTCTTCGTTAGCCGCTTGAGAACGATCTGGGTTGTTCTGCGAGGTATCGAGAGCCCGAACTCGTTGAGCAGGGCCAATGAGACGCTTTCATCCGTGACGACGCCATTCTGAAGCTTCGGCAGGACATGGAGGATGAAAGGCCTGAGATACTCCAGATAATCGCCCCCTTGGTCCACACGCACCTTCAGCATGGCCAAGCTGGACAGCGTCGTTTCCCTGCTCATACCGCCACCTCCAATTCTTCGATTGGCAGGCGGAGTTCGCCGGAGAGGAGTTTGGGCAGCAGTGTGTCACGGGTCTTGGCGAGGTCGGAGCTATACGATTCGTTCAGCTTCCACTTGGCGAAGACTGGTTCAAGTAGTTTGTCAAAGGTTTGAACGACAGATGTATTTGGGAGGATCACTGGGAGTTCCTCAACAATGCCCTTACTTATGTTCTGCTGAGCTGAACCTCTTGCCTGATTGGCTAAGGAACCAATAGATCGAGACAGAAAAATGTAACTAAAGAAGCGATAGTTCTCTTTGCTGATCAAGGCACATACTGCTTGGTTAGTAGTAAGCCTTGAGGCGCAGAAAGCAACCTGACCGGCAGTCGCTCCGTAAAGGGCGACTACGGTCGCATCTTCAGGAACCCATTTTGCCGCACTTTTTTGCAGTCCAAGCTCAGAAATGAAAGTTTCAGTTCTGGTAATGAAACCGCGTCTTACCTCGCCGGAAGTCAACCAGGGCACTTGGAGCGGCTGCCAATAATCCTTGATGTTTCGTTTTGGGGTTCCGCCATTCTGAATCTTTTCACAACAGTCACGAATGCGGCCTACCGCCCACCCCTCCGGAATCCAGCCGAGTTCTTCGGTTTGGGTGAAGGAGGCGGGGAAGAGGTTCTGGAGGTGTTCGGGGAGGGGTTTGCGGGCGTCGCCGAGGGATTCACGGGCTGCGGCGCGGGCCTGGAGTTCGTCGGGAATGGGGTTGCCTGCGGCGAGGGCGTTGTCGATCACGGGGTCGAAGTCCACGAACCAGCTCTTGAAGAGCGCCTGCGCCATCGCCTCCAGCGTGGAGTTCATCTGCCGGTTCGCTTCTATCTTGTCATCCAACGACCCGAGCACGTGCGCAATAGCCTTCTGCTCGGGAAGCGGGGGAACGCTCAAATCGCGAACATAGACAGCAGCCCTTGTCGTAGATGGAATTGGCGAGCCATCGTCTATTTCCCCAAGCCTATAGTACTTTATGGCGTAATAAAGCCACCTCATATCGAGAGGCTTCTTGGGCTGCACGTAATACGCTGTATCGATGACGAAGAACGGTTCCTTCGAATACTCAACCCCTCGATATGCTCCCTTCCTACCTAAAATCACCCCTGAACCCTGCACAAGTGGTTTGCTTGTCCAACCGACTGGACCGTTAGCGCCAAACACGCGATACCGACCCTTGGCAGTTTGATACCCGCGAATGCCCTTGCCGTATTCCAAGGAAACCTCGTCACCCCAAGTGCTCTTTGTCCACTCACTCTCCATAGCCCAAAACCTCCAGATTCTTGCGGATGGTGGCATCGAGTTCGATGGATTCCCGCATCTGCTGCTGCAGGCGGTCGGCGAGTTCGGCCATCTTTTCCTCAAAGGGAATGCCATCGTCTTCGATCGCTTCGGAGCCCACATACCGGCCAGGTGTCAGCACATGATGGTGCTTGCGGATATCCTCGAGGGTCGCCGACTGGCAGAAGCCGGGCTTATCCTCGTAAGCACCATCCTTAGCTTCGCCGCGCCAGGCATGGTAGGTACGGGCGACTTCCACGATTTCAGCAGCAGACAGCTCACGGTGAGTGCGATCTATAAGGGTGCCAAGCTTGCGGGCATCGATAAAAAGGGTCTCTCCAACGCGCCCCCGGAAGCCCCGCTTGTTGTCCGGACGCTTCGATCGCGTGAGGAACCACAGGCAGACGGGAATCTGCGTGGTGTAGAAGAGCTGGCCGGGCAGCGCGATCATGCAGTCCACCATGTCAGCTTCGATCAGGGCTTTGCGGATCTCTCCCTCTCCGCCCGTCTGGGTGGACATGGAGCCGTTGGCAAGAACAAAGCCCGCAAGGCCGTCTGAAGCCAGATGGTGAATGAAATGCTGAATCCAGGCGTAGTTGGCGTTGCCGCCGTCCACCGAAACAACGGAGCCATCCTTCTGCTTCCGTTGCCCGCCTCCGGGAGGAGTGCCGTAAGCCCAGCGCACGTCATCCTTCACCTTGGAAAAACCCCAATCCTCCATATTGAAAGGCGGGTTGGCGATGATGTAGTCGGCCCGAAGGTCGGGATGCTTATTCTGAAGGAAAGAGTCGCCCCAACGGATATCAGCATCAATGCCCCGAATGGCCAGATTCATGATGGCCAGCCGCCAAGTTGTATAGTTCGACTCTTGCCCATAGATGGAAATCTGCCTCAGGGCGGCTGCGCCGTTGCCATTGCCGGTGGCGTGGGCCTTCACGAAGCGCACCGCTTGCACAAACATGCCACCCGAGCCACAGCAGGGGTCAAAGACGCGGCCCTTGTAGGGCTCCAGCATCTCCACGAGCAGCTGGACCACGCACTGCGGAGTATAGAACTCACCGCCAAGTTTGCCTTCCTTTTCGGCAAACCTGGCAAGAAAGTACTCGTAAACGCGCCCGAGGACGTCACGCTGACGGCTCTGCTCGTCTCCCAAGCCAATCGTAGCGATTAAATCGATGAGTTGCCCAAGCCGCGCTTTGTCGAGAGAAGGCCGGGCGTAGTCTTTGGGAAGCACACCCTTTAGCGGAGGGTTGTCACGCTCGATGGCGGTCATTCCCTCGTCCAGGAGCTGGCCAATCTTCGGGTCTTTAGCGCGGCTCTGGAGATAGAGCCAACGGGCCTCAGGCGGAACCCAGAAGACATTGAGGGCCATGTATTCGTCGCGATCTTCGGGGTCGGCAAAAGCCTCTGCCTTCAACTGGTCGTAGCGCTCCTGAAAAGCATCCGAGATGTATTTTAGGAAGATCAGTCCAAGGACGACATGTTTATACTCGGCCGCATCCATCGTGCCCCGCATCTTGTCCGCCGCGTTCCACAGCTTGTCCTCAAAACCCAGATTTGCTCCCGTTGTCTCTGTCATCTTGAATCATCCAGTCATTTTGCGAACAACTACTCTTCTGATCTCAACACTTTGATTGGTCGCCATCTGATGGAAAGAGGAATGCATCCATCCCGTTTCCCAGATGCCCGTTCGGTAGGTTAAACTTAGCCTAATCTAGATAGACGTCTCAAGAATGCGAGCACAAATCATCGCCCGATAGCACCCGATGGACTCCGACAGTATTCGACGACATTCGACGGACTCCGATGGCGTCAACTGTCCCCTTGACACGGTCAAAACACCCTCGCATGCTTTGTTTTTCAATGAACGAGATACTCAAACTGATCCTGGATGGAGAGCCTCTCTCCATTGGCCAAATCGCGGAAATTCTGCATCGCACCGAAGCGGAAATTGAAGCGGGTCTGGCGGCGTTGAAGGAAAAGGGTATCTTCCTTGGTTGGAGGCCGGTGATCGATCCGACCAAGATCGATTCAGAAGTGGTGCGGGCTGTGATCGAAATCCGCATCCGCCCCGAAAGAGACGGGGGGTTTGACCGTCTGGCACTGCGGATTGCCCGTTTTCAGGAAGTGGAGAGCTGCTACCTCATGTCGGGTGGATACGATCTCATGGCGATCGTGTCGGGACACTCGCTCCATCAGGTCGCACGCTTTATATCGGAGCGCCTCTCAACCATGGATGGCGTCCTTTCCACTGCCACCCACTTCCTCCTGAGGGCCTACAAGGAACAAGGATTTGAACTGGTCAAAACCAGTCACGATCCGGACAAGCCGACCGTCAGCGCTTAAAAGCAAGCGGTCCTCACGGCATCCTTCAAATGCATTGTCTGTCCGATGAGGACAACGCAGGAGTTGGCAGACCGTGGGTTCTACCCAAACCATTCTTCTCACCTTTTTCAGATCCATGCCACGCAACCCATCTGAGTTTGTTGCTCATCACGTCAAAGTTCTTCCGCGTTCCGGAATCCGCGATTTCTTCGGGCTGGTCGCCCAGCGTCCGGACGCCATATCGCTGGCCATAGGGGAACCCGATTTCGTCACCCCATGGCATATCCGCGAGGCCGCCTGGTTCGCCCTTGAACGCGGGCGCACGAGTTACACCGACAACCTCGGCCTCATCCGGCTGCGCCGGGAGATATGCGCCTATGTTGAGCGCTTCTTCCACGTATCCTACGCCCCGCAAAACGAGGTATTGGTAACGGTTGGAGTATCGGAGGCGCTGGATCTCGCGCTGAGGTCAGTGGTCAACCCCGGCGAGAAAGTCATCTATCATGAACCCTGCTACGTCTCCTACCATCCGAGCATCAGTCTGGTGCACGGGGAAGGGGTCGGAGTATCGACATCTCCCGACGATGCGTTCATGCTCAATCCTGAGAAACTCAGGCAGGCATGGACTCCGGGTTGCAAGGTTCTGGTGCTGAACTTCCCGACCAACCCGACCGGTGGCACCGCCGACATGGAAACCCTCCAGAAGATCGCCGATTTCGCTATCGAAAAAGACCTGCTGGTCATCAGCGATGAGATTTACAGTGAGCTATCGTTCGATCGGCCACATGTGAGCATTGCCAGCCTGCCGGGCATGCGGGATCGCACCCTGCTCCTGCACGGATTCTCGAAGGCATTTGCCATGACCGGATTCCGCATCGGCTATGCCTGCGGTCCACGCGAGCTGATCGAGGCCATGATGAAGGTCCACCAATACAGCATGCTGTGCGCTCCCATCCTGAGCCAGGAAGCCGCCATTGAGGCACTCCGGAATGGAGATGACAGCGTGGCCAGAATGAAAGCCCAGTATCATCGCCGGCGCGATTTTCTGGTGGAACGCTTCAATGGAATGGGGCTCAAGTGCCATTCTCCGGGAGGAAGTTTCTACGTATTCCCGTGCATCAAGAGCACCGGTCTGGATTCAAAAGCATTTGCCACATCACTGCTGGACAGCGAGAACGTGGCGCTCGTTCCTGGAAACGCCTTTGGACCGGCTGGCGAAGGATTCGTAAGGGTAAGTTTTTCAACGGCCTACGAAACCTTGATCGAAGCCTGCAACCGCATTGAGCATTTCCTGGAAACGCGGAAATCCACGGGCGCCTGATTGGCGCAGTTTTATACAGGACATGCCCGATAGGTATCCGTCGAAACGCCACCCAACAGTTGATCGCCCATAGGGTATAAGGCAAACCACACGGCCCGCACGAAGCCGTTGGTTTGTGGGCGTACGCCCACGACTTCTCGTTCCAATGGAGCGATATAGGATCGATTGCCCACGATCCCTCGTGCCGCCCCTGTGGTGCATCGGGATTGTCTGTCCAGACATCAATCCCGATGCACACTGCGTTTTGTTCATATTGGACACATTTTCCACCACTATGGCACGGGATATGCCACACCACGGATTCATACCCATTCAAAAACGGGCCGTTCATGCATCCCAAGAAACACATATGGACCATCATCAGCATTGTGCTGTTGCTATGTGTTGTGACAGGTGTCCGGGGAAGATTCTGGAATGAAGCGAAAAACGGCGAGGGACCATATGGCCTGCGTCCATTAGGAACCCCTTGGGCGTTCCAACTGGATGATCAACATTCCGGGTCCATCTGGATCGAAACCAAGCAACCCAAACTTCGATTCTCCAGTCACGAAGGCCGCCTCTGTTTCCGCAATACCTTACCCGAAACACTACCTCACGATGCAGGGATTGTCCTCCTCACAAACTCTGCCCACGGACCGTTCAGTGTCTTCGTAGAGGACGGTCTCATCTACAGCTACGGCGAAGACAAATCCTGGTTTGCACGTCAGTATCTATCCTCCAGCTCCCACTCAATCCCGCTCCCGGATGGGGCACCCGGCAAACAGATCCTGATCGAGTTCACCTCCAAGCCGTATGAATCAAGCGGTTTCACCGAGTTTCCACATTTCGGATCCGTTAACCAATGGAGCATTCAGGCGTTAAAACAGGAACTGCCGATCGCAATCATCCGCATGCTCATGATCCTCTCGGGAGTATACTGCCTGATTGTGGTAGCGGTCCATGATGAGGAAAACCGGCGCACATTCATCCACATTGGAACCCTATCGCTGCTCACCGGACTCAACATGCTCGATTCGGAAGTTCTCAGCATCCGGAATCCGAATCCATGGCTCATCTGGTATCTCACCAATGGCTCCATGTTTCTGCTTCCTGTGGCGTTTCTCCTATACATCGAAAATCTGCTTGGAATGAGGAGACCCAACCGGGTTCACAAGCTTGCTATCCTTCACGTCTGGATTGCCGCCGTCCTTTTGGCCAGCCCTCAACTGATATCATCGGTACTGGTCTGCATCTTTTGGGGAATGATGCCAGTCACGCTTGGATTGGTTTCGCCCTCGCTCTGGAGATTCCTTCGGGAAAGACAAAGACCCGACCAAGCCTACATCCGCTGGGCGTTTTCAATTCTGGTAGCTACTGCCTGTCTGGACCTCAGCTTTGTGATCCTGACTCTATTGGGACTATCCCGGATCACAACCAGCTCCTTCTATCTTGGGATGATGTCATTCCTCATGCTGATAGGATACAAACAGACCATTCAATCCGTTGAGAACCGGCGTGACCTCGCCAAAAAAACCCATCTCCTCGAGGCGCAATCCGAAGAACTTAAAACCCACCGGGATAAGCTTGAAAGACTGGTGGACGAGCGAACCCATTCGCTTCGGGTCACATCGGAAGCCCTGCTCATTCAAAAGGACAAAGCCGAGTCGGCCAACCGCGCAAAATCCATTTTTCTGGCATCAGTCAGCCACGAACTCCGCACGCCGCTCAACGGAATTCTTGGTTTCACCCAGATCCTTCGCCGAAACCAAACCATCCAGCCGGAAGTGACCAAACAGATCGAAGTCATCCACCAGTGCGGTGACCACCTTCTAAAGCTGATCAACAACATCCTCGACACGTCGCGCATCGAATCGGGAAAGCTCATAAGCCAAAGCGCTGCATCAGATTCCGGATCCTGTGGCGAAATCCTACACGCGCCACCTACAGACTTCATCCTTACAAACATGGGGCCCTGTGCCACTCCCTGTGTGGCGGATCGGAGTCCCGCAGATGCGTTCGAAACAGACAACTCCAGCACACTCCACACAAATGTCCACTCGCTGCCGGATCACATTCAAGCCAATATCCGCGCTTACGCCGAAGAGGGAGACGTCGCCACACTGGCAGAATACTTGTCCAGCGTTGCATCCGGATACCCAAATGATTCCGGACTCAACCTACTGCTTCGACTAGCGAGAAGCTGCCAAATCGCCCGAATCCAGACGTTAATGCGGAAGTGACAGCAGGAACGCGTAATGACAGAACTCCCATGGATTCCCGGGATCAACGAAAGCTGGTTCAGTTCAGCAGGTATCCCCACAAAACCAAACACCCGAGGCCCTCCGCCAGCCACACTCACTCAGCATCAAAAGCCTGCAGGATGCGCTCCAGGTCAATATTCTCCATGATGGTCTTCTGAATCAGCGGGATCTTGTCACAATCTTCCGGCTGAGTCTTGATGGTCATTCCATTGATCTTCGAAGCCACTCCATAACTCTCATCCTCCGAAATCACCACCGGCAAAGAAGTCTGCCGGATCAAGTCCATCATACGGGGACTTGGAAGCACATTCCTTGTCAGAATAATACCAGCCACGCTGCCCGCGTTCTCGAGCATCCGCTCCGACGCCATAGCCGCGAACAATATGTCCTCGCGGTCGCCCGGAACAATCACCAGAACCCCTGGCTTGAAATACTCCAAAGCCACCCTTGCCGTCATTGCGCCGATAACGACCCGAAGCACACGGGTATTCCGCCCAGTCGCCTCTCCGTTCAGCCAACGCCCTCCGATCTCATCGACAATCTGAGTAAGATTCGGGGCGGTAAGCTCCTTCACCACTGGAATCACCCCCAAGAGATCGATACCCAGGCGCGCCAATCCCTTACGCCCATACTCCCGGATGAACTCGAGCTTCTCCGGAAACACCTTGTTGAGGATCGCTCCGATCACCTCGACGCCATGCTCCCGGAATAAGGCACGGTTGGTCGCAATCTCGTCCACGGGCCGGCCGATCCCGCCTGAGGACACGATAATCACCTTGGCCCCGAGTAGTTTGGCAACCGAGGCGTTGGACATATCAATCACCGAACCCACGCCGGCATGCCCGCTCCCTTCGATGATGATGTAGTCTTTCTCATAGGCGGCCCGGTCAAAACCCCGACTGATCCGATCCACCAAAGCAGGCGAATACGAGTCGGGGTCATCCAGGTACCGCCGGGTCAAAGTCGGATCAATCGCGACCGGACTCATCGCTTCAATCGGCGTCGAGATCTCATAGGTCCGGTCAAACAATACCGAGTCCTCATCAATCATTGAGCCCCCGATTTCCACAAAACGCTGCCCGACAGGCTTGATGTAACCCACCTTTGGATGAACCGACTGAAGAGCGGAAAACAGCCCGAGGCAAGTCGTTGTCTTGCCTTCATTCATACGGGTTCCGGCAACAAAAATGCGTTTCGTTGTGCTATTGAGCGGTCCCTTGAGCAATTCGCCCGATGGAGCATTGGAAGAAGCTGCGTTTGCCATGAAAACCGGAAATGTCCGATTATCCCTGCCCGCTCAATCCAAAAAGGAGCCGGCGGTCCACTGCCTGCGCCGCGACGATAACCGCTGTGCCGAGAATATCATGGGCACTTGCACTGCGGCTGATTTCTGCCGCCGGCCGATTGAATCCGGTCAGGATCTGACCGTATGACCTGCAGGTCGACAAAAACTGCACCATCTTGGAGGCGATGTTGCTGGACACGAGATCGGGAAAGATCAACACATTCGCGTCCCCAGCCACATCTCCACTCAATTGTTTAATCCGGGCAGAGAAGGGATCGAGAGCCGCATCAGCCTGAATTTCACCTTCCACCAGAATCGGCAAATCCAGCTCGCGGATCCTGTTTTTAACCTTCGCAGTTGCTTCCCGCATTTTCCTTACAGCCGGGTGATGCACATGCTCCGAATGTGTGGTGTAGCTCAACATCGCCACCTTGGACACTTCATTGGTCAGGTGGTAGCGCAGCAACGCTGTGGTGATCGCAATGTCACTGAGCTGATCGGCACTCGGATCCGGAATGACCGCCGAATCGGCAAGTGCCAAAACCCGCCGCTCATTTTCCTCCATTGGAATATCCAATATCAGGAGAGATGACACGGTGCTCACATGATCCTGACGCGGTATGATCCGAAGCATCGGCCGCAAAGCGCTCGAAGCCGTGGTGGTCGCACCCGATACCAGGCCATCGGCCTGCCCGTTGGCGACCATGAGAGCAGCGTAAGCGTTCTTGTCCAAGGCGATATCCCGAAGCTGGGCCCGCGATAAATCCGAGAAATGCGAAATCGCCGACAACCGTTCGACATACAACTCAAGTTCATCCGTCCGTTCAGGCTCAATCAGGCGGATGTGGTCGAGATTGATATTCAACTGCATCGCCCGTTCCTTAATCACACTCCGATCGCCCAACAAAACAGGAATTCCGAGCTGATGCGTTACAAACTGACGTGCGGCCTGAATGATCCGGGGGTCCGCCCCTTCAGGAAAGACAATCCGCTTGGGATGGCGTCTAAGCTGGTTCTGGAGGTTTTCGAGTAGAGACACGGTTATATTGGGGCTAATTGATGACGGTAGCAGAGGTAGAAAAAGAGTCTCATCTGAATCAATCCAAATCGCGATGATCCAGTTGATGAGACCACGGGCAGCGGTTATCCGTTCACCCTTATCCTGAATCCCAGCGCCCTGCTGTCAATCATCCAGTCATAAGCCGTTCTTACTTGCCACCTTAGGCAGTATGAAGCAATCCCTGATACCAAAGCCGGTGTTCACGCAAACCCAAGCACCGCTTTTGCATTGATACCCTGGCACTACGGAATAGACTAGATCCTAACCCCTCTTCCACAATGCGAATCCAAACTTCTCTCCTTCATGCGCTGGTGCTGATATTGGCCTATTCATTGAACGCAGCTCAGATCTCTGAGCTCATCGTCGTAGATCAACTCGGATACCGTCCCGCATCGGACAAATGGTTCATGATCGCAGTCCCGGTGACCGGGCAAAACGCCGGCCAAGGCCGCCCACCCGCAAGCGAAGTGCAGATTCGAAGGACCAGCGATCTCGCTGTTATCCAGTCCATTTCGCTCCAGAGATGGAGTAATGGTGCCGTCCACTCTTCATCAGGGGACAGGGTGTGGCAGGGCGAATTCTCCAACCTCAGGAGTCCGGGAACCTATCACATCTATGATCCCGCCAACGATGTCCAGTCCTTCGATTTCGACATCCGCGAAGATGCCTACAACTCCATCCTCACGGCTTCCACCAAATCCTACTACTATCAGCGAAGCGGAACCGCGATAACTCCCGAATACGGAGAACAATGGACCCACGGACCCGCTCACATCGCGAACCAGCTGGCATCGAGAATGTTTGACAACTCCCTCGGCGGGATCCAGCCCGAATCCACAGCCCTTGACATCACCGGAGGCTGGTATGATGCCGGCGATTATCGCAAATACACATCCTGGATGGCCGAAATCATATGGGATCTGGGCACCGCCTACGAATGGTGGCCATCCGTATTCGGGGATCAATCCGGAATCCCGGAGAGCGGCAACGGCACACCCGACATTCTCGATGAGATCATGTGGGAAATCCAGTGGATGCTCAAAATGCAGCGTCCCGACGGGGCGCTCTACTCCGGTGTATTCGTCATCAGACGCGACCAGGGCTTTGGAAACGGAGTCGGGGATCCATCCACTGAGGATCGTCCCTACTACTACGCCAACATCTCCACTTCCGCCACCGCATCCGGCGCAGCATCCTTCGCCATAGCATCCCGGCTGCTCGCCCCATTTGAATCATCCTCGCCCGGAGCATCCGCAAGGTTGCGCGAAGCGGCTATCCGTGCCTGGCAATTTCTCGCAAACCATCCATCACCCATCCACTACGACCACAGCGGATTCGACAACGCCGATGCGAACAAAAACGCCGGCGCAGAGTTGCGGCTCCGGGTACTCGCCGCGGCTGAGCTCTTCCGGCTGACCGGCGATGCGGCGTACCGGGATTGGTTTGACCAATACCACGCGCACCCTTCCACCTCTGACAGCTCCCATAATCCCATAATCAACGCCTATTTCGAATCTGGCGGATCCTTTGACTTACAGCGGGCCATGATCACGTATTGTCAGTCCGCAGGCGCCACCCCGTCGATCACCGCCGCCATCCGGCAGTCACTCGACGAGGGGGTTCGCCGCCAAACCTACGGGCAGCGCCACAATGATCCATACAAGTGCTTTATGTGGGATGGGCACTACACTTGGAGCTCGAATGGACTCAAAGCCCAATGGGCCATGATCGCTTTGTGGGCGGCAAAACTCCAGACAAACCCGGGCATGACCGGCACCTACCTTGCGCTGGCTGAAGAATACCTGCACTACTACCACGGGCGAAACCCTTTGGGATGGACCTTTATTACTCAAGCCCAACGGTTCGGCGCAGACAAACCGATCACCCAGATCTACCACGGATGGTTCCATGATGGCACAAAATGGGATACCAACCCGGCACCGGGCATACTCGCCGGGGGACCCAACCAGTATTTCTCCCCCGACAGTTCCTACCGTGGGATCATCTCCCCGCCCCAAAACCAGCCTCCGATGAAGTCCTACAAGGATTGGAATGCTTCATGGCCCGAGAACTCATGGTCGGTCACCGAAAACTCAACTGGCTACCAGTCGCGCTACACCTTCGTGCTCGCGGCCTTTGCATCAGGCCCGACCACGCCACCTCAGCCCTCCGGAGATCCTTCCCGGGTTCCACTCTACCGATTCCATCGGGCGGACAACAACAGCCACTTTTTCACGGCATCTGAAGCGGAGAAATCCAATGTTATCGCAACCATGTCCGCAACCTACGCACTCGAAGGGATATCCCACCATGTGCTCGCTGGCGCAACCCCTCATGCGATGCCAGTCTACCGCCTTTACAACCGGATTTCCGGAAGCCACTTCTACACAATGACCGTTTCGGAGCGCGACTCTGTGCTCAGCGACATGCCGGATGTGTTCTCGCTCGAAGGAATCGCCTTCCATGCGCTTGCGGGACCTGTGTCAGGAGCACTCCCTGTCTACCGTTTCTACGCGAGCCGCACAGCCTCGCACTTCTTCACGATCAGCGAGGCTGAGAAGCAGTATGTTCAGAACAACGTGCCGGAGTCCGTTCTTCGCTACGAAGGCATTGCCTGGTGGGCCTTTCCTTGACGCCGCAGACCGAATCAGGCAATCATGGGAGTGGGCATTGTTCCAGCCTCACGGGGACATTGCTCAAGAATTCGCCCATGCTTTCCATACTCAGAACCAAGACCGGCACGGTCGCCATCAACCTCAAACCCATCAAGGGGTCCTGGGGAGGCGCCAACCAGTGGACTACCCAGCTTACCCGTTGGCTCCGGCATCAAGGCTGGAGGGTCGTGCATGACCTGAAGCAGGTTCCGGATGCGGTGATCATGACACACACCGGCTTGGCACCGATGACTTCATTCGGATTCGAGCATGTCCGGAAACTGAAAGACAAACATCCCGGGATTCCATGTATCCATCGCATCAACGACAATGACATTCGCAAGGAGACTTCCGAAATGGATGATTTCCTTGCGAAAAGCAGCTCCGTGGCCGATCACACGGTATTTGTTTCGTCCTGGTTACAAGCCTATCACGCCGGACGCTGGTTCGACGGCAACCGCCCCCACTCCGTGATTTTGCCGGGTGCGGACACCCGGGTCTTCCACCCCTTGGGAAACCTTCCATGGTTACCGGACCAGCCCTTCCGGATCGTCACGCACCACTGGTCGGACAATTGGAACAAGGGCTTCGATGTCTATGCGGAAATCGATGAATGGATCCACGATAACCCGGACAAAGGTTTCGAACTCTGGGTGATCGGACGATGGCCAAAGGACCTTAAATGGAAATCAGCCCGGACTTTCGCTCCTGCATCCGGACATAAGCTGGCGTCCATTCTCCGTCAATGCCACGGGTATGTCAGCGCATCGAGATATGAACCCGGCGCCATGCACGTCGCCGAAGGACTTCAATGCGGGCTCCCGATCCTCTATCACCGGGACACAGGCGGAACCCCCGAAATGGCAAACGACGCCGGGCTTCCCATCGGCGATAACCTATCCGAAAGCCTGTTGGAGTTCAGGAAATCCATTTCAAAACTCAGGACCGCCCTTCTGAATAACCCGCCTTCCGGAGCACGCATGTCCGCATCCTACGAATCCATCCTTCACCGATTGCTCGCTCATGCTTAAGGTTCACTTCACAGCCGGAGATGGAAAAGGATGGGCGCTTGACGAAGACTTGCGCCAGATAAAAGCATCGCTTGGATCCGCGGTTCAGATCTCTGGACCTGCCAAGGCAGATATCATTCACGCCGCATATTGGGGAAATCTGCTTCAAGTCGCTCCATCTATCCTGCGCGAACGCTACGTCATTGCTCATGCGGATAATCCTCCGTTCTATTCACTCAAGCAGGTTGAGTTCGGCCTCGGATGCCAATGGGTCGACCTTTGGGTGGCCCGATCACGAGAAGCCCACTCCCAGTTTTCCAAACTGGGCCTACCGGTAGTGCATATTCCGTATTCCATCGATCCGGAACTGTTTTTTCCGATTCCCAACAAAGCGGAGCTGCGCCAAAAATATGGACTCCCGGCCGATGCCTACATCATCGCCAACTTCCATCGCGATGCGGAAGGGTCCGACCTCCACACCCCCAAATTCCAGAAGGCGCCCGAGCTGTTTGTCATCATCCTCAAGGCTCTAATCGAAAAAGGGCTTCCTGTTCATGCGCTGATCGCGGGCCCCCGCCGACACTGGATGCGCAATCAGTTGAAGCTCAACGGAATTCCATTCTCATTCATCGGCAAAGACACCGGTGAACGCGACGACTTCGGGGCCAACATTCTGGACCGGCCAACCCTCAATGAGCTTACCAATGCGGCCGACTTGTATCTCATCCCATCCCGTTGGGAAGGAGGCCCACAATCGGTCATGGAGGCAGCCGCGTGCAAAATCCCAGTCCTCAGTACACCACTTGGAGTCGGACTCGATATTCTTGAACCCAAAAGCCTGTTCCGGTCGGCCACTGAAGCCGTCGACTGCATCGCATCGGATATTCACGATCGCACGCTAAGGGATACGATCGAACCCCAGTTCGCAAGATGGGAGGCCAACCACACCACCGCCCGTATGGCTGATGGGTTGCGCGCCTTGTACGAGGAACTGCCGGAAAAGATGCGAGCCCGCCCTGGACCCACACGGTCTCATCCGATCAAAGCCCAGACGCAATCGCTGGCTTTCCGCCTCCTGAACCGATGGGATCCGCCTGCCCCCGCACGATCTGTCCGGATCATACACCAGAAAGGCGTTATCGATTCGATGGATCAACTCATCAAGCGGCTTTCCGATCTCTTGCTCGAAATGGGATTGAACCCGGACTCGGATCATCCGGATCTCATCCTTATCGGGAATCCTCCCGAATCAAGCCAACCGTTTCTCCCCAGGGCACCTGCCATCCAATGGATCACGCCTGAGCTTCCCGCATCCAGGATTCTGCCCGGGGCCCTCATCGTTGCTCCTTCGGTCCAAGATGTGCTGGAACTCAGAAACCGTGGTTTACCCAATCCGTCAGTTGTGCTTCCGCTGGTCGAGTCCAGTCCGGCCTTTGTCGAAAACCCCGATCCCATCCGGATCGAAACCAGTGATACCAACGCCTCACTCAGAGTCTGGGATGCGCTTGCCCGGGGCATTCCGGTCGCCTATCCATCCGACTCCGCATATGGCGAGCAGGTTTTTCTGGGCGGCCTTCCCTACTCGACCGCTACCGGGGTTGACAATATCATGGGACAACTGCGATCCGAAGCATCCACCTTCCAACGGTTGATCCGCATTCCTAACAAGGAAGAGACCTCGGCTATGCTATACCGGCTGCTTCGCCTCCCTTCTCTCGCAAGGACTCCTTCGCTTGTGTTTTCATGATCGGGTTTTCCCGATACCTCCTTCAGACAACCGTCATTGTGGAGCATTTTTCATGCTCATCCGTCAATGCGGCTTGAATCCACTCTTATCCTTTCTATGATCTGAACCCGAATACCGAGACTATACCCAGCTCAACTGCATTTTCATGTCGGCCCAAGGATTTCATCAGGTTCAGAAACAAGCGCAAACAATGGTGCTTGCACCACAGTTGCGCCAGTCTCTGAAAATCCTTCAGGTACCCGCACAGGAACTTCGCTCAACCATTCTCGAAGAGCTGCAAACCAATCCTCTGCTGGAGGAGCTCCCGATAGAAGGTATATCCATCGAGACAACCTCACCACAGTCCCCGGACAGCAACGGAGAAACCGTCTCCTCCGACGGCTCGGAAAACGGTTCCGAAGAACTGCGATTCAAGGACGATTTCGAGGTTTTCGCCAAACTGGATGAGGATTGGAGGGATTACTTCTCCCAAGCGAGCGGGCAGCAGGTTTACACTTCCGAGGACGCTGAAAGGCGTCAGCATTTCTTTGACTCACTCGTGAGCGAAACCTCTCTCCAGGAACACCTCATGCGGCAGGCCGAACTATCGGAGGCAAGCCCGGAGGAGATGGAAGCCATGCCTTTCCTGATAGGCAGCCTGGATCGCCGCGGGTTTCTCACCAACAGTCTTTCCGACATCGCGCTGCTTTCCAAGATTCCTCTCCACATTATTCAGGGCGCCCACCGCATCCTGCTCACCTTCGAGCCACACGGAATCGGGTGCTCAGACCTCAAGGAAAGCCTCCTGCACCAGCTAAGACTCAAGGGACGCGAGAAGTCGCTTGCCTACGAGGTCATCCGAGACCATTTCAAGCTGCTCCTGAGGCGTCGGATTCCCGAAATCGCACGCAAAACATCTTCGACCCTTTATGAAACCCAAACCGCTTTTGAGGAAATCGCCACTCTCGATCCGGCACCAGCCAGCGAGTTTTCAGAGGACACCAACCGGGTCGTGATCCCCGATGCCCGTGTTTTCAAAGGAGAAAACGGATGGGAAGTATCCCTCAACAGCGAACTCATTCCGCGACTCCGGATCAGCAGCGCCTACAAGGAAATGCTCGCCAAAGGGCAAATACCAGCGAAGGAGAAGGCTTACATTCAGGACAAAATGCGCTCTGGACGCTTTCTTATGAGCTCCATCGAGCAACGCCAGCAGACCATTGAGCGGATCACCAGGCAGTTACTCGAGTTTCAGATGGAATTCTTCGAAAACGGAATAGCTTCTCTGAAGCCACTGACCATGAGTCAGGTGGCCGACAAAGTCGGGGTGCATGAGACGACTGTGAGTCGGGCGATCGCGAACAAGTATCTGGAAACACCTCACGGAATATTTGAGTACAAATATTTCTTCACTCCAGGTCTTCATTCCAACGACGGAGAAAGCGTCTCAAACAAGAGCGTTAAGGAGTCCATCGCGCTCATCATCGAAGCGGAAGACCCTGCAAAACCGCTCAGCGATCAGGAGATTGTAGGAATTCTTGGCGAAAAAGGGGTCCGGATTGCCCGTAGAACAGTCGCCAAATACCGCGAGGAAATGGGCATCCTTCCGACAAATCTGCGTCGACGCTACCGTAACTGAATCGACTTCAGCGTCTCTTTTCCATGACATCTGCATCCATGTCTACCGCCGCAAGCGATCCGCTCGAAACCGGCGAAAAACACGGCCATTGGCTGATCCTTGACACCAGCACCCCAATCGTCAGGGCAGGAATCCTGCATGACAACCGCTGGGTCGCTTATGTATCATCCGACCGCCCGACACACGAAGCATTGGACTGGGCCGTCCGCGAGGTGTGCGCCACCTGTTCGCGCCCTCCACATCACATGGCTGGATTTGTCTACTGCCAAGGCCCGGGAAGCATTCTCGGGATCAGGCTTGCCATCATCTCGATCAAGGCGTGGCGAGCACTCCGCCCTGCGGGGCGGGATGCGGTGCCCGTCTATGCATTCACCTCACTCGAAATCGCAGCGGAAACCATCGCAAACAATTCCGACAACCCAACCGAGCCTTTCGCGATCGTGGCTGAATGGAAGAAGAATGCGTGGAACGCCCTCACGGTATTCCCGGATTCCGGACACGGCCGGACTCCTATTGAAATCTGGGATCCCGACAAAATGGCATCCTGGCCACACCGCCTTCACGTGATCGAGCAGCGCAAACAGTGGACGCCCCTTCCCCCGGACGTTGCACGTATCACACCGGATCCGGATTGCCTCACCAATCCAGTCCAGCGGGCCCGACTCCTTTCTCCAGCAACATCCTGGCCCATCTATTCTCCCGAAGAGAAGCAGTATATCGTGTGGTCCGGTGAACGGCACCGCGCTCCAGATACCGCCCATTAAGGTGATTCCGGGATAGCGCGCGCCCACGGCTCCGATTTCGCGAATATTCTCGATTTCGCCACTGCTCTTCTTTTCACTTCAACTATGCAGCCAAAAGCGGAGCAAAGAGTGGATTTTGGGAGTGGGATCCGGTCGGTGACGCGTGCGGAGATCCGCAAGCCGACACGAAAGATTCCGTTTTTCAATCGGGAGCTGAGCTGGTTATCCTTCAACCGAAGGGTACTCGAACAATCCATGAATCCCGCAGTTCCACTCCTCGAAAGGGTGCGTTACCTCGGCTTCGTCGCATCGAATCTCGATGAGTTTTTCGAAATTCGCGTGGCCGGACTCATCCAGCAGGATGCATCGGGCATAACGGACCCAAGTCCGGATGGGCTGGAACCCAAGGAACAGCTCAAACGCATTCGCGAGGTGACCTCGCAACTGGTGGCAGACCAATACCTCTGTTGGCACAAAAACCTCATTCCCGACCTCGCCAAGGAAAGAATCTTTCTCAAGCTTTTCAATGAACTCGGGGAACGCGAATCCCATTGGGCAGAGTCCTATTTTGAGTCTGAGATCTATCCCGTAATCACCCCTTTGGCGATCGATCCTTGCCACCCCTTCCCTTCACTTCTCAACAAATCGCTTAATATTTTTGTCGAATTGGAGAACCCGGATGACCCGGCGCATCCCCTCAACGCAATTATCCCGGTTCCAAGGATTCTACCTCGTGTGCTCCGGATCCCCGAGACGGATGGCGATGGCACCACCCTTGTCCTCATCAGTTCATTGGTCAAACGCTACGCCGGTCGACTCTTCCCCGGACTCAAAGTGGCGGCAGCCCACGCATTTCGCATCACCCGCAATTCCGACCTATACGTGGATGAGGAAGAATCCCAGAATCTTCTCAAAACCATCGAAAAGGAGCTCCATAAAATCAAGCGGGGAGACGCCGTGCGCCTGGAGATCGAGAAAAGCGTCAGCGAGGACAATCTGCGCAAGCTGATGGACGCCAACCATCTAGACAGCGAGAACCTTTACCTCATCGACGGGCCGATCAACATGATGAGGATCACCTCGATCTGTGACATCATCCAGCGACCCGACCTGAAATTCGCTCCATTCGTCCCATACACTCCCCCGGCGCTCACTCCGCCCAACGATTTTTTTGCAGCGATCCGCAAAGAAGATAAACTGCTGCACCATCCATTCGAAAGCTTTGAGCCGTTCGTCGACTTCCTCAATCGGGCATCAGTCGATCCCAAGGTCTTTGCCATCAAGCAAACCCTCTACCGCACCAGCGGCGACTCCCCGATTGTCGATGCATTGATCAAGGCTTCCATGAACGGCAAGCAGGTCGCCGCACTCATCGAGATCATGGCCCGTTTCGATGAGGAAAACAACATCCAGTGGGCCAAGCGCCTTGAAGAAGCCGGTGTTCACGTGGTCTACGGACTGGTAGGACTTAAAACCCACTGTAAATGCTGCCTGGTGGTCCGAAGGGAGGACGACGGCATGAAGCGTTATGCCCACATCGGCACTGGAAACTACAATCCGAAAACCGCCCGCCTCTACACCGACCTGAGTTATTTCACTGCAAATGACGCGATCACGGCGGATGTGGCCTTGCTCTTCAACACCCTCACGGGATTCTCGCGCGCACCCAAGTTCGAACACCTTCTCGTTGCACCATTCAACCTCCACTCAACCCTCTGCTCCTACATCCGGAAGGAGACCGAGAACGCCTTGGCCGGTCGCCCCGCCCGCATCATCGTCAAGGCGAATAGCCTCATCGACCGTGAGACCATTGACCTGCTCTATGCAGCATCTCACGCCGGCGTCCAAATCGACCTCATCATACGTGGAATCTGCGGAATCGTCCCCGGCCTCAAGACACTCAGCCAGAACATCCGGGTGCGCAGCATCCTCGGGCGGTTTCTTGAGCATCACCGGATCTTCTACTTCGAAAACGCAGGGGATCAACCGAGGATACTAGTAGGAAGTTCGGACTGGATGCCCCGGAATTTCTACCGCCGCATAGAGGCCGTGGTGCCAATCTATCATGAGCCCATCCGCCAGCGCATCATGGACATCCTCAACACTTACCTCGGGGACAACGTGAACGCACGGCTTCTCCGTTCCAATGGAGCCTATGCACCCGTCACCGGAAAAGACAAAGCACCTGATCTCAGTGCTCAGGAGTTTTTCATGCAGGAGGCTACGGAGCGGCGCAAGCTAAACGAAAGCAAGAAGAGTCCGACTCCTGTGATCAAGACGCATCCAGGCGGAAACTCTGCCAGAAAGTAGCCCGACCATGCAGCCCGCCAGCAAGTCCCAGAACATCCTCGTCACCAAGAAAAAGCCGAGCTTTCCGGTGAGTCCGGTTCTGCGGGACTATCTGGTGGAATTCAACCGCGAACGCAAACTGCCGATCTCATACCGGCAACTCATGCGCTTCAAAAATTCGGTTCCGCTCTATAACAAAGAGGGACAGGATACCTTATGGGAAACAGTCGGCTACGATGCGCACGAAGTCGCGGATATCAACAACGGGCTTCGTGAGATCTATGCGATATTGAGGGCCGATGGAAACATGGATCTCATCCATCACCTATACGTCGACCGCATCGACTACTGCACCTTCGGGAATTCCAATCCTTTCCGCATCCGGATCGTAAACGCACAAAACGATAACTACGACTACTATTACGTCAAAAGCGCCGATGCCTCACGCCTATACGGATTGGAGCTGGAGCACCTGCTGTCGCCCAACCGCATGCACTATCTGACTCATGAGAACACTCTCATTGAGGAACACGTGGTGGGTATTCCGGGCGATGTGTTCATCGCCGAATGGCTGACCCGCCGCGAAATCAATCCTGTCCGCATGGGTAAAGAGCTCATCAAATTCAACGAGCGCTGTTTCATCCGGCTGCTTGGAGACATGCGATCCTACAACTTCGTGGTGGACATCACCCCGGACATCGAGGACTTCCAAATCCGCATCCGCAGCATGGATTTCGATCAACAATCCTATAGCGGCCGCAAAAACTTCTATCTTCCCCAATTCTTCAAGGAGAACCGGAATCTGGCAATGTATTGTCTCGAGAACCTCGATCCGGACTCCATCGTGCAGTATCAAAGGGAAGAGCATGCACTCATGGTCCGGAGGATTCAGGCCATTCAGGATCGCCTCGACACCCTGCTCGACACCATGGAGAGCGACACCATCTCCGAACACCGCAAAGTGGTCGAACTGCGCGAGGCCCTCGCCGAACACCACGAGGCATCCGAATTTCTCAAATGTGACCGTATGGGGGCAATTGTCCGCACCAGCCTGAAATTACTCACCCAACGCACCCCCAAGCCCGCCGACTACGACTCCGACCCCTCTTTCATGCTCTGAGGATTGTTTGGGCCACATATTGACAACCCCCTGGCTCAGGGCGACTAAGGGAATACACACAAAGGAGCACGCAAGTGCCTTTCAATCACGCAAGACTGCGGACGTTCAACAAAGAACACAGCACATAAATTTACTCAGGCGATCGTATTCAAAATCTGCTTCATAATATACATTGCGCGCCTGAGTTTTCCTGCTCAATTTTTCCCTTATGCTACTCCACTGGAACGATTCATACCAAACCGGACACGATGCCATCGACAACCAGCATCGCAGCATCATCAATGCAATGAACCAAATTCATGCCGCGGTCGAAGCAGGGAAAATCATCGAGGAAATGCCGGCCATACTCGAATTCCTCGATAACTACGTCCACAAGCATTTCCATTTCGAAGAAAACTGCGCGGAGCGGTATCACTGTCCGAATGCCCTGAAAAACAAGGAAGCTCATCGCGAATTCGAAATCCGGGTCCGCGAGATACGGGATCAATATTCGCGCAAACCTTTCACACGCCCGGAAGCACTGGATGTCTATTACGAAATGATCGCCTGGATCAAAGACCACATTCTTTCAGTCGATGTGCCGAACTTCCACTGCGTTCGGAAAAGCTTTGAGGACGACCTTCCCAACGAGTAAAACACTGGTGTCTGCGGCCAAAAATGCAAAACCCGAAAAGCAACCCTATCCGAATTCCAACTCTGGCCACAACAATCCGAATCGATTATCAATATGCGAAGGTCGGCTTTAGCCCGAGCTTCTTTCTCCGCGCTTCATGAGCCAACGCAATCTCCCTTGACTCCTCACCCAGTCGCACGGCGAGATCCTCGAATTCCTTGATCTTCTTTTTCACGGCAAGCTGATCCGGATGCTCTTCCCGATCCAATAGAAGAAATTCCTCCCGAAGTTTTTCGTAATCCGGACTACCGGGCTCCATCCTCGACAGTCGAAGCTGAATATCCCGAATCCGGTCCGGTCCTCCGGCCCGCACCAACTCAAGTTCCAGCGCTCTCCGCGGCTCAGGGCCAGTCAACCGCGCGATTTCCAGAATACGGTCACGCTCCTGTCGGGATAGTCTTTCGTCCTCTTCAAGATCCTTTTTCAACTGAGCATCCGAAGCCTCTTTCTGAACGGTTTTCGCAATCATCAGCTTGAGCTCGGATTCGCACTTCATCACGGGATCAGGCAGCTTATTGTAGGCCAATCCCTTGAAGAGCATTACCCCGTCCAAAGCCTTCCCGCTCTTCACGGGCTGATAAATCGCATCAAAGTCCTTTCGAACCTCCTCATAGTCCTCCCGGCTCTTCTTCATCAACGCAGGACATGCAACCATCCAATCGGTTAGCTCTGCATCCACCAATGGATGGCGTGCTTTCGCATTCCCGAAATTCTCGATAATCTTGCCTATGTCTTTGGGTAAATCGGGATTCAAATAAAGCCATTCATCGATATCCTTGACCGTCCTCAACACAGCACTCGACACGTTCTCCATCTTGCTCCTGATAGCACGGATATCATCAAGTCTCGAATTGAGATCGTCACTGGTGAGCTTCCCCCCGGCCATCTCCTGATTGAGTTTCCCCACAAGTGTTTCGGCATCTCCCGCCTTTTTCAGCCACTCTTCAATCTTCGCCGGAAGGTCCCGCATCGTGATTTCGATCGAGAACGCATCCGCCTTCATCTGCCGCTGCCACTTGACCACCCGACCCATACTCTGCATCTCATGCCGGAAGAGCTTCATCGCATTCGCCCATTCCAACGCCTTCGTCACATCCGAGCCCTGTTTGCCCTTGAGCAAGCTATCAAACTCGACATGCCCGAGCCTATCCCAAGCGGTGAAATACTTCTCATTGAGCTCATCCCAGACCCCTTCGGTATCCGCCTTTTCCCATTTCCTGGTCTTCAACAGGCGCTCGGTGGCTTCAAGCCCTACTTTTGCCAGCTCATGCTCATACCGCATGATCTCGCCCACCCGCTCCTGAAATCCCCATAATGGCGACGGAGCCACCAAAGCAATAACCAACAGCATTCGGATAAATCCTAACCAACGGGTGTTTCCTGGGCTCATTTTCATACGGTGCTCAGAAAGGCTGCTCATAGTTTTCGATATACCAGCGTCCTTTATCCATACGCCTCAAAAAATGCGGTTTGGGAGATCCATACTGCCTCCCACGCTCATCCCATGCCATACTCAAGACAGTTGCTTGTTCCACAAGCGCATCCGAGATCTGTCCCACGGTGGCCCGCTGCTCTTCATCGAGAAAGTAGGTCTCCCACTCTCCTTTGTCATCAAAGCCACGGATAACTTCAACTTTGGCAGGGTCCACGGTAACATGGACATATAGCTCCGCAAAGCGCTCCAGATGCAGGTCCCAATGATAGCGTGCCAGGGATTCCGCATTCCGCGTCTTTCTCCTGTCGGGCAATATGCAATCCAGATAGAGAGGGTAGTTTTTTTCTTTAATCGCCACCGAGAAAATCTCCACCAAACGCTCGGCGGTCACATCCTCCGGGACAGCCCGAACCGTATACATCGGCCCTTTGACGGCTTCCATCTGCTCCTCACCGGCGAAACTTCCACCTTCCGGATGTCCGGAATCCCGGATCGCAAAAACATGCCCCGGAACATAGATGGCAACTGGCTGAACAATCAACCCCAACGGCCCGCAATCGTCTTCACCTTTTCCGCCTGAGGAATGATCATATCCACTCCGGAAATCTGCCCGAGAAGCGTCCATTTCCCGCTTTCCGGAAGGCTCCGGTTCACCAGACGCCGGTATCGCTTGAATGCTTCATAAGCACCCAACCATCCCGCACTTCCAATTTCGACATAGTAGTATCCCTTGGTTCCACTTCCGACCCACACAAACTCCCTTCCCAGATCAAAAAACTGATTGGTTGGATACTCGAATTCGTCCAATAGCACATATCGATTCTGCAAAGTCAGAATCGACACTCTGTCAGAATCGGGCTGAGGGAACGCCACTGGAATGATCGCATCGGGCTTCTCGCCGATCCTGTCCAAAAAAGAGGTCCATTCTTTGTCAGCAAGCGCGCCAAAAGCCTCTTTGAGCTTCTTTTCGTTCTCTCTGTAGGTCAGCATCTCTGGCAAGATCTGCATGAACTCGCCCTTGCTCGCCATGAGTGCGGCGCGACTTCGCTCAAACAGACCCTGAACGGCAGGATCATCCGGATAGCGCTCGTGAAGGGACTTCACCCGCTTCAGGGCCTCGTTCTCCTCGTATCCCAAGCGAAAGCTCTGACCTCTCATCCGCTCCACTTTCTGCTCAAACTTGATCAGAAAATGCTCGGCCCGGATGATCTCGTTCGAAGGAGCGGATTCTGCTGCCCATAGAACCGACTCAACCGACAGACAATACGCGACACACAAACAAACCCGAAGAAAATTGATCATAGACGCATGGCAGGGAAATTCGTGATACGGGATGACAGCCTCATGGGAGTCATTCACAGCATGAAAGATAGAAAATTCACCACACTCGGGCCAAAACACTCCCGAAATAGACGGATTTCATTATCCACCCGGTTTCGAAATGGTCAATTTCAAAAATTATGATCCTATTTTCGAACAGAGCTCTGGAATCCGTTATCTTATGAAACAATTAAACGGAAGAAGCCCGGACCTCAGGATCCGGGCTTCTTCACGATTTCTGAACTGATTGCTAGCACAGCCGAGGCACCACCCAGTGGCGCCCACGCCTCCCATACTATGGCAGAAGAACCGTGTCGATCACATGAATCACTCCGTTCCACACCGGGATCTCGGTACGGGTGATCACAGCATGATCACCGATCATCAAGTGGCCGCCGGAATAGTGAACCATCAGATCCTGCCCTCCAAGCGTTGGAGTCGCCCCCGCGAGCAAATCGCCTCCACTGCGCTTTCCTTCGGAAACATGCAAGAGAAGAATGGACTGCAAGGTCTGAAGGTTCTCCGGTTTCAGCAGGAACTCCACCGTTCCAGCCGGGAGTTTTGCGAATGCTTCATCCGTCGGCGCAAACAGCGTATAGCCCTTCAACCCGGCAAGCGCATCCACCACACCCGCAGCACTTGCCGCAGCAACCAAAGTGGAAAAGCGCGGGTCACCCACCAAAGTGTCAGCTATATTAGTCGACGATGGCAACAAAACGGCATCCAGTTTATGGATCACCCCGTTCGAAGCGACTCCATCCGCAGCCACGATTCCGGATCTTCCCCCTTCAAACACAAGCGCCGGTCCATTCGCCAAACTCACTTCCACCGATCCGCCGTTCGCCATGGACAACCATCCGGCCTTCAGCCCCGATGAATACACCCCACCCGCATGCGCGTGGAAAAGAAGAATATTCCGAAGCGTGTCCACGTTTTCCGGAAGCAGCAGAGATTCAACCGTCCCCTCTGGCAAAGCCGCAAACGCGGCATCTGTCGGCGCAAACACCGTCTTGGGCACCTCATTGTTGATCACCCCCACGAGATCCGCTGCTCCAGCCGCCGCCAGCAACGTGTTGAAAATTCCAGCCGACTGAGCCACTTCCACAATCGTCGGCTGCGATTCCTCCCCAGCTGCCTGCACCCCGGAAACCGGTGCAAACGCCGCTATTATCGCCAGACTCAGACCTCTTTTCATTATCATCGTATTCATAAGCCCTCCTATTATTAGTTATAATGCGGTCTAATTGTCCGGAATTCACAGGCTGCCAAATTAGGCAATTCGAATATTGACATAAATTTATCAAAACCTCGATGGAATAAGGCCGGAACGGCATTCAGGTGCAGCACAACCCACCCACACATGCCCGAAAAGGACAATTCAGGCCCGCTTCCTTGTATTCAATTCCGGACTCGATACCGTTCTCTCATCCCATGAAAATATTGCTGACTGGAGCCACCGGATACATTGGACAGCGCCTGCTTCCCGTCCTTCTCGAAGCCGGCCATGAGGTCATTGCATGTGTGCGGGACAAGGCACGTTTTCCATTGCACAAACACAGTGGTGCCCGGCTCAGTGTCATTGAGGGGGATTGGGCTTCCGAATCCGCATTCGATGCCCTTCCGAATGACATCGACGCGGCCTACTACCTCATCCACTCGATGGCCGACCCCGGATCGGGCTTTCCCGAGCGGGAGGCCCTCACAGCGACCCACTTTCGAAATCGCCTGGAACCAACCGGCGTTAAGCAAGTCATCTATCTCGGAGGCATCTCCAACGATCCGGAACTCTCCAAACACCTGCGCTCACGGCAGCAGGTCGAAAGTTTGCTCCAATCGCAGCACTATGCCCTTACCGTTCTTCGGGCAGGCATCATCGTCGGGTCGGGAAGCGCATCTTTCGAGATCATCCGCGACCTTGTTGAGAAACTTCCCATCATGGTCGCCCCCAAATGGCTTCAGACAAAGTGCCAGCCGATCGCCATACGGAATGTGATCGATTGCCTCACAGGAGTCCTTTTGAAACCCGAGACCTACAATCGCAACTGGGATATCGGCGGACCCGACGTCCTGACCTATCGGGAGATGCTCTTGGCGTTCGCCGATGTCCGGAAGCTCAAGCGCTGGATCTTCATCGTTCCAGTGTTCACACCCCGGCTCTCATCTTACTGGCTGTTCTTTGTAACCTCCACTTCCTTTGCACTCGCCCGCAACCTCGTCGACAGCATGAAAGTGGAAGTGGTATGCCGGGACAACGAACTCACCCGGATCCTCGGGATCCAACCCGTCTCCTATCGGGACGCCATTCGCCTGGCATTTGACAAAATCGAGCAACATCAAGTGATCTCCTCATGGAAGGACGCCCTCACCAGCCACACGCTCTCGGGTGGACTGTCTCGCCTCATCACCGCCCCGAGCAATGGCTGTATGTCCGATCACCGGACCCGACCCACCCCTCAGCCACACGATGCACTGGAACGCATATGGGCAATTGGAGGAACCAATGGCTGGTACTACGCCAATTTCCTCTGGGCCATCCGGGGTTGGCTGGACCGTCTGGCCGGTGGCGTGGGACTCCGACGCGGGCGAAAGCATCCCACCGAGCTCCAGCCCGGGGATGCCCTCGACTTTTGGCGTGTAATCCTGGCGGATCGGGAAAACCGCCGACTCTTACTCTACGCCGAAATGAAGCTCCCCGGGGAAGCCTGGCTCGAGTTTCGTATCGACGAGCATAACACCGTCCATCAGACGGCAACCTTCCGGCCGAAAGGACTCCTCGGCCGCCTCTACTGGTATGCGCTCATCCCGGTTCACGGCATCATCTTCAATGGCATGCTCCGCCGCATCGCCGAAGGCCCTGCCTCACGCGCCAACACACCACAGATGCCCACTGATGCACTATAGATAAGGGATTGGAATCCGGAATTCTTTGTTCACTCAGGAGAATCAACAATTCATAATTCTGTGACGGTTGGGTTACAATTATGGCATTCACGTAAACTATTCGACATCATAGTCTTTCAAAATTGCAGTCGCGGGACTGATTGTGAATAACATGGCAACAATTCCATAGCAGCCATGCACAACCAAAACGACTCCTCCACTTGGAAACTGCGCTTCAAATCAATCTTCCTTTCGGATGTTCACCTGGGCTCCCCCCACTGTCATGTCGAAAAAGTGATCGACTTCCTGAACCATGTTGAGTGCGAGCATCTCATCCTGAACGGCGATTTTGTGGATGGATGGAGCCTACGACGCCGCGGCGGATGGACCCACCGTTGCACCCGATGCATCCGCATCCTGCTTTCGAAAGCTTCAAACGGAACTGATGTCACCTACGTTCGCGGAAACCACGATGACTTTCTCGATTTCTTCCTCGAACTCAACCTATCGAGCGTCCGCGTTTGCAATTCATACGAGCACAAGACCCGGGAGGGGCGCTATCTGGTAGTGCACGGCGACGGATTCGATTCGGTCACCAGCCAACACAAGTGGTTGGCCGTTCTGGGCGATGTTGCCTATCAGGCCACCATGAACCTGAACCTGATCTACAACCGGATCCGGGAGAAACGGGGACTTCCCTACCGCTCTTTCAGCCGCTGGGTGAAATCCAAGGTAAAATCGGCGGTTGCTTTTGTGGACAAATATGAAGAACAACTCCAGCATCTGGCCCGCCAACACAACTACCGGGGCATCATTTGCGGTCACATCCACAGCCCGGCGGACAAACAACTTGGAGACATGCACTACCTTAACAGCGGCGATTGGGTCGAATCCCTTACGGCGCTGGTCGAGCACTACGATGGAGGCTTCGAAGTGCTCACCTACGAGCAATTCCTCCAATACCGTAACAATGCCATGGGAACGGATCCAGCACTCCTCCCATCCGCAGCAGGGCGCGAGCTCCGCGACCCGGACTGCGCCACCAGCAGCTTCTGAACCGAGTCCCTTGAACCCGGCATCCGCTTCTCAGCTGGTGGACCCAACCCACAGTTGCGGGAGCATCCCTTCCAAAAGCCCGCTTCCGGGGATGGCTTCAGCCATATCATGGAGCCATACCCTTCCAGCCGTTCAAACGCTTGCGGATGAGCGGGGACGCTCATCCCTACCCGCAACGGACCGCTCACGCCTGGGGTCACCCGCATCCTCGGTAGAGGGAGGTGTCCTCACCGGGCCCTTCCTTCCATCCATTTTCGTGAGTTTGGCGTCGTTCGTGGTTCGAAATCCCAGATCTGAAGCATCCAAAACTCCATCCCATCGGGCAAAGCCAACCCATTCGCGAATGGCAGTTTTGCAGGTTGTCGTCATACTCAGTGCGAATGGCAATTTAGCCGGAATCGATGCCATCCGCATTTCTTACAATTTCACCCATTTTCGACCCGGGCGAGCTCGCATTCAATCGTCAGCAATCGTTTCTCCATCAGCAACATACATTTTTACAATTGCCAAACCATCCAAACCACTCCAACCTTGAGCACGTGAACCAAACACTACCCCGTTTCCCCTGTTCGTTGCCTTTGAATGGCAACTAATAACACTGCAGGCCGTCAATTCACACATGGGCATTCTCAACTCCATCAAGAATTTGTTACATCCGAAGAGTTATCCGATGACGGAGTTCGGTATGGACGACATGCAGTTTTTCGTCGCACTTCTTCGTGCTTGCCCGGAAGGTTCACGCCTCAGCTTTGACCAGAGCGAGACAGAGTCATTTGTTCACAATTTTCGCGAGTGGTCGCATCGTGACGACCCCAAGAGTTTTGAGGCAGACTCTTACTCGATTACTACCCGCTTCATCGAGACCGTGGAACGTGGGATTGCTAGTGGAAAACTGGAGCTATATCATCATTTTTGGATCGCATCATCTGACGGTCGGGCGCTATTTAGCAGCTTGGATGACTTCACAGTTGTGACGATGGACGAGAATATTAAAAAGAGGATGACGAAGTCATGACGTTCAACCAACGTGCTGCAGCGACCCGTCGCCCCTCTGGTCGGTTGGACGGTTCAGATAAGTCATCTGCGACTGTTGCATCCGACTGGGCGTTTTCGTCGGCGGTCGCGGAGCTTAACGTTCGGCAAATACTATGACCATCGACAATGTGAAGAGCCAAGAGCGGGAATCCTCGACGGGCGGGTGTTCGTTGGGATGTGCTTCGCTTTTCGTCTTCGCGTTGTTCGTTTGGCCTGCGCTTCACGTTATCAGCCGGACATACGAGCCGGATATTCTTCTGCCCGCTTTTGCGATCGGCGTTCCCTCGTTTGTCGTCGGAAATATTCTTGCGGTCTTAGCCTTGGATTCAAAGTCGGCGAAGGCTTGGCGCTTGGGAAAGTGGGCGTTGCGCATTATGTGGAGCGTCGTTGCGCTTTTTCTCGTTCTCGCAGTAGTCGCATTCACGATGGAGAAGCTCGGAGGGAATTCCTGAAACCAAAAAGGTCCCCGGGACTGATTGAGGGATTATCTCAAACAGCCACGGGTCCCACACCACCCTGCGTACGGGTCCGTACAGAGCGGTTCCGATCCGACACGGGCTTTAGGCCCACAGTGAAGACAAATCCAGATGGCGCTGAGATCGGGAACTCCCTGGGATTCCAGCCTGCGGTTGTTGAGTGCGATTTGCACAATCGACTTGGAGCTCATCCTCCAGTAGCGGTGAGGTAAGAAGAAGAGGACGGCTGAAGCCGCCCCCTCCGGAAGACTCCGCTTCCTACCCGACGCAGCAAGGGAATGCAACTCCGGGGGCCATGGCTTCAGCCGTGGCTTTCTTTCTCCTTGCAACTGAACATAATATGTCCCCGTTAACTTCACGCCCATGCTGAGCACCCACAAGGCGATTGAGGAACAACCGATACAGCCGCCGCGTGATTGACCTCCACAGAAATTTTGACCACCATGATTCCAACCTCTGAGGTGGTATCGGTTGCTTGATCATGAGCGTGGTCGAATCGCAAGGTCATAAGGCCGAGGCCGACGCTTGGCGGTCTTTGGCCAGTCACCAACGCCATGTCATTTCCGGAATGTAGCCGTATCCGGTAAATACGGCCAACACCACAAACCACCCGATCAGGGCAAGGCCAAGCATTACCCGGGTCGCCATACCGATAAGGGGTCCGGACTTCCACCAGCAACACACACTCCACAACCACAGCAAGGGGAACAACAAAGACAATACCAACAGGCTCACGGAGTAAGGATTGAGCGTGATCAGAATCTTGACGGATTCGTTGGCCGCATTCGCTACAATAACCATGATGCCCGCTATCAACACGAAAGTCAGACTTCCCAGAAACGGCCACAATGTTACTTGCGAAAACTCACATCGTTTTCGAAGCGTTCGGATAAGATGAATCCCAAACAGCACCACAGGCAGGAAAAGGAAAACAAGTAGGCCGGAAAAGAAACACACCGGCAATGCCCAGACGGAAACGAAGGATCCACGCTCCCAATAGGCAAAACCAGTGGAAATCACAGTTTTACCCTCATAGCTTCCAATGAAGTGAGTCGGCCGCTCAGTATCTGCCAGCCGGTAGTATGCTTGACCAAGCGCGTTTAGCCTTGTTTCGAAACCCGTCAGTCCGCGCATCACGACTTGATCTCCAGCAATCCTGAGGCGAACCGCACCGGTCAGATCGGATGGAAGCTTCATAGCTTCCATACGGTAGCTAGCCGGACGATACCAACCTTCAATTCCAGGCTCAGGCACCGCAACGGACGGAGTGGGTTCCACCGCACTCCGGTTATCCATCACGAGATTCCGAAAGTAGGTATTGACCGCCTCAAATGCCACGCCATTCGCGCGAGCGAGAGAATAATAGTAACCTACCCCCGATTCGGGGGCTACCAAATATTTCGACAGGAAACCCTCTATTCCTCCATTGTGCCCGAGCAAAACACGCCCCTTTGATTCGCCTCCATAGAAACCAAGTCCATACCCCATCAGCCCATTACCGGCCCCCACAATTGAACCCGGCCGGCTGATTGCCTCCAGTCCTCCGGCGGGTAGCCAATCCGGCTCATCGAGGAGAAATAGCATCCAGTTCCCCATATCCATCGGTGTGGCATGCAGATAACCGGCCGGATGATCGTTGATCGGAACTGCCTGCACAGGCTTGCCAGATGCGCCGCATGAACGAACAAGGCGCTCCAAATTCCGGCCAAGGAAATCCGCGTCGTCCATCCCGGCCGGCCTCAAAATCAGATCCGTCAGATAATCATGATACGGGACACCTTTGTTCCGCTCCAAAATGTGGGCGAGCAACGTATACGCAATATTCGAATAGGCCCAACGCGTTCCCGGCTGCCATCGACACCGCCATTGCCCGGTTCTCATACGAACCACCGCCTCCAATTCGGGAAGAGGCGTCCCCGGGGGCAACAGAAAGTCCTTCAACTTGAAGTCGGGAAAACCGGATGTGTGCTCCATCAGGTGACGCAATCGAACCGGATGCGAGTGCTCCCAATCGTTTTGAAACTCCAAATCCGGCAACAACTCGGATAGCCTCGCGTCCAGATCAAGCGCACCTTCATGTACCCGCTTCAACACCCCAAGAGCAACAAAGCTTTTTGTAATCGACCCCACCGGACCCGCCGCAATCCCCCGCTCGACATCCGCCATACCCACGGCATCCGCTATCACACCGTCTTCGTGACTGACAAACGCATAGCCGATCGATGGGATGTTGTGATCCTCGGCAATTCGGGTAAGTTCAGCCCGGATCGCTTCTCTATCGGGTAAAGCACCCCCGGCATGAAAGGAAATGAACAAAACAAATAACAGGCCGAAGCTTGCGATCCGGATAGACAAATTCAAAGCGGGTGAGGCCATGGAATGAGATCAGAGGTGGGGAGAAGGAATCAGTTCTATACGCGATTATGAGATACTTCGATCGTCCCACAAACCCAAAAGCCTGGTGATTTGGATTTGTCTGTGATTTCCCACCTAAAGCAGTTCATGCCCCCTTCGAATGCCATCGGATTCGCACCTCAACCGCATCTCGACCTACTGTATCCTTCCAATCCGCGACATCCCGGACACCGCAACATGAGCAGGAAAATGCCCAATCGAGCCGCTCTAGGCTTGGCGGGTCGCATTTTTCCGTGTTAGCTCACCTCCCATTGTATGCAAGAGCCGCTGACAAACCGTTTTTCTGTCATCCCCCGTCACATTGCCATTATCATGGACGGAAACGGACGCTGGGCCAAACAGCATGGGCTACCCAGAGTTGAAGGTCATCGCCGGGGAGTAATCAATGTTGAGAACATCCTACAGTGCGCTTCCGAAATCAACCTCGAGGTGCTCACTCTCTTTGCATTCAGCAGCGAAAACTGGAATCGTCCCCGCGAAGAAGTCGATGCGCTCATGAACCTCCTTTCCGAGTTCCTGACAATCAAAGAGCCTTTGTTGCACAAAAATCAGGTCAGGCTGCGGATGATTGGCCGCAAACAGGAGCTGCCAGCCCGCGTCGTCGAACAACTCGAACAGGTCGAATCCCGGACCTCGCAGTATCCACGAACCCTTGCACTGGCACTCAACTACGGATCCAGAGTGGAAGCAGTGGACGCGGCACGGAAACTCATCGCCATGGCACAGGCGGGTGCACTCGACCCGGCGGCGCTCGACTGGGATACCTTCTCGCGTTGCCTGTACACCTCAGATCTTCCCGATCCCGATCTCGTCATCCGCACTTCGGGCGAGTCCAGACTCAGCAATTTTCTTCTCCTTCAGGCTGCTTATGCCGAGATCATCTACAGTCCGCTCAACTGGCCCGATTTTGACCGCAAAGCATTTGCTGAGGCGCTCGAGAATTTCCAGAACCGCGAGCGTCGCTACGGCATGACCAGTGAACAGATCGCATCACGCCCACTTCCCCTATGACTGAACACCCCAAAAAACAGACAGGAGGAACCCGATGGGGGTTCCGCATCACCACCACCGTCTGTCTTATTGTCGGCATCGCCGTGTTTCTGGCTCTCTCCGGATTAAAAGGTGGGGTTGGCCTTGTAGCAGTTTTGTGTGCGCTTACAGCCCGCGACTTCATGCGAATCGCCGCCCCCAAGACACCGCTTATCGTATTTGTCTTCATTCTCGTGATTTGCGGAGCACTGCCTCCCGTTTTTCACGTCGCTCTCGAATGGAGCGAACTCAAACCTGATCCACTGCTTCCGTGGATCGATGGTATGCTCTTCTTCTTCTTGCTTTCCCAGATCCTCACCCTCACACGCAAAGGCAAAATCCCCTCGTTCATCAAACGCCCGGAGTTCGCGATATGGGGCATCACTCTGCCGTTTTGCAGCGTGATCCTCCAGCTTGACATGCTAATGGCACACGGATTTCCACAAGGCACCGTTCTACGCTGGGGCGTGATGGTCATCGGAGTTGCAAAAATCATGGACATGGGGGCACTGCTCGTGGGATCTCAAATCGGACGCCACAAGCTGGCGCCCAGCATCAGCCCGGGGAAAACGATCGAGGGAGCCATCGGAGGCGTGGTAATTGCTTCGGTAGCCGCTCTCGCGTTTTTTACCTTCTGGGATTTCCCCGAGCGGACACTGGGAACCCACACGCCTCACATCTGGGCCATAAAGGTTGTCATTGCCGGTGCGGCCATCGCTGTCATGGCCATGGTCGGCGATCTTTTCGAGTCATCCGTCAAACGTTCATGTTCAGCAAAGGACTCCGGAGGGATACTGCCGGGAATCGGAGGCATTTACGATTTGACCGATAGTCTTGTGGCCGCCTGCCCGACCGGGTATTTGATCATCAAATACTTCATCCTCGGATAGCTATCCGTTGCGACCATCCGAACCCACCCATCCGCCGTATTCCGATGAACCCTAAACGCCGCATTGTCATTCTGGGAGCAACCGGATCCATCGGAACCAACGCCCTTCGCGTCATCCGCGCCCACAGTGACCGGCTTGAACTGGTGGGCATCGCGGGCCGCTCACGGGTGGAAAACCTCGCCGCGATCGCGCATGAGTTCAAGGTCAGGGACATCGCGGTCTTTGATCCCCGAACAGAGACCCCGGTTTCACTTGCTTCCCGATTTCCCGCAGGGTCGAGAATCCACACCGGTATGGATGGGCTGATCGAGATCGCCACCATGCCCGAAGCCGACATGGTTCTCGTTGCCGTAGTAGGAACCACCGCCCTCATTCCCTGCATCCAAGCCATCCGATGCGGCAAATCCATCGCACTGGCATCCAAGGAAATCCTCGTGATGGCTGGAGAATTCATCCTGCCCTTGGTTCGCGAGCACAAAAACCTGCTGCTCCCGACTGACAGCGAACACAATGCGATCTTTCAATGCATCCGGGATGAACCCTCCCGGCATGTCCAAAAAATCCTGCTCACGGCATCCGGCGGGCCTTACCTGCACACCCCTCTTGAATCCCTCGCATCGATCACCCCCGAGGAGGCGATCCGGCACCCAAAATGGAAAATGGGCCCCAAGATCTCACTGGATTCCGCCACCATGGCAAACAAGGGACTCGAGGTCATCGAAGCCAAGTGGCTCTTCGACCTGAGGCCGGACCAGATCGAGGTGGTCATTCATCCACAGAGCATCGTGCATTCCATGGTGCAGTGGGTGGACGGGTCGGTTCTCGCGCAGATGTCGCCACCCAATATGAGCTTCGCGATCCAGAATTGCCTGCTCTACCCGGATCGCGTCACCGGAATCGACCGTCCTCTGGATTTTTCAGCCGGTATCAACCTGGAATTCTCGCCTCCGGATCCGCATCGATTCCCATGCCTCAATCTGGCGATCGAGGCACTGAAAGCGGGAGGAACCGCCCCGGCTGTATACAACGCAGCCAATGAAGTTGCGGTTTCGGCCTTTTTTGACTATAAGATTGCCTTCGACCGGATCCCGGCAGTAATCGCACATACGCTTGCGTCCGCAGATCAGGTCGCTCCACAATCCATCGAAGATATTATTCAAAGCGACACCGCAGCACGCCGCATCAGTCAGCAATTCATCCATACATGATTCTAGCCAGTATAATGTCCACCCTCGCCAGCCTCCCATTCATGCTGGTAGCCATTTTCGCCCTGGGTTTCTCAATCTTCATTCATGAGCTCGGGCATTTCCTCGCCGCACGCAAGCGGGGACTCAAAGTCACCCGCTTCTCGATTGGGATGGGCCCTAAAATGATGGGCTGGACCCGCGATGGAGTGGACTACCGGATTTCCTGGCTTCCGCTCGGCGGCTACGTCGCACTGCCCCAACTCGCGGAAATGGGCCGGGTGGAAGGCGGCAATCCGACCGATCAGATTGACGAGAGCGTAGAACTGCCGCCGATCAGTTTCGCAGACAAAGTAATTGTCTCGGCGGCAGGTGCATTCTTCAACTTTGTTTTCGCTTTCCTCCTTGCATGCCTGCTCTGGTGGACGGGACAACCAGCCTCCGATGAAATGCTCACCAACCAGATCGGATACGTGAGCTCAACCCTCAGTATCGACGGTGAACAAGTCCCAGGGCCTGCACATCAGGCTGGACTCCGCCCGGGAGACCGTATCCTGAAAGTGGACGGCAGCACGGTGGATGGCTTCGGCGACATCCAGCAGGCGATCATGACCGGAATGGGACGGGATTCTGATGGCAAACCCAGCCTTGATCTCGAAGTCGGACGCAACGGTGAGGTTTTGCAGCTCCAGATTCGTCCCATACTGACGTACTACAATGTATCATCCCGGGATCCGATACGCACAATCGGAATCCAACCCGCTCAACAACTCATCATCCATTCCGTTACGGCCGACTCTCCGGCTGAGAAAGCAGGGCTCATACCCGGTGATCGTCTGATAGAAGCCGATGGAGTTCAGTTGTTCAGGTTGCAGACTTTTGTGGATCTGCTCACGGCCCATCCGGACAAGGCAACCTCGCTCACGATCGAACGCGGTGGCGCCACTGAGGTCATTTCCCTTCAGCCGGTAACCATGGCGCTCACCCGACCTGTTCTGGAATTTACGCTCCTGCGCAATCAACTCGAGTCCAGATTCACGGTCCGTCCGGACTGGCCGGACAGTCAGGATCGCCCCAATCTGAACCCTGAGGCGGAAGTGGCACTGATGCTTCATCAGATCCACAGCGACCACGCCGAAAGCCTACGCGCATTTCAACCGGAAGACCGCATCATTGCCATCAACGGAAAAACCGTTAACTCCCTTGCAGGTCTCGTTTCGTTGCTTTCCGGAGCGGAAGGTCCAATGGCTCAGGTCACAATCGGACGAAACGATGCAACTCAATCGATACCCCTGCTGTTCTCGTCCATCCGTCATCGGACCGTCCCACCGCAAACCCAACCCATGGTGGGGTTCGCAATCCAGGACAGTATCAGCATCACGCACATTCCGCCCCTCACCCAGTTTAACAAACAGATCGATCTCACCTTCCGCATACTCAAGGCACTGTTCCATCCGGGTTCCAACATCAGCGTGGGCCACCTCAGCGGCCCGGTGGGAATCGTCAGGGTCCTCAGCGACCTCACCCAGGTCGACGTCCGGTTGCTCCTGGCCTTCCTGATCCTCATGAATGTCAACCTCGGCATCCTGAACCTGCTGCCAATTCCGGTTCTGGACGGAGGCCACATTCTTTTCGCAATCATTGGCAAACTCCGCAAAAAACCACTTCCCTTGAGGATCGTCGCCAGCCTTCAGGCCACTTTCATGATCATGCTGTTCGGCCTTATCATCTTTGTGATCGTTAAGGACAGCGTCAGGTGGCACGGTGACGTCCGCGAAGAGCATGACTACGAACAGTACCGCAAGCTGGCGATCAAACCCCAGTTTCTGTCCGCACCTGAAATACCCAGACCAGCTCCCGAAGACGCCCAATCCGCAGACCAATGAAGTGAAAACCCGGACTCGGGGTTTTGTGCTCTTCTTCACTTCAGGCATGGCTCTCTGATATTGTAAAGTTGTCATGACGCACCAGAATCCAGACCCGAAATACTGCACATCCCGCCTATATCCAGTAAGGCGGATGACTTCCGAAGTGCGAATTGGCAATGTCCGCATCGGCGCCACGCATCCGATCGCCATCCAGTCCATGACGACGACACCGACAGAGGATGTCGATGCCACCGTCGCGCAGGCGCGCAGGCTCGCGGAAGCGGGTTGTGAGATCATCCGGATCACCGCTCCGACACTCAAAGCTGCCCGCGTATTGGCCGATATCCGCAGGAAACTCAGCGCGGATGGATTCGATCAACCCCTCGTGGCCGACATTCATTTTCTCCCAAAGGCCGCCCTCGAAGCAGCCGAACATGTCGAGAAGGTCAGAATCAACCCCGGAAACTACACCGACACCAAACGCTTCAAGGTCAAAACCTACTCCGAGTCCGACTATCAGGAGGCACTTCAAAAGCTCTATGAGGAAATCAGTCCACTGATTCTCCGCTGCAAAGAACTTGGAAGAGCCTTGCGCATCGGCACCAACCACGGCTCCCTTTCCGACAGGATCATGAACCGCTTCGGAGATACACCCGAAGGAATGGTCGAGAGTGCGCTTGAGATCGTCCGGATCGCGGAGTCCCATGGATTCGGGGACCTCGTTCTTTCCATGAAGGCGAGCAACCCGAAGGTGATGATCGCCGCCTATCGTCTGGCAACCGCTAGAATGGCGGCGGAAAACATGCACTACCCTCTCCACCTTGGAGTCACCGAAGCGGGAGACGGCGAAGACGCGCGGGTCAAGAGTTTCATCGGCATGGGTTCGCTTCTGGCGGATGGACTCGGCGACACCCTGCGGGTTTCACTGACCGAAGATCCCGAATGCGAGGTGCCGGTGGCACGTGAACTCGCCAACTGGGCTCACCGCCTTTGGGCCAACAACACCGCATCCACTCCATGGACTGAGGCGGTGTTTGATCCTTTCCATCCCGGGCGCAGACCAGTTGAACCCATCCGCATTTCCGATTCATGTGTGTTGGATGCGAAAAACCCGCCAATGGTCGCGGTCAGAGCCCCATCCCCGCTTGATCCAAAAGCGCTCAGCCAATCCATCGCCGCCATCCAAATGCGCAACAAGGACGCTCCTATCGAGTGGTTGGTCGTAGATGGAACAGATGCATCAACGCTACCCGCGCTCAACAGCCTTTCCGAGGCGCTGGCCGGAGCGATTCACGGGATCATCGTCGATGGCCTCCCAGAGGGCTTGACTGTGGAGGATTGTATCCATGCGGACATGCGATCCAGGCTGTCATGGATCGTAAATCTCCCGATGCCAAGACTGATCCAAGAAGGGACGAAACTTCTTTCCGGTCTTCCGCTTGATGGCATCACGTTAGCAGTGGATTGGTTCGGAGCCCCGATAGAGGAAAAATCTGTCGACTCGATTCTCTCCATTACCGGTTCCCAACCCTTTCTCATAACAACAGCAGCCATCCCGAACGACCTGACTCCTGTGGGATACCACCGCCTCCTGGTCGAAACGTTTGCAAGAAAGGGAAGCCATCCTCCGCTCTGGATCCGAAATCGGGATTCCGACGAAAACCCGGAGGAGTCCGCGCTTTTGCTCCACAGTATTCTCACCGGCACCCTGCTCTGCGATGGCTTCGGCAACATCGTCAGCATTGAAGGCGACCAACCACTCAAGGAGACACTGCCCCGGATCTACACCCTCCTCCAGGGAGCACGCAGCCGGATCTCCAAAACCGAGTTCGTGGCATGCCCAAGTTGTGGACGCACCCTTTTTGACCTGCAATCCACCACCCAACGCATCCGGGCCAGAACCGGACACCTCAAAGGCGTGACCATAGCCATCATGGGCTGCATCGTCAACGGTCCCGGAGAAATGGCCGATGCCGATTTCGGATACGTGGGAGGTGCACCCGGCAAAGTGAATCTCTACGTCGGAAAGACCTGCGTCAAAACCGGCATCCCAGAGGGGGAAGCCGTGGACCATCTGATCGACCTCATCCGGCAACACGGCCGGTGGTCCGATCCGGAGCCGGCCATACCGGAAGCTTCCTGAGTCATGCGAGACCGGCTTATGCCCGGCATCAAAGCAAAAGTTCCTTCCGCTTTCAAAAAGCACCGTCCCGATCATCCCCACAAACCGATTCCCATCATGCGCCTCGTAGAAATCGCCCATCAGGAAGCATCAAAACACCTCAAACCCGGCGACTTCGCAATTGATGCAACCGTTGGGAATGGAGCCGACACCTCATTCCTGGCCGAAAAAGTCGGAGCCACAGGCAGAGTCTACGGTTTCGACATCCAGTCCATCGCGATCGACATCACCACCTTCGCCCTGAAAACCCGCAAACTCCTCAAGCAGGTTACCTTTTTTCAAGAGAGCCACGCGCACATGCTCGACCGGATTCCTCAGGCAGAACATGGACAAATCCACGCCATCCTCTTCAACCTCGGATACCTGCCCCACGGCGATAAATCCATCATCACCCGCAAAGACAGCACCCTTGTGGCACTGGGCCAAAGCTTGACCTTACTCGCGCCCGGAGGCGTTATAAGCGTGCTCGCCTACAGAGGACATGAAGGAGGCGAGGACGAATCCGATGCGGTCTTGGCATGGACCCGATCCCTCGATCCCGACCGCTACTCCATATCCATCCACGAGGGCGAGCTCCCCCAGCGCAAAGGCCCTGTTCTTACCCTCATCCGCTCCATCAGCTGACGCTTCTCTGCTTGGGGCCATCCATTCCCCAATACCCGAATGGAAGGGCTACCCCTTGGTCAAACGGATTCGCGATACTGCACCCAATGCTCCATGTCACATCGAATAAACGGGATAATCAAAACGACGCGAATGCGCAGAGACTCAAATAAATATGATCCTATCCTCTTTCAACCGAATAGATTGACCTTTAGGTCGCGGACGACCTGGTGTCAATTAAGGTGCCTGCTTCTTTATCGTGTTACTTGCCAAAAGTGCCTGCACAGCCTCATCAATTGTGATGCATCTCCATGATTCCCGCGCATTTACACAACACATTCGGGTAACACTCCTTGAATTCGGTTAGCCACGCTCCGCACCATCCTTAGCGCCCGATGATGGGAGCTCCGTCGAGGCAACAACCCCGTTTGAAGCATTGGATGCCGATTCAGGCGCTTCCTTGCAAATGGCTGGACCGGGCTCCGTTCCAGTGAAACGGATCTTCTTCTCCCCGCTCCCCATCAACGGGTATGATTCATCATTCAGCACATCCGAAATCTGCTGTGCCAGCATCGTGCGAACGCTCTTTTCGTGTTCAACCCAAACATCCGATGCCCCCTCAAGAGGACTGACTGCAATGTGCAGTGGTTCGACCGGAATCCGGACAAGGGAATCCGCTTCAACAGAAGCTCCAAATGACATACTCAAGAGCTGACCTAGTAATACGAGTGTTGTGTTCATAGTATTGATTGATTGGTATTTTCTCCATTTGCATTCCTCATGCCAATCATCCGAACAATCATTACACATATTTCGTATTTGTCTAATATAGAACTTCTTACAGATTGATATATTCCATATCACGGGTCTCGGAAAAATGAATGTCACACCGAATTGACCAAGATTTGGCGAGATTGGCTTCAATTATTCCCTTTGAGTGCGCCCCTGGATTTCACTTGCATTTGCGCCTGAAAACCCGTTTAATTTGACAATGTTTTCACCTAATCGCCGATAGTACGTCATTCTTTGGTCGATATGAAAATTCTAGAGATGCTTGTCGGATTAGCTTTTGTGTTCACCACCATCCGGCTCCCTCGCCTCAAATAGGAATTGTTGGCCGTTCGGGTTTCCGTTTCGGCAAAACACACGCAGCATACCCCTGATGTCCGAAACAACGCTGCTGCCCGCGCTCTCCGCTTGCTCAACGCCCGCCGTTTTATTTCGGAAGTATCTCACCACTGCCAACAAACAAGCTCCGTCTGAACCCGGATTTCCGATCTCCGAAACGGTTGGCTTGTGTGTTTTAACTCGCAAGTCCTCCAGGTTTTGTACTAATTCCATGTGTTGTCTTTCGTGAACCAGCTGTTGATACCCCTAATCCAACCCCGCCATGGCTCTCTCCCTTAAAAACAAGGATTCTGAAAACACGACTCCCTCTTCGCAATTGGGAACCAACATCCCGGAACGCGTGAGTTCAGAGGATCAAGCCAGCGTGTCATTGCCCACTTGTTTTCAATGTGGACAAGAAATATCCGGCCCCCACTTTGCCATGGGCAGTGAAAAGGTCTGTACGGAATGCAAGGTCACGATTGAACAGGCCTTTCTTCAAGGCTCGAAAAGCAAAAGGTTCATCAAAGCCAGCATTCTTGGTGCGCTTGCGGCATTAATCGGAGCAACCGTGTATTTTCTCGTCACATGGAAAACCGGTTATCAATACGCAATCATTGCAATCGGGATCGGGTGGCTGGTCGGAGCAGCAGTCAGGCACGGTTCTGAACGAAGGGGCGGCTGGCCATACCAGACGCTTGCGGTGCTCCTCACCTATCTTGCACTTGCGCTTCCGAATGTGCCTCTCTTGGTCATGACATCGCAAGAAGATGGATATTTGGACGAGCCCAATGCCACTGCCTATTCCGCGGAAGACGCATTTCCGGAAGAGGAGACCATCGAACCCGGACGAGGGGAAGAAACTTTCACTGTTGTCGCCTCTGACGCAAATACAGCTGATGTCACAGCAGCGGACGCAACGGAACCATTCGAAGCCGGCGCCGGTACAGTCGCGCTCGGACTCGTCATGCTGATCGGCTTCGCCCTGATATCCCCGTTTTTCATGGGGTTCCTCGGAATCCTCATCGTTCTTTTTGGTCTCTTCCAGGCATGGACCATGAACAAGGGAGTTAAGCTCATCTTTGAGCCAATCGATTCCTCGAAATAGGGAGTCCCGGGTTGGATAACTCCGTTTTGCCCCACAATGAAACCAAGACCATTGAGCTCATGAAAAGGGAATGCCCTGATACTCTGCAAACCTGCGACGGATGATGGGTGAGGCACCGTCCAGACCAGTTCAACTTACAAAGCGCCGGTATTCACGTCGCAAACAGATCTTCTATTCACTTCTCCCGATGATGCTGATGCTCGTGCTAATCATTGGCATGGGCGGTTTGTGGTTCATTCCGGCAGTCAACCGGATCCTATTCAACCAACGTGAGAGCACCCACATCGACCTCGTTCGCAGCGCATGGTCGATCGCGAATGAACTGCACCAGCAAAGCGTGACGGGCGAGATCTCGGAGGAACAGGCCAAAGGGAGGTTTCTGCGCAGGATCCGGACAATGAGATTCGGTCCCGACATGAAAGACTATTTCTGGGTTCACGACCTGAATTCGGTGATTGTCTCACACCCTTACCACGAGACCATCGACCTATCGACATACGTGGACAAAACCGGAGTGAGGGTCTTGTCCGAAATGAACCGGAAGATTATGGGATCTTCTACCGGCGAGGCATTTCTCACTTACTACTGGCAACACAATGACGATCCTACCCGGGAAGATCTGAAGACTTCATTTCTCAAGATCTTCGAGCCTTGGGGTTGGATCATCGGATCCGGATTCTACCACGTCGAAACCGCTTCAGAAATCGAAGTGCTCACCCGGAATTTTCTTCGCTGGATGGGAATCGCCACCGTTTTCATCACAATCCTGATCATCTTCGCAATCAGTCGGAGTCTCCGTAACCTGCGAATTGCGCAAGAGAGTGAAACACGGCTACAGAACATGGCTGAGCATGTATCCCACGGACTCGCCGTTCTCCAGAATGGCACCCCGGTGTTCTGCAACCAGCGCATCTGCGATCTACTCGGGACACCATACGATCCGGCAACATACAACGAACAATCGCCCCATCAGGAGATATCCGACTTCATCGCGAAGAAAGATGGGGAAGTATTCGAGGATAACGACACTCACGAGAACCTCGTAACCGGAGCATGGCACCGGACGCCGGCAGGGAATCTGCGTTACCTTATCCGACGCCTCAGCCGCAATCCGGAAACGGGCGAGGAATACCTGGTGGTCCGCGATTGGACCTCCCGCAAGCAACTTGAAATGCAGTTGGTTGCAGCGAGGACAAAAGCGGAAGAAAGCGAACGCCTCAAATCTGCCTTTTTGGCCAATATCAGTCATGAAATCCGCACCCCGCTGAATGCCATCTCAGGACTTGCCGAAGTCATTGCGAGCGAAACGGAGATGGGCCCTGAGTGGAAAACCTACCGGGATATGATTGTAGAAAACAGCGAAATCCTGACTGGTCTGATGGACGACATTATCAAAGTTGCCCAGGTCGAGGCCGTCTCAGATGCTGTAACGATCCATCCTGCCTCAATTGATGGGATCATTCAGGATGCAATTCAGGCCGCATGGAAAGGATCGCAGACCCGTCCCTCTCCTGAGAATCCGGTCCAGCTCATTGTGGAAATCGACCCAACAGTTCAATGCAAAGAGGTATTCACCGACCGAGAAAAGACAGTCTTTATCCTCAAGGAACTCATCGATAACGCATTCAAGTTCACCGAAAATGGATCGGTGACCGTGGGATGCCGCTGCTGCGAAACCGATGTCGAGTTATTCGTCAGGGATACGGGAATCGGCATTCCCGAAGCGGACCAAAGCAAGGTTTTCGACCCGTTTTTCCATGGAGAGAGCCACTTTGTTTCCCTTCACAAGGGAACCGGTCTTGGACTGAATCTGATCCGCCGTCAGATCCAAATCATGGACGGATCGGTTTCATTTGAGAGCAAGGTAGGCAAAGGAACGGAATTCACGATCCGTGGGATTTGTTCTCTTCTCGCAAAGCATCCCTGAGAATCTCCGCCGGATGAAGCGCAATCCACCCGGTTCCGTCGAGCACCTGATGCCGGCAACTGGTTCCTGCCGCGCATAAAATCGCACCTTCGGGCATGCGACGCACCTCTGGAAACAACACCAATTCGCCAATCCGCATCGACAGATCGTAGTGTTCCTTCTCGTAACCAAATGATCCGGCCATGCCACAGCATCCGGTTGACAACATCTTCACCTGATACCCTGGCGGCAAACTCAACGCCTTAGCCATCGCCGCTGTTCCCTCAAGGGCCTTCTGCTGACAATGGCCGTGCACCACCACAGTTGCCTTTTCATCCTTGAAACGGGAACGGTCAATGCGGCCAGCGTCCAGCTCACGCGCCAAAAATCCCTCAAAAGTGTAACTGTGCGACGCCAGCCCAAGTGCGGCATGCCGGAGATCGTCGCCAACCAAATCGGGGAACTCGTCGCGGAAACCGAGAATGGAAGATGGCTCAATGCCAACCAGGGGAGACTCTCCGCTGACCCGGTCCGCCCAAAGCGACACCTGTTTTCTCGCAACCGCGCGGGCCTTTCTCAATAATCCCTTGCTGATCATTGCGCGTGCGCTTTCAGGATGAGGCATCACCTTGACCCGATAGTCCAGAGCCGTCAGCACCTCAATTGCGGCCCATCCGACCTGGGCATCCTGCCATTGCGTGAACTCATCCACAAACAACCAGATTTCCCGATCGCCGGAAGTCCGCTGATTCAACCCACTTAGACCCGAAGCGATCAAGCGCCGCAACGGACGCCGTGCAAGGGCCGGAATGGATCGCCTCGAATCGATGCCAATGATCCGTTTGACGCATCCGGCGATCCATCGCACGCGCAACATTCCGTTCACCAAGGATGGCGAAATCGATCCCAACATGGATTGAATCCGCGCGTAGTGGGCAAACACCCAAGCGCGAAACGGAACACCATTGGCATCATAGTAGTGCTGCAGGAATTCCGCTTTCATGCGCGCCATGTCGACATTGGACGGGCATTCACTCCGACAGGCTTTGCAGGACAAGCAAAGATCCATTACGGCCTTGAGCTCCTCCTGATCAAAAGGATTTGCCTTGTCTGATCGGGTCAGCCACTCCCTCAACTGATTTGCCCGGGCCCGTGTGGTGTTCGACTCGTCCCGTGTGGCCATGTAACTCGGACACATGGTACCACCCATCAAATGGGACTTGCGACACACCGCGGTGCCGTTGCATTTCTCAGCCATCCGGAGAAGACCCTGGGTGGATGAGAAATCAAACACGGTGTCGATACTCCGGGTTTCCTGACCGTTCTCGTACCTCAAATCCGTGTCCATCGGGGGCACTTCGACTATCTTGCCCGGATTCAAGAGCCCTTGTGGATCCCAGACCCGCTTCAGACGGACCAAACGCTCATAAATCTCTCCACCTACCATCAGACGCAACCACTCGCCGCGAACCCGTCCATCTCCATGTTCACCACTCAGAGAACCACGGAACCGTTTCACCAGGGCCGCCACCTCAGCGGTCACCTGCCGGAAAAGCTGTCGATCCCTACCCGACTTCAGATCCAACACCGGCCGCAAATGGATTTCTCCATCGCCTATGTGAGCATAGAACACACAGTCGAGTCCAAGCCGATCAAGGATCTCCCTAACCCCTGCAATGTAGGCAGGTTGATCCGTCACGTGAACGCACGTATCTTCGATGCAGGCCACCGGCTTTGGATCACCCGGCATATTGGAGAGCAGCCCGAGTCCGGCCTGACGCAGGTCCCATACCGCTTTCATCCCTGGACCGCGGAGCGTCGGGAAGGCGTATCCAAAGCCCTCTTTTCTCAACGCTTCCTCAAGAGCTTTTACCTTGTTCTTAAGCTCGTCCTCATCCGCACAACAGAATTCCACTGCGAGCAATGCACCCGGATCACCCTGTACAAAGCTGCGGTTGCGGCTTTGCTCAGGATTGTCGGCCGTGCACCGGAGGATATTTCTGTCGATGAGCTCCACAGCAGTCGGCCCAAGACGCAGTGCAATCAGATTGGCCAGCATCGCTTCATCCACCGAGTTCAGGTGAACTGGAACCACTGCCTGCACAGGCGGCAAAACCGGCACCAGATTGAGCTTCGCCTCCAACGTGATCGCGAGAGTTCCTTCCGAACCACACAACAACTTGGCCATGTTGAAAGGTTCACCCTCGGGATCAAACGGCTGCATACCCATCAACACATCCACCGCGTAGCCCGTGTTGCGGCGCCTGATTTCTCTACGGGGAAACTCTTTTCGGATAAGGGCAGACGATTCCGGATCACGGAGCCATCCATCAATGTATCGATACAGGTCGCCTTCCAATCCCGGCTGCCTCAGTTTTCCAGCGTAGGCATCCTCAGTGAGCGGACCAAAAACCGTGATGCTTCCGTCACTCAGCATTGCCTTAACCTCCAACACATGATCGCGCGTCGTCCCGAAAACCACTGAACGCGACCCGCAGGAATTGTTGCCGATCATACCGCCGATCATGCAGCGGTTTGAGGTAGCCGTCTCCGGGGCGAACATCAGTCCGTAGCGCTTGAGGTGCAAGTTCAGTTCATCCCGCACCACACCCGGCTCGACTCTTACCCAACGCCCGGCTTCATTCACCTCCAGAATCCGGTTGTTGTGGCGGCCGGCATCCACCACGATTCCCGCACCGACCACCTGACCCGCGAGCGAGGTTCCCGCAGCACGCGGAATCAGCGACAAGCTGTGGCATCGGGCGAAATCGAGCAAATGCCGCCAATCATTCGCTCCTTTCGGAAACACCACCGCCAACGGCCACATCCGGTAAACGGATGCATCCGTCGCATAGTTCAGCCGGGAACCGTCGTCCAGAGCCAACTCACCCGCGAGTTGCGATCCCAACTTTTCCCATTCCTTCGCATCAACCGTCAGCTCTGTCCTCCTGCTCATATCGAAGCTCCCACATTCATACGCGGGCACAGTTCAGGCAATGCAATTTACAAACCTGGACAAAGGCAGCCCGGAGATTATCCGGAGACCCCTCCGAACATCACTTTCAAAAACCCGATTGACCTAAACAGAAAGAATGACAACAAACCCGCACCAGAAGGTCACTTACCACAACCTGTCGTCTCACCCAAAGCAGTCTCAGCAGCTATTGCCGATCCTGGAAGGCGAGCACCATCTCGCAATGCCCACGAATCCCGTACGGAATCGCGTCATCATTGAAGTTGTAGTCAGGCTGATGCAACTGAGGCCACTTGTCCGCGCCCCGGCCTTTCACACCCAGCATCCAAAACATAGCAGGCACATGGTGGGTGTAGAAGGCAAAATCCTCGCCTCCCATGCTGGGCGGCATCTTCACCATCTGATCAACACCAATCCACTGCGACATCACCTCCTTGAAGAAATCAACCTCAGCATCGGTGTTGTGGCAGACCGGATAACACTCCTCGCGGTAAATCAACTCCGCAGAACCACCAAACGCTTCCGCAACATGCTGAATGATCGTGTGCATCCGCGACAGACACCGTTGACGCACCGTCTCGTTGAGTGTGCGCAGCGTTCCCAGCATCGACACTTCATTCGGAATCACGTTGAAAGCCGAACCACCTTCAAGCTTACAGATCGAGAGCACCGAACTCTCCACCGGATCGGTGTTGCGGGATACAACCGTCTGCAATGCCACGATCAAATGAGCGGCAATCACAACCGGGTCCACCACCTTCTGCGGAATCGCAGCATGCCCTCCGTGCCCTTTCACCCGAATGGTGAATGAATCCGTGCTGGCCATGATTCCGCCATACCCATAACCCACATTTCCAATCTCGACATCCGGCCAACCGTGCAAGGCATAAATCGCATGCACATCCGGATCGTTCAAGACTCCCTCCTCCACCATCCGGCGGCCGCCTCCGCCGCCTTCCTCAGCCGGTTGAAAAATGAACTTCACGGGGCCTTTAAGACTATCTTGCAGACCACTCAGCACTTTCACCGTCCCCGCCAGAATCGCGGTATGGCCATCGTGACCACATGCATGCATCAACCCGGGCTTTTTCGAGGCATAAGCACAGCCGGTCTTTTCCTCGATCGGAAGCGCATCCATGTCGGCCCGCAATGCCACACAACGCCCGGGCTTGCCCCGCCCAAGCACAGCCACAACACCCGTGCCGGCCACACCCGTCCGGATGTCAACACCAGGCACATTCTTCAGAAACCCGACCACCTTTCCCGCGGTCTCCTTTTCCTGATAGCAGAGCTCCGGCTCTTCGTGAATGCGATGACGCAGGCTCACTACTTCGGGCTGAACCTTCCGGATCAGCTCTTCCAATTGCTCGGAACACTTGTTCATAACGTTTCCCCAGATGAAGACACTTGCAGGCAAAGTGCAACTCCGAACCACACTTCCGCAAACACTCTCACCACACACCCCACACGATTTCATTTTTTTTGATCCGCTTTTCTTTCTTTGCCAAGCTTTCCAGTTTAGATTAGGGATCGGTTTTTGGAGTTAGATTCATGGATAAATACGCAATCATTTCCGTCAGTGACAAAACCGGCGTTCTGCCCTTTGCCAAAGCTTTGGTGGAACGCTTCGGATACACCATCCTCTCAACAGGAGGAACGGCCCGATTCCTTCAGGAATCAGGGGTGCCTGTCACCCTTGTTGAGTCCCACACCGGTTTTCCGGAAATGATGGATGGCCGCCTCAAAACCCTTCATCCGAAGATTCATGGCGGCATCCTCTGCGACCGGGACATCGCCTCCCACGTGGAATCCGCCGCAAAAGCCGGTATCGCCCTGATCGACGTTATCGTCGTCAATCTTTACCCGTTTGAGCAGACCATCGCAAAACCAGGCGTCACCGACAAGGAAGCCATCGAAAACATCGACATCGGAGGCCCCTCACTCCTCAGGGGCGCAGCCAAGAACCACCGCCATGTTTCGGTCATCACGGATCCGGCGGACTATGATCGGCTGGTCGAGGCACTCGGCAACGGCGCCGACCTGCGCTACCTGCGCCGGGAATTTGCCGCCAAGGTATTTGACCACACCGCACGTTACGACCGGATCATCGCCGACTACTTCGCATCCACTGCCGAGCAACCCGCACCCGGCGCAATCGCCGGACTCCCTGAGGTTTTCTCCATTTCCGGGAAACGGGCTGACATCCTGCGCTACGGCGAAAACCCGCACCAGCAGGCCGCTCTCTACGGAAACTTCCACGATCGATTCCATCAGCTTCAGGGCAAGCAACTCAGCTTCTGCAATATCCTCGACGTTACCGCAGCATCCAACCTCATTGGTGAGTTCCAGGATCCCACTCTTGCGATCTTAAAACACACCAACCCTTGCGGGGTCGCCAGTGCAGAGTCCTTGTCTGCAGCGTGGGATGCCGCCTTCGAAACCGACAAACAGGCCCCCTTCGGTGGGATCATCGTCGTCAACCGCACCGTCGATGAAGAGCTGTGTGAGCGCATCCGCCAAATCTGGTGCGAGATCATCATCGCTCCGGGATTCGACGCTTACTCACTCGATCGATTCGGCAAAAAGAAGGACCTGCGCTTGCTCGAAGCCCGCCAAATCCCGGACCCCGCAAGCCTGCTCGACATCCGCTCAGTGGCCGGTGGCTTCCTCGTGCAGGAAGCCGACACCCGCCGATACGGAAAGGAGGGGTTCCGCGTCGTCACGGAACGCCAGCCCACCCAGGAAGAATGGGATTCCATGCTCTTCGGATGGAAGGTGGTCAAACACGTCAAATCCAACGCCATTGTCTACACCAAAGGCACCCGCACCCTAGGGGTTGGAGCCGGACAAATGTCCCGCGTCGATTCCTCAAAAGTCGCCGTGTGGAAGGCGGGAGAAGCAGGTCTCGACCTGGGGGGTTCGGCGATGATTTCCGATGCACTGATTCCTTTCCCGGATGGGCTCATCGCAGCAGCGGATGCCGGAGCCACCACCTGCATCCAGACCGGCGGGTCTGTTCGTGACGACCAGGTCATTCAAGCCGCCAACGAGCGTGGCATGGCGATGGTCTTCACCGGCTACCGCCACTTCAAACACTGATTTCGAAACGCCGCGCCAGCGGCATAACCCCGATTCATGCCACCATGAACAAATCATCCCGTTTCCTCCGATTGATCACTTGCGTAGGGATACTTGCTGTAGGATTCACTATCAGCGGATGCTATACCGTGCCGGAGACAGGCCGGACCGGGATGGTTTTGTTCAGCGAGGCTCAGATCGCCAACATGGGGAAGGAGTCCTTCACCGAGCTCAAGACGCAGGTGAGGGTCTCCAACAACCGCCCGAAAAACGAAATTGTCCAGAGGGTCGGCAATCGGATCGCATCCTCGGTAGGGCGCGATTTGCCCGAGGCGGAATGGGAGTTTGTCCTCATCGAAGACAACTCCATAAACGCATTCGCGCTTCCAGGCGGTAAGGTCGGTGTCCACACGGGCCTATTCTCGATTGTCGAAAAAGAGGATGATCTCGCGTTTGTGATGGCTCACGAAATCGCCCATATCACGGCACGGCACGCCAATCAACGGATATCGGCCCAGACCCTCTTTGCGGGTATCGGTCTGGCACTGGCTGCAGGCACCGGCGACATGGACTCCGGGGATCGCAACCTATTGCTTGGGCTTTACGGGCTGGGAAGCACCGTCGGAGTTTCCTTACCTTACAGCCGCCTCCAGGAACGCGAAGCTGACCGCATTGGGATCCTTTATGCCGCCCGGGCAGGCTACGATCCACGCAGAGCGATCGTTTTCATGGAGAAGATGGACAGCAGCGCCGGCGGGCTTCACGAATACCTATCCACCCATCCTGCGGGCAAAACCCGCATCGAGAATATCGAAAAGTATCTCGACGAAGCCGTAGTCGTCTACGAGGAGTCGGCACGAAAGCGCAAACTGGATCTGGATTGATCGTCTGCCCTCCACCGGGGAGTCGTCAGGAAATCACCAAAGTCCAAGTTCCTCCATCTGCTTGATCACCAGCGCATCCCAACCCCGGTTTGCGGCGGGATTTGCAGGACTCGGGTGTGCAATGGACCCGAAACTCAACAAAGCGCCCTGCAAGGATTCCCGGGCGCGGGTCTCCGCAAACTTTCCGACTCCGATCACCCAAACCGGATTCAGCGCTTCGATCACATGCCGAAGGTGTTCGTCACACGCCCGGTAGAGTGACTCCCGCTCGGCAGACGGAAGCTTATCCGGCGTATGATTCGCCCCACTTTCAAGCATAAAGACCAAGGGACAGTAGTTAAGCACGAAATGATCCTGGAAGAAGGCCGCCGCACTTCCAAACCTCCTTGCAAAGAGCCCCCACAGCCGCCGTCCGCTTACCTCCGAACGTTTACATCCGAACCCTTGAATCGGACGTTTCGGATGCTCGGGATCGGGACGCCGCACCGGAACCTCAATCCCCAACCAATCGCGCACCGACGGAACCTCGCCAAAGGGGACACCCACCTGAGCCATACCCCATGGCCCGGGATTCATTCCAAGAAACACCACCCGTTTCGTCCCTCTACCATAGCGTTGGAGGTAGGCTTCATGAGCATCCCATGCATAATCCAGCGGGTTGTATACAGTGTGAACAGGGTCGGCAAAGCGAAGCCGGGATACGGATTGTGACAATCCCCGGGCCGCACGGATGATTGCGGGAGTAGGTTCAGATACCGATGCACACATTCCTCAACCTTGCACATCGTTCCGCTCCTGCCAAAACAAAAAAAAAGGCCGACCCCATCGAGGCCAGCCTTCTCTCGCACCAGAAGTGCGGATCCAAAACGATTACTCAGCAGCCGGAACTTCCGGAGCTTTGTTCATCAGATTGCTCAGGATCGGACCATAGCTCTTGGACAAGCTATCGATTACTCCCGACTGAAGCGAACTCAGGTCCTTCAGCTCCGAAAGAGCGGTGAGCTGCGAGGCAACCTTGGTCAGTTCACCTTTCTTCATGTATTCGACAGCCTTCACCACTACCGGATTGGCATCTGCTCCCGATGTGGGAAACACCTTCGACAACACCATCGGTCCTACCTGCTGCACGAGCGAGGCATACGCAGGAATCTGTTCCTTGGTGAATTCCATCTTGGAAAGAGAACCCAATGCCTTGGCGGCATCGAGATACTCCTGCTTCACGAGGGATCCCATCATGCCTGCTGCAAGCGCCTTCACCTGATCATTTCCGGCAAAAGCTTCTGTCAACTTGGAAGTCATGCCTTCCAGTCCCTTTAATTCAGCAGCTGGAAGTGCCGCTTCAACTTCAGCAGCCTTTTCCTTGGCGGCTTTTTCGAGTTCGGCAGCCTTTTCCTTGGCGGCCGATTCCAAAGCAGCCGCTTTTTCTTTCACTTCACCAGCTGCGGCAGCTGTCATGTCAACCGCACCCTTCTGGGCGTCTTTCGCCACTTCAGTGGCTTTTTCTTCTACAGCTTTGCCCACTTCAACAGCTTTGTCCTGAACGGACTTGCCGGCTTCAGCAGCCTTGTCGAGAGCGCTCTGAACCACAGTTGGCTCGGCTGAATCAGACGCAGGGGCGTCAGATGGTTTGTTACACGATGCAAAAGCCAATACGGCTCCACTCATCGCAATAACACTTACAGTTCGGTTGAATCGATTCATCATAGATCAGTTTTTCAGGGTTAGTGTGAAAAACCTGATACTCGTTCCAATTCACAGGAATTTCAACCCACCCCTGCAATTAGCCTATCGGTCATTAGGTCAACTGAAGGTGGTCATTCACGATGCTTCATCCACTTTCCATTGATTTCCAGCAACTTACCCTTCAAAAACAAAGGACCCGTAACCATACAACCAGGCTCGGACAACCCTATCCCTCTATCCTCACAATGACATGACATCCGAGGTCTTGAATCCTCCCATCCCGGAAAGCATTCCATGGACCAGGACCGTCAGATCTGGAAGTCCGGCTGCCCCGAAAGCTCGTGCAGACCACACTCCCGCTTGATACCGCCAAAGCGTGCCATCTCCTCGCTTCCGGCTTCGGCGAGCCGGGAGGTGCTGTGCCAGTCTCCAACCGTTACGTAGCCGTCTTCCCAAAGCGGATGATAAGGCAGATCGTGACGTTTGAGATACTCGTAGATATCCCGGTCCGTCCAATCGATAATCGGATGCACCTTCATCACCTTGTTCTGACGCACCAGCACGTCCAAATGCCGCCGCGTGGAGGACTGCGTCCTCCTCAATCCGGTAATCCACGCTTCCGCGCCGAGCTCAAGCACCGCCCGGTTCATCGGCTCAACCTTATTCAAGCGATTGTAAGCTTCTATTCCGGCTTTCCCATCTTCCCAGCGTTTGCCAAACAATGCTTCCTGACGGGCTGCCGTGTACAGTGGATTATACACTTTAAGATTTAGCTTGAGCCTTTGGGAGACAGCCTCCGCAAAACGATAGGTCTCAGGGAAAAGATAACCGGTGTCGATGAACACCACCGGAATGTCGGATTGCTGCAACGTAACCATATGCAGCATTACCGCAGACTGCACACCAAAACTTGTCGATAGCACCACCCGCTCTCCAAAGGTCGCGAGACAACGCATCACACGTTCTTCAGCGGATAGCGGCGACCATTGGGCATTCAATGCCTCCAAATCGTCGTCCGTTGTGAATCGTGGACTTTTTAATGCTGTGCCATTCATAATTTCTTATACACCCAAACAGGTTCTCTAATGCATAAATGCCAGTTCTCGCAGATTGCAAGCCCGCTCGCCGGCTTCCATGGATTTTTCCCTTTTTTGGGATGCACATAACGATCCCAAAAGAACAAACGGTATCGAAACGATGCTTTCGCAGCGTGAAGTAACCCTGCCCCGAAAAAACATCCCGGGGCCGGTTGCCGGAGGGGCACAAAGCCCCTAGAAAGCGTAGCGAACCTTTACGGAATAGCGGATCGGCTCCCCTTTGGTCACAAGCGTATTCGAGGAGAACAGCGGATCCGCGCCAAGATAATGATCCTCATCGGTGAGATTTTCCACCTGCAGCGCGCACTCCCATTGCTTCGCTTGCCAGCCGATCCGGGCATTCACAATGCACGAGGACGGTAGTCTAAGCGTCCGTTCAAAGTTTAGCCAATAGGCCTGACTGTATACAATACTGAGCGCGGCATTCCACATCGGCAGCGGTTTCCAAACCAAATGCGCTTTCACTGTGTTCTCAGGAAACCCGGGATAACACAGCTTCGGATTTCCCTCAGGAAATGGATCTACGCCTCCATTCAGTACGCCCCCATTCAAAGCCCATTCCTCTTGAGTCAAAGGCAAGGCACGGTAGCCCAATCCAATCTTCCTGCGCACCTTCTGGTATTCGGTGGATCCAATCAGGAAAAGCTTCCCGGGCACCAGGGTCGCCGTCATCTCGAACTCGACCCCTTTTCCTTCCAAAGGCTCGGATTGGGCATCCCGGTCATTGTACCGGCTTTGTTCCCACGCCCAGCCGGAAAGAGCGCCTTGAAAACGACCGTCCATAAGGCTGTTCTTGATGCCGATCTCCGCAAGACGGGCCTGGGCGAAATTCTCTTCCCCCATAACACCTCCCCCTTGTGTCAGGTCAACGGCCACTCCATCCTGCACGGCAGCATACAGTCTCCAGTCTTCCAGAAAGGCCCAGGAGCCATACGCGGCGATGCTGTAAATATCTTTGTCGCCACTTTTATCCAATGAATCACGGACTTCTGCCGAGGCTCGTTCGACCTCGTCCGGCATTTCCAGATCGTACCACGCCCTTTCAGCCCGCATCGATACCGTCGCCGTAAACGACTCAGTCAAGCGACTGCTCAATTGGCCGAATACCGCCCCCTGCCACAACATCGAGGCCACGTTTGCTCCGATATCGGGCGACCAGTAATTGAGTCCATCCGGCCCTTCCTGCGGGCCAGCGATTACCACACTATTCCGGCTGATTGCCTTACGGGAAATGTCCCGGCGCGAAAATGGCTCAGCATAATAGTCCTGAATCATTTCCGCCTTCGTGGCCCGCCACCCGATACCATACGACAAATCAGTTTTCAGCCCGAAATCCAGAGGCCGGTTGCGTTCAATGTTGTGCGCGAAAACCCGTTGACTGGTCTCAATGGCATAGCCATATGACGAGAGCTTCTCAGTATCCACCACGTCCACCAGCATCTTGCTCTCCCACGACTCCAACAGTCCATCCTCAAACCGCACATTCAGGAAACCAACCCAGTTTTCAGCCTCCGACTTGTCATCCGAATCTGAAAGCACCTGATTCCCTTCGATCGCTTTGGTGAAAACCACCCCACCCAGATCAAAGTAATCCCGGGTGTAGCGGTAGCCTCCGCTGTTATCGTTGGTCGAGAGCCCGGCCAATACATCCGCGACCGGGCCTTTTGCACGATACTTCGGGTCGTACTCACCGGTCGAGGGCAACACCTGACCATAGGCCCGTGCGCGATCATCCGGATCCGCGAGATCCAACATGGCATCCCGTGCAGATGCTGGGATAAGCCCGCCATTAACAGCCGCATCGACCACGTCGCGCGAAACAACCAAGGCATTGAAATCCTCGATTCCATTCTTGAAACCAAAGCCCCACGGGAATGAAACCAGATCACGATTCGCCGTCCCTCCGAAGCCAGGATCCGACACATTCACAGGCTCCCCGATGATGTAAAGCCCGCGATCGATCAGATCCTGAGTTGGACGGTTCCACCCGGCATTCTCATTGCTGCGATAGCGAAACCCTTCCACTCCTCCAAAGACCGTGAGGCCTTCGCGGATTTGAGTCTTGAGGCTCAGATACAGCGATTCGTAGTCGTTCCCCACCCGATCATAGTAGCCCCCACTCCGGTTTTGGGTGTGAGAGAAACGCCAAGCGGAAGGACAGCGTCCCCACATCCACGGTGCGCCATAGTCCACCGTCAGGCGGTAGTGCTCAAAACTGCCCATGCTCACCTCCACCGAACCCCGGGCCAAATCAAAGTGCGGGCTTTTGGGCAGCAAATTGATGAACCCACCAACGTGGGTCGGAGTGATGTGTGGAGGAGTCGGCCCCTTCACAATGTCCATCGCCTCACAAGATCCGAGCGAGAGCGGCATCTCATTCAGATTGAAACCACGCACCATGCCATTCAAAAGCGTTGCACCCTTTACCCCACGCAGAATCGGAGAACCCGTCACCCCATAGTGATTGATCAGCTGAGTTCCCGCACCGATCTGAGATACTCCCCGAAGGTCCTCAATCCCCAGAAGCTTCATGTGCTCGGATGTCACAACAGTGACCGATCGAGGGATGTCCATCGCGTCCCAATCCCCGGAAAAAACCGACGAAACAGGCCGCGACGATGGGTCCAGCCCGCCTTGACGGAATCGCTGACTTTCACGCATGCTGAAAGCCTCCAGTTCCTCGACGGGTCCACTACCGTCCGGCTCGCTGCTGGCTAGCCCTTGAGCAGGACCCGCCAAACCAGATAATACGAGTGCCCCCACCAAGGAGAGCACCCACGTTCTATCAATCAGGATATTCATGGGTTGTTCACCCTGACGGAAGATGCTGCCCCAAATCCCGCAGGTTTACCGTCCGGAAGACGGACTGTTATGGTTTATATCAAATTATTGAACCGGAACCGGTCCTCTCCGACCTAAAAAGCAAACACTTCCTGGATATCAATCTTTTTTTCGATCAAACCCAACTCGTGCAGGATCGCTATCTGCCCCTCAAGCCGACTCTCATCCACCTTACCGACCAACGCCGGATCATTCTCTTTTCCGGATACAATTCCCCATTCAAACAAGCTTTTGCGGATAAAATCCATGAAATCATCCGTCATCATCGGATTCCGCTCCGCGATAATTTTGTGAGCCGGACTGTAGTCCCCATATAAGTATGCCTGCCACCCTTCATGGGTTGCCTTCACAAAACGCCTTACAACATCCGGATAGTTCAAGATGAACTCCTCATGCACCAGAATACCCCGATAGGCATCAAAACCCGACTCCCACATCGGCAGCACATACGGTTGCGCTCCTTGCTGACGCACATAGTAAGGCTCATTGGTCAAAAAACACTGCATCACGAACTCCGGATCGCTCAGAAAATGATTCAAACCGAAATTGTGCGGCATCAGTTGCATCTCAATTCCATACTTCCGCTCCAGATATGCGATCCACGGCGCTCCAACGTCCACCATTACCCGCTTGCCATCGAGATCCTCGAATCGCCTGATCGCATTTGCCTCATGTGAGAGAATGGCCTGAGGATTGTGCTGTAGGGTTACCCCCACAAACCGGATTGGCATTCCGCGGGCCACTGCCACAATCGCATCGTCCGAACGCGCATTGATGAAATGCGCACGCTTCAATGCCAACCGTTTCATCGGGTCCGCATTCGGTCCGCCTTCCAGAATCGTGACCTTCAACCCGTGGGCTTCGTAGATCCCAGCGGCCAGTGCCTGATAAAACCCAGCATATTCCGGCTGGGCAAACCAGTCCGTCTGCAGCACCAGCTCATCCGCCGGATCAGCAAATCCGGACAACCCCCGCCTGCTCTCCTGCCGCGAGCACCCGATCCACAGCGACACCACAGCCATCATCAGCCCTAAACGAATCCATTTCCTCATACTCCAGAGTCATAGATCAACACCCCATTCCGGTCGATTCATTTCCATCCACAACAAAGATACTGCCTATTTATTTAGTAATCATAATCAGCGCCTTTCCCCCTACACCACAACAGTTACAATCAGTTTCGTGCTGCAAATTTATCTTTGCGCCGGGCTGTATCACATACATGCGTCGCTGCCCTCCTCTCTATCCCTGAAATGACCCGACAAACCCGAAACCGGTTTTACTGGTTTGCACTCGTGAGGGCGTTCACTATGATTAGTTCGAAATCATTCTACTATCCCGATGTCTTCCTCCACCGCAACCCCAACGGCTGCCCCGATATCACTACCCTCCATTGTGGCGCCCGAATCTCATTCTCACCGGCTTGTTCGGGCAGAGATCAGAGATGTCCTCATGTCCTACCTGCAACGGGCTGAAAAAGGAACTCTTCCACTAAAAATCCCTCAGTCTGAAGGCCGGATGCAAAAACATCCTGGCATGCACTTCCACTTCAACCCCGAACTATTTTTCCAGATCCACGGAGAGACACGATTCAACCTTCCGAAAGAAGGTATGCGTTCAACCGGATGATTGCTGCATTATCCCGGCGGGACTCCCTCATCGTGAAAGCGTAACACCGGATCACTATGGGTTCAGAAATCTTGTCGGCGGATTTTACAGTAATTCCATCAGCCTCCATTTTGCGTTCGAAGCTGCGCCCGGGCGCCCGGACATCCAGCATATTCTTTTCTTCGACGCTCCCCACCTGGTGCAGATTTTGGCAAACTGTAATCAACTTACGCAGGCATTCCATATGAATGCCCCAGCCAAACAATACGTTATCAAGGGACTGATGATCACTTTGCTGGGGTCCCTGCTCAACACTGTCGAAACCGCCGGCGAAGCCGTGAACCGGGACATCGGAAAGGTTTTTCAAGTAAAATGGCTCGTCCGGGAGCAAATTTCCAATCCCCAACTCAACGTCAAATCCATCGCCGAACGCATGCAGTGTTCCGCAGATTACCTCTCCCACCTGTTCCACACCGAAACCGGTGAGAAACTCATCCACTACATCCAACGCATCCGCATCCAGGGAGCCATCTACGCTCTAGAAACCACCTCGCTCTACGTGTCCGAAATCTCGTGGGCCAGCGGATTCTCCGACCCGGCCTATTTTGCGCGGGTTTTCCGGAGGTTTACCGGTGAGACTCCACAAGCCTACCGTGACCGGATCGATCAGGCACACAGAGAACATGAAAAACGCCCGAAAACCGTCTACTATGACCATCGGGACTATTCACCCGGCAGACCGGCAGACACGCATGCACTCGACTCGAATTGATCCAAAAACGGTTTGCTCTTGATCGCAGGGAATATGAGGTCATAATAAATTGCGTCGCGAATAGTGCTGCGGTTGGGTCGCACTTCCAAACAACTTCACACCTTCTACCTTCTATGAAATTCCTACTGGTGATTATTCTTATTCTAGGCGGACTGTACTACCTCGGCGAAAAAGGCTACCTTAGTGGCATTCCCGGCACTGGCCAATCCATATCCTCGGTAAGCTCGCCAGCCCACCCACTGCTCAACCGCAAATCCAACGGGATTGTGGTTCCGATCTCGCAGGATGATGTGAACAGATCCGATGTCTATGATCTGAAGCAAATGATTGAATCAAAGGAGGAAAACGTCCGGATCCTCCACTCCCTGATCCGAAACTACACCAAGCCCGTTTCTTTCGACGGAGGTCGTCCTATCAATCGAACAGAACTCGAAAAGACAGTCGAAGTGTTTGAAAGCGACGTCAGCCTCATGAAGGCAGAGCTTGCCCGCAGGTAGAATGATCCATCGCGAGTATTCTCGTCAGGTAAACAAGGTATCAAACAGTTTTGGTGCCGGACTTTCAGCATCCACCTGAATGCGGGATCGCCCGACATTCAATTCAAACGCGATCCGATGCGCGTGCAGACAAAGGCGATCCACACCCATCCATTGCTTAACGCGTTTATTCAAGGCGAACTCTCCATAGTTCCGGTCGCCCAGAATACCATGTCGGCGCAAGCTGCACTGCACGCGAAGTTGATGCGTCCGACCCGTTCCCGGCTCCAGCCTCACGAGAGTAAGCCCGATCGGCTGGCTTCGCCTCTTCAGAACAGTCCATCGGGTGTATGCCGACATACCATCATCCGCAGCATCCACCATAAGCTTTCCATTTCTTCTTTCGCGCCCCAGCCGGTCCCTCCACTCTCCGCGGCTTTCCTTCATAACGCCTCCGACCACTGCCAGGTAGCTTTTGTGGATTTTCCGCTCACGGAACAGCGCATTCAGCGCATCTGCAATCACTGGATTCAGGGAACAAACCACCACCCCTGATGTCGGCGAATCCAAGCGGTTACACAAGTATAGCTCACGACTGACCCCCGAAGCATCGACCCAGAAATAGCATTCCCGTTTCGCATCGTATTTCGCACAGACCATGCTCCGGTTGATCTCGCTATCCCGATTCGGCATCGACAGCGTGCCATCAGGCTTATCGAGCAGAATGAGCCCGCAATCGTGAGACTCAATTACCCTCACTCCTTTTCCAAGAGGAATCTGCAACTTCTGGCTCATGCGGTAAGGCAATCAATAGTAAATAAAACGTATCCGGATGGTGGTCTCGTCTCCCATGGAAGCAACCATCTGTTCAGTCCAAGGGCCAAAAGGCGAGCGCGACTCGATCGCATCCTTGCACAACAAAGTCGCGAGCTGCCCTGCATTTGTGTCCAGCACTTCCGCTTTTTCAACCCTTCCATCGGAAGTCAGAACGAACTCCACATCCACCCGCGCCGGTCGGTTTTCCTGTCCGATGGTTACGTTTGCCAACAGCGAATACCACTGCAGTTGAATGGTGTCGAACATCTGCTTCAGATAGAATCCGTATTGAGAAAACCTTGCGTCGACAGCCGTTATACCCATTTGGGCAGCGTAGTGCTGGGATGCCATCAACGGGCCAGGCAAGACATCCGGCGAAAGCCGCGGCCGCGGCATTGGCTGCGGCTTGGCGGTCTCGCTGCCTTCCTGTTGATTCACTTCCGGAAACTCCTGCTGGAACTCCGACAATAGCTGCGCTACACTCGGAGGAATATTGACGTTCACCGTTCGCTCATCCTCACGCTTCGAATCCGGATCCTTGTCTTCACTGTCCTTGCGGATGATCGGAATCTCCACTCCATCCTCATCCTCACCTTCCTCTTCATCAATAAACTCTGGCGTCGGTGGAGGCGGAGCCACCTTGGGCATAGTTTGGATAAGAGGTTGATCGGGGGCCGGCTCCGAATCCGCAGCTGCCTGTTGTCCCTGAGAAGACTGTCCTCCCTGAACCGTCTCCACAACTGGCTGGGAGGGGGCCGGCTCCGAAGGCATGGATCCTTCCTTGATCTTTTGCGAATCGGCTTCTTCCCCATTCAGAAATGGAGTCGGCGAAGGCGTATCCCCTACCTGATCCTCCTGCGCCGCCTGCTGAGAGCGGTCACTGAACCGATTCGTACGATCAGGCTCATTCTCCGGAGCATCCGGATTTGCTTCCACATACCGCTGTTCCTCATCAGCCTCTACCAACTGCAGGTCAAATTCCTGTTCACTGTCACGGGAACCTGTGGCCGCATCTTCAGTCAAGGCCACCCCGGGCAGGGCATGGAAATAGGTCAAGTTAAACGCCAGAGCGCACAACGCAGCCGCACCCCACCGCATCAATAACGAAACGACAGGTTCCTTGTCCTTATCAAACCAATGCACCCGCGCCGATCCTTTCAGAGGATCGACCTTTGGAACACACACATTGACTGGATCAGATAATTTCACAAATTCTGGGATTCCGCCGGCAACGTCACCGCAGTATTTCCATTGGATAGTAAAACCGCCTCATGGATTCAGAAAAGATTCATCAAATCGCGGAATCCCTCGGCATCAAGGCAAATCAGGCCTCGGTGCATCCGGTATCAGGGGGATGCATCCATAATGCCTTCCAAGTGTCTTTTCATGACGGGACTGAGGTTTTTGTAAAATGCGGATCCGGATCCAAAGCCGACATGCTCCGCGCCGAGCACCACTGCCTCCTTCTCATGGAGGGCACACACTCGATCCGATGCCCACATCCTCTAGCGTTTGTCGAGTCAAATGGTATCAGCATGCTCATTCTCGAGTTCCTCAAGCTCACACCTCTCCGTCCCGAGGCTTCCACACATCTTGGCCACCAACTCGCAGCACTACACCGCCAAACTGCTCCAGCATTCGGCTGGGACTCTTCCAATTACATCGGAGCGACCCCCCAAAAGAACACATGGGAACCCGATTGGGCCACCTTTTTCTGGAACCGCCGTTTGCTTCCGCAGCTCAGATTGGCAATAGACCTGATCCCATCCTCCCGTTGGAATCGACTGGAGCAATCATTCTTTCGCCTCATGGATGGGCATGTTCCTCAGCCGTCATTTCTCCACGGAGATCTATGGGGAGGCAATGCCGCCTCCATCGCAGAAAACGAACCCGTTGTATTCGACCCGGCATCCTACTTCGGCGACCGGGAAACCGATATCGCATTCACCCACATGTTCGGCGGCTTTCCACCGTCATTCTACCAAGCCTATCAGGAAGCATGGCCCCTCCCTTATGATCACTCAAGGCGCCAGACTGCATACAACCTCTACCACACACTGAACCACCTTAACCTTTTCGGCTCAGGATACTTGAAATCCAGCCTCCAATCCATCGACTCATTGTTATTGCACGATTGACGCCCCACCCCGCCGCAGCGTCGACACTCATTTCAAAGATGGGCACCACATCCAATCCGCGGGTTCATTCGACGGACCTCACCTATAAGCCACACATACAACGTCCACCGGATCCCTTAAACGCCTTCCCCAAACCCGCGTATAGGGAATCCGCTTCAGCACTTCACGAAACGGCTTTCCTGTAACTCAACACCAATGACTATTTCAGGTTGAAATAAGACTACGGGACAACCGGAAGGCACCATATCGGACTTAATCCAACCCCTATCACCCGAAGAGATTGACCTTCAGGTCACGGACGACCTGAAGCCCACCCCAGTCGGAACCTTTCATCTTGGCAAACCGGGCTTTCCGGCTTTCGGGAAAGCAATCCCGGTGCTGCTCATACATCCCTTTTAGAAACAGCTTTGAACCGATTGCCATTCCGTCGCTGAAATAGCGGACCCTGCGACGCAGTAACTCCGACAGCTCCACCTTGCCACCGATGCGGATCACCTCATCCACTCTCTCCTCCGGAATGACGCCGCGGTCCTTATCCTGCTCGCCCTTTGGCTTTGCTCCTTTTCCAAACAGGCAAAGACGGTACCCGGCCATTGCTTCTGCAAAGCCAAGCCCACCGTAGATGAGCCGATATCCCTCAATCGCGGATGCCTTCCCACCCATCGCAGCGGCATAGCTGCAGAAACGGTAATCCGCCGGATCCTCGACCTGCTTGGATCTTACAGCATTCAGGTCGATGTAGGCGGCTACCGTCGCCATCGCCAGTAGGGAAGGCTCGACCACCAGGCTCTTGAAGCGCTCCATCCACAGGGTGCCCCGGTTTCCATTCTGATGGTTATACCAGATACTGAAACGCTGCTTGAGCTCACGCATGAAAACCGACACATCCCCCATCCGCGCCAGCAACGCATCCCGCACACGCTGAGTCTCCTCATCATTCCGTTCCAGAGCTTTCTCGAGAGCCTCCGGAGTCATCGAATACGGTGAGATCCGACAACCCTCATGCAGCAGGCGGAAACGCTCTAATAGTTCCTCATCCGTCCGGGGCTTCTCATGCCGGACCCGGGCCAGAATATGGAAATGATTCGACATGATTGAATAGGCCAGGAGGTCCACCCCACAGAACGCCGCCTGCTTGTGCATCATCCGGATGAACACCTCCTTTTCCTCATCCTCAAGCAAGTGCTCACCCAGACAACAACGGCTCATCAAATGATAGATGCCATCCCGGTTATGGATAATCAGTCGTTTCTTATTCATGAGAATTCTCCTTTTGCAATAGGCTAAACCTACACCTGATCTTCCAATGTAGTCAATAACGAGGCTGCTCCTTTATTAAGTTATGATGTGAAGCACAAGGCTTGCAATCCCCACCTGCATTGTTCACGCTCTTTTCAGCCTTCGGCGATCGGGAGCAACCGGCGCGCGGAGATACCATTATAATCCTCCCCTCTGAAGCCATGATGGAACCCCTTCTCATCGGAAAAGCCAACGAACTCGACATCGGGATGTTCCCGGGACTCGCCAACCGCCATGGGCTTGTAGCCGGGGCCACCGGCACCGGAAAAACCGTCACCCTTCAGAAGATGGCAGAGATGTTTTCCAGCATTGGGGTTCCGGTGTTCGTGGCCGACGTGAAAGGTGATCTTTCCGGCATCAGCATGCCAGCAGTCCCATCCGAGAAGCTGATGGCACGTCTCGCCAAAATCGGGATCCACACCTTTGAACCGAAAGGAAACCCGGTTACTTTCTGGGATGTATTCGGCGAAAACGGGCACCCTCTCCGGGCGACCGTATCGGACATGGGTCCGCTTATGCTGAGCCGACTGCTTAACCTCAATGACACCCAAGCCGGTGTGCTCCAGATTGTATTCAAACTGGCTGACGACGAGGGACTGCTGCTTCTGGATCTGAAAGACCTCCGGGCCATGGTTCAGCATGTGGGCGAGCGCGCACGTGAGCTAACCCACGCGTATGGAAATGTTTCGTCCGCATCGATCGGAGCCATCCAACGTGGCCTCCTTACCCTTGAAGAAGAAGGCGGCGAGATCTTTTTCGGTGAACCGATGCTGGACATCCAGGATCTGCTCCAGACCGACAACCGCGGGCGCGGGATGGTTCACATCCTTGCAGCCGAAAAGCTCTACCAGAAACCCAAGCTTTACTCCACGTTCCTCCTCTGGCTGCTTTCCGAACTCTTTGAACAGCTTCCGGAAGTTGGAGACCCCGACAAGCCCAAGCTCGTCTTCTTCTTCGATGAGGCCCACTTGCTTTTCTCTGACTCGCCCAAAGCCCTCGTGGAGAAAATCGAACAAGTCGTCCGGCTTATCCGGTCCAAAGGAGTGGGTGTGTATTTTGTGACCCAGAACCCTCTCGATGTTCCCGTATCCGTTCTTGGGCAACTCGGTAACCGGGTGCAACACGCGCTCAGGGCCTTTACGCCGCGCGACCAGAAAGCGGTGAAAACCGCAGCCGAAACCATGCGCGCAAACCCGGCGTTTGATGCTGAGTCGGCGATTCTGGAACTCGGTGTTGGGGAGGCGTTGGTCTCATTTCTAGACGAGAAAGGTCGACCCGGCATGGTCGAGCGGACTTCCGTCATCGCCCCATGTTCCCGCCTTGGACCGATAACGCCTGAAGAGCGCAAACTCATCATGCGCGACTCGCTTGTCTACGGAGTCTACGAAAAGCCACTGGATCGCGTCTCCGCATACGAGCGCCTTCGTGCTCTGACCGAACAACGCCAGCAGCAAGCGGAAGAAGAAGCCCGGATGAAGGCCGCAGCAAAAGCCACGCCCACTGCCCGTGCACCCGAGCCCGAACGCAATCCCGTGAATGAGATGCTCTTCGGCAGAACCGGACCCCGTGGTGGCCGCACCGACGGCCTTGTCCAAAGTGCCGCCAAAAGTGCCGCACGCACGATGGGCACAGGATTGGGCCGCCAACTCTTGCGAGGCATCCTCGGATCGCTGATGGGTGGCAAAAAGACCCGCTGATGCCATCCATTTCAGGGTGGCAACCAGGCCACGGATCGAGACAACACCATCGCCCTGTTCCGGCATTATTGCCAAGATGGACAACTATCAATTTGTTAAGGACAGAAAATGGAAGCGCTCAAACAGTTCGAGAAGAATTTGATTCTGAAGATGCTCGACCGTCCCGACATGCGAGAATTCGGACATTCCGCTGATGACCTGGCAAAACTACAGCAATTGAAACCATCTAAACCGCATTTTCCATGCTTCCGATTCTTCTGGTTCTGACCTTTATCGTTCTATCTCTACTGCATGTGCACTGGGCATTCGGGGGCACAATCGGATCAACTGCAACCATTCCAATTGTCAACAATGAGCCCCTGTTTGAACCCTCCCGGATGGACGCTTGGCTGGTTGCACTCGCCCTAGCCTGCTGTGCTGTCCTTATGGCCAGGCTCGCCGGATGGCTTTCATGGTGGAGCCCTCGAGGTCGAGTCTTCCGTTGGATGGGCTATGCGCTATCAGCCGTGTTTCTTATCCGGGCCATCGGAGATTTCAAGTATGGTGGTTTTTTCAAACAAGTTCAAGGGACTGCGTTCGCACACTACGACACCTGGATCTATTCACCGCTCTGTCTATTCATCTCCATCGCCGTCTTTCTTCTCGTTCGAAGAAACCTCGCACTTGAAAACATCATAAACACGGAGGCTCCAAAAGGATGAACCGAATAGCGCCGCTTCGATCCGTTGGGTGAATGCGAATCTTCAGGTCCATTCGACATCCGATTTGTCCAGCCTCAAGCAAAGGTTAGGAGCAAATGACAGGAAGGTGAAAGATTTCTCCAGGCAGACAAGACCGCTGCCATCAAAGCGAATGATAACCGGCTAGAATCGACGCCGTAAGGCAACACCCTCGTCCCCTCCATATCCAAGGGAATTGGGCCCATCATTCTATTAAGAGAACAACTCCGGGGAGTGCTGAAATTGGAAATAGATCCCTTATGGGATGGGAGCCGATTTTTTGTGCTTGCGGCTTTTGGGGGAGCGGCGTTCATTGGGCAGGATATGCCTGAAGCCAGCAGCTACATTCCGATTGCCGTGCAGATTGTGATCGCCGTTTCGATGGCGGTGGGGATCATCGTCGTGAGCCACATCTTCGGTCAACGCATGCGCGGGAACCGGATCAAGGACTCCGCGTATGAGTGTGGTATGATCCCGATTGGCAAACCCAAGACGCGGTTTGGGGTGAAGTTCTACGTAGCGGCGATGCTCTTCATTCTATTCGATATTGAAGTGGTATTCCTCCTCCCATGGACGATGGTTTACCGTGATTTTCTATCCAACGGGATCCCCATTCTGGCACCGATGCTTTTCTTCCTGGCGGTTCTGACGATCGGATTGGTGTATGAACTGCGCAAAGGCGCGATTGAGTGGGAGAAGTAACCGGGGCCGAACCAATGGGCACCATCATCCAATTTGAATTTCCAGCAGGATCATGACAACAGCGACAGAGCAAGACGTCGGGTATAACAGCAAAATTGAAGGCAACGTGATCTTCTCGACTGCCGACGCCGTCATCAACTGGGTTCGCAGCAACTCCGTATGGCCGATGCCGATGGGCCTGGCATGTTGCGCAATCGAACTGATGGGGGTGGGCGCGAGCAAATTCGACATCGCGCGTTTCGGAATGGAAGTGATGCGTTTCTCGCCGAGGCAATCGGACTGCATGATCGTAGCCGGGACCGTGACTTACAAGATGGCGGAGGCAGTCCGGCGCATTTATGACCAGATGGCCGAGCCCAAATGGGTGGTTGCCATGGGAGCATGTGCTTCCTCTGGCGGCATGTATCGATCCTACGCGGTGCTGCAGGGCGTTGACCGCATCCTGCCCGTGGACGTTTACATCAGCGGATGCCCACCCCGGCCGGAAGCCCTTATCGACGGCATGTTGCGGCTGCAGGAAAAGATCCGCACCGAGAAGTCGTTGTGGCAAATCAAGGCGGGACGCGACAATCCCGAGCACCTCCCGACCGGTCCCCGCTGAAAGGCCTGAGCAACCGCGATCCGGAACAACGGAAAACTGAAGCACACATGAACCTGAAGGAAACATTCGCATTTCTTGAGGAACGCCCCTCAAAGGACTGTCCCGCCTACAATTGTCCGGCCGGTGAACTGGTCAACCTGATGCAGGCGCTGCGCGACCAGCACGGCTACAGCATGCTGGTGGATCTCACGGCAGTGGACGAAGGACCGGGGCATGACCCCAGGTTCATCGCGGTGTATCACCTCCTGAACCTCGAAACCTTTGCCTACCTGCGCATTGCGAGTGCGTGCGAGGGCGACGCCGCCTCACCGGAAATCCCGACGGTTTCCCACATCTGGGCAGGAGCCAACTGGCATGAGCGCGAGACCTACGACATGTTTGGCATCCGCTTCAAGGGCCATCCCGATCTTCGGCGCATCCTGATGTGGGACGAGTATCCCCACTATCCGCTGCGCAAGGAGTTTCCGCTGGCCGGATTTGACATGGATTTTCAGGCCCCGGATGTTGCGGAGCGCACAGGAGTGCGTATCCAACCCGCCCCGATGGCCGGTGGTCCATTTGTGGCAAGCGGCGAAGGCCCGATGAGCGAACAGGAACCCCGTGCCAAGGATCAAAGCTGGCACGAGCAACACAAGAAACCGGCCGGATCCGGAACGGCCTGATTGCCGACCGCATCCCCGACATGCCAAACCACAGGCGCACGCAAAACCGGAACAGGATTTGAATCATGCCAGAAGCAAGGGAAATTTCCATAGGCGACGTTGAATCACAGGCTGCGACCTTGCAGTCCGAAAAGATGACCCTCAATGTGGGTCCATCCCACCCGACCACCCATGGTGTGCTCAGGCTCCTGGTCGAGCTCGAAGGGGACATCATGACGAAGGTCACACCGGTTATCGGATACCTTCACCGCGGGGACGAAAAGATCGCCGAAAACATGACCTACAACCAGTTTGTGCCCTACACGGACCGGCTGGACTATCTGGGCCCCCTTGCCAACAACGTGGCGTATGCGATCGCAGTTGAGAAGCTCGCCGGCATTGAAGTGCCCGCGCGCTGCCAAGCCATCCGGGTGATCTGCGCCGAGCTGGCCCGCATTTCCTCCCACCTGCTCGGGATTGGAGTCTTCGGGATGGATACAGGCGCATGGACGCCGTTCATGTATTGCTTCACGGAGCGCGAGAAGCTCATGGACCTCTTTGAAGAGCTTACCGGAGCCCGCTTCACCAACAGCTACACCCGCATCGGCGGGGTTACCCGCGACATCCCGGAAGGCTGGACCGGCCGCGTGGTTCAGGTCCTCAACGAAATGCAACGCACGTTGAAGGAAGTGGACACCCTGCTGACCCGCAACCGCATCTTCTATGACCGCTGCGTCGGGGTCGGGGTCATCTCCAAAGAAGACGCCCTTTCCTACGGACTCACCGGACCGAACCTCCGCGGCTCAGGGATCCCTCTCGATCTGCGCAAGGACAAACCCTACTCCGGCTATGAGAACTACGACTTTGATGTTCCCATCGGGAAGACGGGAGACTGCTACGACCGCTTCATCATCCGCATGGAAGAAGTCTATCAGAGCATCCGGATCGTGATGCAGGCCATCGAAAAACTCCCGGACGGGCCATGGTATGCTGAAGACGCGAAGAAGATCTTTGCGCCACCGAAAAGCAAAGTGCTCACGAGCATGGAGGAACTCATCCAGAACTTCATGATTGTGACGCAAGGACCCCAGGTCCCGGCGGGTGAAGTCTATTTCGAAGCCGAAAACCCGAAGGGCGCGCTTGGGTTCTACGTCGTCTCGCGAGGCGGCGGCGTCCCCTATCGCCTCAAGATCCGCGCGCCTAGTTTCTGCAACCTGAGCATCCTCCCGAAAATTCTTCCTGGGCTCATGCTCACGGACGTCACCACGGTGCTCGGAAGCCTCGACTTCGTAATGGGAGAGTGCGACCGCTGAACCCAGCTGATCCAAACGCCACCGGAACCCGACTTTCAGACCCTTTCGACATGTCACTGGAACTCAAACCTGAAACCCTCAAGAAGATCGACTCCATCATCCCGAAATACCCGGTGATGCGCAGTGCGGTTCTTCCTCTCCTGCACATCATTCAGGAGGAGAAGGGATACATCTGCAAAAGCGCAATCGAATGGGTAGCCGACAAGCTCGGACTGCAGCCGATCAACGTCTTCGAAGTGGTAACCTTCTACCCGATGTTCCGCCAGGAACCGATCGGCAAAGTTCACATCAAGGTATGCCGCACGCTTTCATGCGCCCTTGGCGGATCCTACCAGACCCGGGACATCCTCATGGAGAAGCTTGCGTGCGCCGAAAACGGCACATCCCCCGACGGGCAATTCACGGTGGAATTCGTCGAATGTCTGGCCAACTGCGGCAAAGGCCCGGTGGTTCAGGTTGACGAAGCGATGCATGAAGGCATCACACCTGACAAAGCGGCGGCCTTCGCCGAGTCACTGAAAAAGCAAACAGCCAAAAGCTGATCGACCCACAACAGCAAACCGCTCGAAAACAGGAAGACACCATGGCCGTAGCAGAGAAGAGGATCATTTTGAAATACGCCGATGAGCCGGGCTACTCCCCCGACATCACGTGCTACATGAAGCACGGAGGCTACCAAATGCTCAAAAAGGCCCTCGGCATGAAGCCCGAGGAAATCGTGAATGAAGTCGCCGATTCCGGCGTGAGGGGGCGCGGTGGAGCCGGCTTCCCGATGGGCATGAAGATGCGCTTCCTGGACCGGAAGTCCGGCAAGCCCATTTATCTGGTGTGCAATGCGGACGAATCCGAGCCCGGCACCTTCAAAGACCGGCAGATCATCCACAAGGATCCGCACCAGCTCATCGAAGGATTGATGATCACGGCGTATGCGATCCAAGCCGCTCAGGCCTTCATCTACATTCGCGGCGAAATGTATAAAGGAGCGCGCATGCTCGAAACCGCGATCGAGGAAGCCCGGGCGAAAGGATTCGCGGGAGCCAACATCGGCGGCTCCAACTACAGTTGCGAAATCGTGGTGCACCGCGGAGCGGGAGCCTACATCTGCGGTGAGGAGACCGGCCTGCTGGAGTCCCTCGAAGGCAAGCGTCCTTACCCGCGCATCAAGCCCCCGTTCTTCCCGGCGGTGCTCGGCCTCTATCAATGCCCTACCCTCGTGAATAATGTGGAGACGATCTGCAACGTGAAGCACATCGTGGAAATGGGCGGCAAGGAGTATGCGAAAATCGGCCGGCCGAATAACACCGGCACGCGGATCTGGTCGGTATCGGGGCACGTCAATAAGCCCGGATACTATGAATTTGAATGTGGTGCGCTCACCTATGGTGAACTCATCTACGAAGTGTGCGGAGGGATCCGCGGCGGCAGGAAACTAAAGGCTGTGATCCCCGGCGGATCCTCCTCGAAAATCCTGCGCGCCGGCGAACGCTTCAAGGGCAAGAACAAGGACGGTTCGGAGTTTGATTGGGGCATCGAAGACATCCCACTCGACTTTGACGGCCCGATGGCCGCCGGATCGATGTCCGGCTCCGGAGCCGTGATCGTAATGGACGAAAGCACCGACATGGTGGAGGCGATGGCCAACATCAACGCCTTTTACGCCCATGAAAGCTGCGGCCAGTGCACACCCTGCCGCGAAGGATCGCTCTGGCTGCGCAAGATTACCGGACGCATGTGTGCCGGCGGCGCGCGCATCGAAGACGCGGACCTGCTGAAGTCAGTCGCCGACCAGATGGCCGGCCGCACGATTTGTGCATTCGGGGAGGCGGCCAGTTGGCCGGTCCAAAGTTTTATCGCGAAATTCAAAGATGAATTTGTCGCCAAGGCGCAACAGGCAGGGAATGCATCCGGCGCTGCCAAGGGTAGCGGGTTCCGGTTGATCGGATGACAGGACGGCATAACAAGCGACAGCCACCAGGGATAAGATGAGCGAACAGAGCAACAAGCCACAGGAGGTTACGATCAACATCGACGGCAAGGACTACCAAGTCCCCGCCGGCATGAACCTGATCGACGCGGTCAAACAAGCCTCCGGCAAGGAAATTCCGCACTACTGCTACCACCCGAAACTCAGTGTCGTGGGCAATTGCCGCATGTGCATGGTCGAGATGGGGACCCCCATGGTCGATCGCGGCACCGGCCAACCCATGCTCGACGAAAAGGGAGCACCGAAGATCGGATGGATGCCGAAACCCGCTATTGCGTGTGCATCCAAGGCAACTGAAGGGCTCCACGTCCGCACGGACAGCCCGATGGTGCAGGAGTGCCGCAAGGGCACCCTTGAGTTCCTGCTGATCAACCACCCGCTCGACTGCCCGATCTGCGATCAGGCCGGCGAATGTCGCCTTCAGGAATTTGCGACCGACTACGGCCGCGGTTACAGCCGCTTCGTGGAGCACAAGAACGTCAAGCCCAAGCGCACCCAAATCGGTCCGCGCGTGATGCTCGACGACGAACGCTGCATCCTCTGCTCACGCTGCATCCGTTTCAGCCGCGAAATCGCCAAGGACGACGTGCTCGGATTTGTCAATCGCGGGAGCTACTCGACGCTCACGACCTATCCCGGCCGCCAGCTCGAAAACAATTACTCGCTCAACACCGTTGATCTGTGCCCGGTCGGAGCGCTCACCGACACCGATTTCCGCTTCAAGATGCGCGTGTGGTTCCTCAAGCCCGTGTCCAGCATCTGCACAGAAAGCAGCGTGGGTGTGAACACGCAGGTATGGTCACGTGAAGGCAAGATCTACCGCATCACCCCGCGCGAAAACAACGCGGTCAATGACTCATGGATGCCGGACAGCGGGCGCCGTCTCTACAAGCAGGTTGAGTCCGAAAACCGGCTGCTCTCCTGCAAGATCGGGGGAGCGGAGGCCAACTTCGGGGATGCTATTGCCAAAGCGGCATCGTTGCTCGGTTCCGAGAAGCTTGCCATCGTCGGTTCCGCCCACAGCTCTGTGGAGGAACAATTCACGTTGGCCCTGCTCGCCAAAGCCAGGGGTGCCCCGGTCTACGTACCCGCCCATCTTGGAGAAGGCGACGGCATGCTCATTTCCGCTGACCGCTGCCCGAACACGCGTGGCGCACTCGTCACCGGTCTGATCAGCGCGCTGCCCAAGCCCAAGCAGAGTGAGCTTGAATCCGCGATCAGCTCCGGAAAAATCGATGCGCTTCTGGTGGTCCGCGAGGACATCACTCAAGCGGGAATCGACGCCGCAAAGCTTGCGGGCATCCGGATCATCTACATCGGCACCCACTCCAATGCCACCAGTCAGGCGGCTCAGGTGGTAATCCCCGCACCCACAGTATTCGAACGCGCCGGCACCTTCATCAACCAGAATTTCCGCATCCAGAAGTTCAATGCCTGTGTGCCGGCACCCGCCGGAATGCGAGCCGAACTGAAGGTCATCTCCGAAATCGCACAGGCGATGGGAGTGGAAGGACTCGACGGACTCACCGTCCCGCAAGTCTGGAAGCAAATGACCACCGAAGTGCGGGAACTCACCGGACTCAGCTTCGAGAGCATCCCCGACGATGGCAGGCAACTGGAGGCCACGCGGTTCGCATCGATCCGTTTCCCGGAAGGTCCCTCGCTCCGCTACAACCCCGAGTCGACATCCACCGCAACAGCATAACAGGAAGCACCGGACATGGACTGGATACAATTGGCAATCGGAGCAGGCTTCGGCCTCGCATTTATTATCGTGGTCATGAGCATGGCCGGCCTCACAGTGGTGGCCGAGCGCAAGTTCTGCGGATTCATGCAGGGTCGGCTTGGACCCAACCGCACCACCATCCCCATCCTTGGATCGATCCCGTTCTTCGGGCGCATGATCACCCGCATGGGCTTGTTCCAGCTCGTGGCAGACGGGTCAAAGTTTCTCTTCAAAGAGGAAGTGCTGCCCGGCCACGTCAACAAGTTCTACTACAATCTGGCCCCGGTCGTTGCGCTCATTCCGCCGCTGGTGCCGCTTGTCGTGCTGCCCTTCGGGCAAATGACGCTCGCCGATGGAACGATCCGCCAGCTCATCATCGCCAATGTGGACATCGGCATGCTGGTGATTCTGGCCTTCTCTTCGCTTGGAGTGTATGGCACGGTTCTCGCCGGATGGGCCGCGAACAGCAAATACCCCTTTATGGGCGGCATCCGCGCCTCTGCCCAGATGATCTCGTATGAGCTCACCATGGGGCTCGCGATCCTACCCGTGTTCCTCTGGGCAAACGTGCCCGGCAGCACTGAAGGACTGAGCATCGCCAACATCGTGGTGTTCCAACAGACCCACTGGTTTGTCTACCTGCAGCCACTCACCGCACTGCTCTTCCTTGTTGCCCTGTTTGCTGAAACCAACCGTGCCCCCTTTGACATGGCTGAATCTGAAACCGACCTGGTCGGCGGATTCCACACCGAATACGGCGCCTTCAAATTCGGGATCTTCTTCGTGTCCGAGTATGCGCACGTGATCGTCGGGTCCGGACTGTTCGTGCTGCTCTTCCTGGGCGGGTCGAATTTCCTGCCCATGTTGGCAAACCCATGGCCAGTCGGGATCGCTGGTGCGATCCTCTCATCGCTGTGGTTCATCGCCAAGACCTCCGCACTTGTGTTTTTCTTCATCTGGATCCGCTGGACCCTTCCACGCTTCCGCTACGACCAGGTCATGAACCTCGGCTGGAAAATGCTCCTGCCGGTCGCCATCGCCAACCTGGTCTTCGTTATGGTGCTGCTCGCCTGGCTCACGCCCGTTGCAGCCCAGTAATTTTGAAATCTGGAATTTCCGATCATGCCTGGTAAAGTCAAAGAGATCGAGCGCAAGCCACTCAATCTGGCAGAGAAGACCTTTCTGCCACAGATCGTGGGCGGACTCAAAGTCACCCTCTCCAACATGCTCCGCAAGAAGGTGACACGGGAGTATCCGGACGTATTGCCACCCATTCCTCCGGGATACCGTGGCATGCCCACCCTCGTCAAGGATCCCGACGGCCGCGAAAAGTGCGTATCCTGCCAGCTTTGCGAATTCGTATGCCCGCCGAAGGCCATCCGGATCACTCCCGGATCGATCCCCGAAGGCAGCGGGAATGAGCACATCGAGAAAGCTCCCCAGGAGTTCGAGATCGACATGCTCCGCTGCATCTATTGCGGCATGTGTCAGGAAGTCTGCCCGGAAGAAGCCATCTTCCTCCAGAACAAATTCACGCTCAACGGATTATCCAGACAGGAACTGGTCTTCAACAAGCAACGCCTCTACGAAGCTGGCGGCATCCGCGAGGACGAACATTTCAAGTGGAAAAAGAAGAAGGAAGCCGAAGCACACGGCAACGCCCATCATTGATAACGGAGCCCGCTCACCATGCACGACATAATCTTTTACTTCCTGGTCGCCCTTACCGCGCTGAGCTCGCTTTCCGTGGTGCTGGCGCGCAACCCGGTCAACGGGGCCATGTCGATGATCCTTGCGCTGGTCGGCACCGCCGGCCTCTTCGCGCTGCTCGGCTCCTACATGCTCGCCGCACTCCAGATCCTGGTCTACGCCGGAGCGGTGATGGTGCTGTTTGTCTTCATCATCATGTTGATTGACATCCCCGCCACCGAAACCCGCAAACGGGACTGGGGCACGCTGGTCGCCGCCATTCTGTCGGTCATCACGCTCGGCGGTGGCCTTACCTTCCTGTTCCTTGCGCCCGAATTCCGGCAGGTCATGCCTGAGATCACCGCAGCTGTGAGCGATGGAGGCGGACTGGCCTTCTCATCCCAAGCCGTGGCATACGGCTCCGGCCTGATGGGCAAATACATGTTGCTCGTTCAAGTCGTGGGCTTCCTCCTGCTCATTGCCATGATTGGAGTGATCGTCATCAGCAAGGATCTCCGCCCCGGCGCCGCCGCAGGCAAGGAGCCGACAACCCCGCCATCCAACTGACCCCGGCCCAACACCCAAAAAATCTTACGTCATGATGCTGAGCCATTATCTGATCGCATCGGGAATCCTCTTCTCGATTGGTTTTCTCGGGGTGCTGCTACGCAAGAATACCCTCATCGTGCTCATGAGCCTCGAACTGATGCTCAACGCCGTGAACCTGCTCTTTGTGGCCTTCTCGCGCTACAACCTTTCACTCGACGGATCCATCTTCGTGTTCTTTACGATCACGGTGGCCGCCGCCGAAGTCGCAGTCGGACTTGCCATCGTGGTGGCGTTGTTCCGCCTGAAACAGACCGTCTTTGTGGACGCGTTCACCGAAATGAAGAACTAAGCCAGAGCCCGTCATGGTATCCAACGCACACATCCTTTTGTTGTTTCTGCTGCCTCTGTGTTCGGCGGCACTGATCGCGCTGCTGTTGCGCAAGTCGGGCCGGATCGCGGCCGGAGTATCGATCGCATCCGCAGCAGCCTGCCTGATCGTAGCCCTGCGCATGCTCGCCCACTGGGACATGGACCCGGTACACCGGATCGTGACCTGGTATTCGATGGGCGACCTCCAGGTCAGCCTCGGATTCCTGCTCAATCCCACCGCAGCGGTTCTGCTCTTTGTGGTAACCTTCGTCGGCTTCTTCATTCACCTCTTCGCAGTTGAATACTCTGAGCACGATGACGCACGCGGAAGATTCTTCGGAGGCATGTCGATCTTCATGTTCTCGATGACCGGGATCGTGCTCTCGAGCAACCTGATCATGATGTTCGTTTTCTGGGAACTCGTCGGCTTCAGCTCCTACCTGCTCATCGGACACTACCGCGAACGCGAATCCGCCGCCAACGCAGCCAACAAGGCCTTCATCGTCAACCGCATCGGGGACTTCGGATTCCTGATCGGGATCATCGCGATCTGGGCGAAGTTTGGCACCACCGATCTCCTTGCGCTCGAAACCATCGTCCATGCGGATCCATCCAAACTGCAAACCATGATCGGGCTGCTGCTCTTCTGTGGCGTGCTTGGAAAATCCGCCCAGATGCCCTTGCACGTTTGGCTGCCCGACGCGATGGAAGGCCCCACCCCCGTTTCCGCACTCATCCACGCTGCCACGATGGTTGCCGCCGGTGTCTTCCTGATGTGCCGTGTGTTCTTCCTCTTTTCGGCTGACGCGCTGGAGTTGATCATGTGGGTCGGAGTGGTCACCGCGATCTACTCCGGGATCTGTGCGATCACCCAGAAGGACATCAAGAAGATCCTCGCCTACTCCACGCTTTCGCAGCTCGGCTACATGGTTTCGGCATTTGCGATCGGCACAGCAGCAGCCCACGCCGGGCACGAATATGGAGTGGGAGCCTCGCTCTTCCACCTCACCACCCACGCCTTCTTCAAAGCACTGCTCTTCCTTGCAGCCGGATCGATCATCCACGCCACCCACCACGAACAGAACATCTTCCGCATGGGCGGCCTGATCTCCCGCATGCCATGGACGTCGGTCTGCTTCTCACTCGGATTGCTCGCCCTCGTCGGATGCCCCGGCTTCTCGGGATTCTGGAGCAAGGAAGGCATCCTTTCCCTCGCATGGGAGCACGAGCGCCCGGTGTTCTACGCCCTCCTGGGTGGAGTGGGCATCACCGCCCTCTACATGGCCCGCCTGTGGGTGACGGTATTTCTCGGCAACCCTAAGACTGAGGCTGTCGGGCACGCCAAGGAAAACAGTTGGGTAATGGTGCTGCCATTGGTTGTGCTGGCCATCTACTCGGTATTCGCCGGTTGGTTCACGCCACTTTTCCCGAATGCCACGCTCCCGATTCTGGTGGACAGCATCCCGCACGCTCCCGAGTCCATGAAAGTCTGGCTCCCGATCCTCTCCTTCGGCACCATGGTCCTCGGACTCGTCTTAGGCGGACTGATCTACAAATCCGGTGGAGAAAAGGACAACCTCGAATCCGGCATCCCGTTCCTGTACCGTTTCATCCAGACCAAGCTCTGGTTTGACGAGATCTACCTTTTCTACGTGCAGCGCATCCAGCAGCCCATCGCGCGGCTGCTATCCAATCTCGATCTCCTTGTAATCTCGGGGATCGGAATGCGTGGAGTCGCAGGAGGCATTCCAGGCGGGTTGGGGCAAGTGCTCCGCCTGCTCACCACGGGCAACGTCCACCACTACGTCTATTGGTTCGCCGTGGGCGTAATCGCCTGTGTGGCGGTTGTCGCCGGTCTATCCTGAACCCGCTGATCCTGCCGCGTGCTGACCCGTCCGTTTCCAATGCCAACACTTTAGTGATATGTCCGATCTACTGATTCTCTCGATCACAATCCCGCTCGGGATGGCACTGCTTATCGCCATTCTCCCACGGAAAATGCCCGAATGGCCCGCCAAAGCCCTCGCCCTCGCCGGGTTTGCCCTGCCCGCGCTGTTCTCGATCCAGGTGTTCCTGTCCTACTTCAGGGAAGGCGATGGAGGATTCCTCTACCAACGCGTCATCCCCACCGGACTCGACCAGAGCCTCGGGATCGCTCTCCGGATCGGCGTCAACGGTATCTCGGTCGTCCTCTTGCTGCTCGCAGCGATCGTCGGACTTGCCGCAGGCTGGGCCGCAATCGTGTCGAATGCCGAACGCAAACGCACCTACCTTGTGCTCCTGCTCATCATGTTCAGCGGGCTGCTCGGCATCTTTTCCACCTACGACATCTTCTACCTGTATTTCTTCCACGAAGTGGCCCTCATCCCCTCCTTCATCATGATCGCGATCTGGGGTGGACCCAACCGCCGTCCGGCAGCCATGAATATGACGGTCTACCTGACCCTCGGTGCGATGGTATCGCTCGCCGGCTTGATCGGGATCTACGTGGGTAGCGGACTCGGATCCTTCGACCTCATCAGCCTCTCCGAACACCTTGCGAGCCAGCCGTTCGCCACGACGCTTGGCCAGACTCTCTTTGGTCTGCTCCTGTTCGGTCTCGGCATTCTGGTGTCCCTTTTCCCGTTCCACAGTTGGGCCCCTCTGGGCTATACGGCCGCGCCGACATCAGTCGCGATGCTGCACGCCGGCGTCCTCAAGAAGTTCGGGCTCTACACTCTCATACAGGTCGGACTCCCGCTCCTCGGCAGTGCGGCCTTCCGCTGGACAGATACCCTCTCGGTTCTCGCGTTGGGAAATATCATCATCATCGGGCTCATCACCATGGCCCAGCGTGACCTCAAGCAGATGATCTCCTACGCCTCGGTCATGCACATGGGCTACATCTTCCTTGGCATCGCCACCGTCAGCATGCTCGGCGCCGGAGGTGCGGTCTTCCTGATGCTTGCACACGGACTCTCGGTTGCCGCGCTGTTCCACCTCGCCACAGCGATTCAACACCGCTGCCGCACCTTCAACATGGAAGAAATGGGCGGCCTCGGCAAAGAAGCCCCCGTCCTCTGCGGACTTTTCATGACCGCCATGCTGGCCAGCATCGGACTACCGGGATTCGCGAACTTCTGGGGGGAATTCACGGTCTTCGCCAGTATCTGGCAATGGAAGCCCCTGGTCCTTGTGATCGCCCTCACCGGCATCGTGATCTCCGCTATCTACGGACTCCGTGCCGTCGCCAAAACCTTCTTCGGGCAACCCACCGAAGCCTTCCGCGAAATCCGCACCCGCCACCTCGTGAGTGACATTGGATGGGCCGAGCGCATCCCGGCGGTTATTCTGCTCATTGCTTTGCTCATCTTCGGGTTGATTCCCCATTGGGCCGGTAACCCGGTCGAAAAAGCAATCGCCGGTATCTGGCAAAAGCAAAGCGACCTCAACTTCACCGGACAACGATTGGATGTGAGGGATGCCGGTTCGCTCATTGCGCCCGACGAAGAAGTCAAAGAAGAAGCCCCCCAACCCTGACCTCCGCCAACCCACCGAATCCCTTTGGTCAACATGGACACACAATTGCTCAAATCTCTGGCCGACACTCAGGAGTGGATGCTTCTGGGACCTGAAATCGCTCTTGCAGCCGGCGCACTAGCCCTCCTGCTCGTGGAAGCATTCCTGCCGGCCCGTCTTCGCGTCTGGACCTTCCGGCTGGGCCTGATCCTCAACCTTGGGGTGCTCGCATGGGTGTTCAAGTCCACGCAGTATACTCCGTTTTCGATGCACAGCACCTTCGAGGCGCGCACTGCGTTTGGCGGCCTGATCGGAACCTCGCTCTTCGCGAACCAGTTCCGCGTGCTTTTCCTACTCGGCAATGCGCTGTTCTTCTGGGTGGCCTCGAACTACCTACGCGGACGCAAACTCCCGGCGTCCGAGCTCTCGATCCTCTCCACGTTGGTTACGGCTGCCATGATGCTGCTCGTGCACAGTCAGCACTTCGCCACCCTTTTCGTCGCCCTTGAAACCGTGACGATCGGCCTGTATGCGATGGTCAGCTACGCGCGTCTCAGTCGATTCTCCCTCGAATCCGGCATCAAATACCTGATCCTCGGAGGCACGAGCACGGCAATACTTCTCTTCGGCATCGGACTACTCTACGGTGTAGGCGGAAACTCCGCCTTCAATGGCCCGGTCTCCGATCCCCTCCAGTTCGCACAGCTTTCGGCCTTTCTCGACCTCAATCAAGGAAATGCCATCGCCCGCCTCGGGATCCTCATGGTCATGGCATCGGTCGCCTTCAAGATCGGGCTGGTCCCCTTCCAGATCTGGATTCCCGACGTGTATCAGGGCGCACCCACTCCGGTCACCGCATTTCTCTCGGTCAGTTCCAAAGCAGCCGGCATCGGGGTGCTTCTCATGCTCGTCAAGTCCGGTGGGCCATTTGAGCCTATGCGCGGTTTCCTCACTCCCATCCTGACGATCGTGACGATCGTCACCCTCATCTACGGGAATCTGGTTGCGCTTACCTACACCAACGTCAAGCGCCTCCTTGGTATGTCGGGGGTGTCCCACGCCGGCTTCCTCATGATCGGGGTGCTTGTGCTGATGTCACAGGAAGGCGTGATGTGGATCTCCGGAGCCATCACTTTCTACCTTCTGGTTTATCTTGTCGGATCCTATGCTGTATTCGGGGTGATGTCGGTCCTCAACCCTCCCGCGGATGAAGATCAGGATGTCTACGACTACACCCACCTTTCCGAAAAACGCCCCGGCCTTGCCGCCATGATTGCGATGGGCCTCGGTTCCATGGCCGGGATTCCGCCACTCGGCGGATTTGTCGCAAAAGCCGCGCTTTTCATTGCCGCATGGTATGCCGGGATGTTCACCCTCATCGTTGTCGGGCTGATCTGTGTTGTGGTTTCGATCTACTACTACTTCAAGTGGATCCGCGAAGCCTACTACAGCGACCCTATGCCAGCCTACGAAGGAGAAGCCGCACCTCAGGCGGAACGCACCTTCCCCGGAGCCCGCATCAGCGACAAGGTCATGCTAATCGTCCTTGGAGCAGCCCTGCTGGTCCTCGGATTGATGCCCGGCAACCTGATCAGCCTCCTCTCCTCCTTCTGAAGGTTCCCATCTGACATAGGGGGACCGGACCGGGAGTATTCCTTCAATTCGATAACCTTGTGGCGAGGCACGAGCCCCTTCGACGAAGCTCATGATCAAGACCATCCAGCGAAACCGGAACGGTTGAGCGATGTTGAATACAAAGAGGTTTTTACATCGCCCTGCGGGCTTACGCCCTTCGCCTGCGGCTCCGGGCACAGATGTCCCTCGCACGCTCGGGACAACATACTATGAGTAAGAATCTGTTGTTTGGCGCCAGCCAAACGTATGTGGCCCGCAGGGCTTATAGCGAGCACAGCGAGCGGTGTAAATTTCTCTTCTCTTTAACAACGTTCGCCCGCTGTGAACAGCCCCATGCCGTTGATTCAGGAAGGAGGCGAAAGCGATTTTGTCAGGTCTGAAACACTGCAAAACGTGATCTCATGAGATCCCACTCGCCTTGAAAAGCCCTCACCCGACTGGCCCACCACCACCAGATTTTTTCCCTCCGGATACAGGGCCCTGAACGCATCCAAATTCCGGGTATTGAAACCACCGCTTGACCACTTGCACTCGATCGCGGTCACCGCGCCCGAACCTGTTGAAAGAACAAAATCCACTTCCCGTTGTTGTTTATCCCTCCAATACATAACCGATTGATCCGGGAAATGGGCTCGCAACAGGTCAAGAACCAGATGCTCAAACAATCCGCCGCAATCGTCCGGTCGCAATGAATCCCAGCCCCGGAAATGGCATACGAATCCCGTATCGAAAGCATACACTTTCGGCTGAGCAATGATCTCCCGGCGACCTCCCCCGCTGAAAGGCCGGATCAGCCGGATCAAGTGCGTGATATCCATGACATCGAGATACTGCATGACCGTGGGGCGGGAGATGCCACAGTGTTTTGCCAACGAGGTGATTTCCATCAGACTTCCACTTTGCCGGAAAAGCAGTTCACACAGGTTCAGAAAAGCCCTCCGCTTACCCACCGAAAACAGCTCCTGAACATCCCGGGCAAAATAGGAATCCAACCACTCATTGTAGAAACCCGGATCTGGAGCCGCGGAAAGAAGCCTGTCCGGCATTCCACCCCCCAACAACCGCTGTTCGAGCGATCGGCATCCGAAAGACTCCATTTCGTCCGGGAGCACCGGCACCAAATGCACCACCCGCTTCCGCCCTGTCAGGGAATCGCGGAATTTCCGGGTGGCAGCCAAAGTGGATGAACCGGTTGCAAGCACCTTCAAGTGGGGAAACTCGTCGGCAGCGATCTTCAGGAGCTCGCTGGGATTCTCAATTTGATGAACTTCATCGAACACGACCTGTCTTGTTGTCACCTGTTTGAGGAGGTGTTCCGGATCTGCCAAAAGCATCCGGGTGCGCGGAAGGTCGCAGTTGAAATACTCCGCGCTCTCCCAATACCTTGCCAGACAGGTTTTTCCAACCCTACGAACTCCAGTCAGCCAGACAATCGGAACCTTCTGCCAAGCATCCTCGACTCTTCGCACCCAAAACGGACGATCCACCATGTATCACATATTTACCTCCAGCCGTCTATATGTCAAATTGGATTTTGAGATTGGCAAATGTAGCGACACAATGGCAATACCACTGTCCCGTGGATTCTGAGCTCCTCATTCTTGTTCTGGACAGGATTTACAGGATCCACAGGATTGAAGAAGAAGGACGTTCTCTCACAAAGGCGCCAAGCTCACAAAGGAAGGATCAACATGGAAATGCATTCCCATCCGTGTCTATCAGTGTGCATTCCCCCGTCGCGCTTCGAGCCATGGAGGACACTCACGACGCAAAGCCGCCAAGGGCGGAAGCATTCAAGAATCTTCACCACGAAGGGCACAAAGAGCACGAAGCG
>JAPXRV010000001.1:0-112559 GCA_033813415.1 Opitutales bacterium | reverse complement strand
CTATTTCTGGTTTGTCGGCATCGTGAATGCGGTGAACCTGCTGGACAACATGGACGGAGTGAGCTCCGGAGTCGTGATTATTGGGCTTTGTGGACTGGCGTTGACGGGTTGGTATGGCTCCAGCGAAGGTGTGCCGGTGGGCGCGCTATGGGCCTTGGTCGTTGCGGCGTGTGCTTTCGGTTTTTGGCTGCACAACCGTCCGCCCGCCCGGATATTCATGGGTGACTCGGGTAGTCTTTTTCTGGGTTTTACATTTGCGGCACTGATAATCCCATCTCAACTCAACGGGTTCTATGGTTTGGAACAGCAAGACGGAAGCTCAGTCCTGCTCCGCTTCCTCATTGCGGTGGCTCTTGCGGCGATTCCGATTCTGGACACATCTTTGGTGACCGTCACGCGTTTGATGCGAGGGCAGAGTCCATCGGTAGGCGGAAAAGACCACACAACCCACCGCCTGGCTTTCTCTGGTCTGACTCACTGGCAGACGCTCGGTGTGCTCTACGGGGTATCGGCGTTTTGTGTGGGAGTGGCATGGATGATGGCGATGTTTCCGGACACCGGGCTTGTCTTCTTCCTGTTTGCCTTTGTGGGCTTGACAATGGTGGCCGTGTACATCGCGAGTGTCCGGATTCAGGTATCTCCGATCCGGAGAGAAGGCTGGCAACAGCTCGTGACCTCTTTCATCTATCGGGTACCATTGATCAAGATGTTGGTGGATGTGTTGTTGGTAAGCGTGAGTCTCTATGCCGCGTATCTGATCCGGTTCGATTTTGTGCTAACCGACGAGTTCCGGGATGCGGTTATCCGGTCCCTCCCTGTTGTGATTGTTTCTTGTGTGGGAGTCAGCTTGGTTCTCCGCATCTATGAGTTCAGCTGGAGGCTGGCGAGTTCACGCGATGTGCTGAATTACGCTATGGCGGCCGCTCTCGGCGTGGTCATCAGCATGGCATCGTTGACGATGTTGGATCGATTCGGGATCGGGTATTCCCGTGGAGCTTTCGTCATTTTCGGAGGCGTTTATTTCCTCGCCCTCACCGCGTCCCGTTTCAGTTTCCGTTTTTTGGATGATCTCCTGGTGCGCTTCCGGATGGGACAGGCCCCAACGGGCAAAATTCCCTTGCTAGTCTATGGAACCGGTAGGGAAGCACGGTGGCTATTGGATGAGATTCAGCATGACATCGAACGTTGGGGGAGATATTGTGTGGTCGGTTTGGTCCATGATGATCGGGCGGAATCCCCGCCGAGCAGGATCGCAGGAATTCCTGTGCATACTCCGGAGCAGTGGATGGAGGTTTCTTTTGATTCGCGCCCGGAGGTGATTGTGGCGGATGACAGGATTGAGAACGCAGACGTCCTGAAGTTTGCCCTATCGATGCATCAAGATACGCGGGTGAGGCGTTATGCGCGCCGCATAACCGAAGTAATGTCATGATGCCTGAGCGAAGAGATCGACAAGATGCGAGCAATTACTTTGAGAATAGGATACTGATAGCATGAGTGAACGAGAAACAGTGGTATCCGCACAAAATCTGGGGAAGTCCTACCGCATTTGGCGGGACCCGTCGGCCCGTCTGAAGGCTCCGCTTATCAGTGCGCTCAAGGGGGCTTTCAATCCGTTGAGGAGTGGAGCAAAGAAGGGCTTGGGCCGCATGGTTGGCATGCCTCCGGAAGGGAGCGAAGCTGGCCGGATGTTCAATCAGAATAAATACTTCCACGATTTTTGTGCTCTTCGCGACGTCGATCTCGAACTGAAAAAAGGGGATAGTATCGGGATCATCGGACGCAATGGATCGGGAAAAAGCACGCTTCTGCAACTGATTGCGGGCACCTTGACGCCGACTTGTGGTTCGGTTTACACGAAGGGGAGATTAGCTGCGTTATTGGAGTTGGGATCCGGGTTTAATGATGAGTTCACCGGAAGGGAAAATGTGTACCTCAACGCAAGTATTCTTGGATTAACCCGGCAGGAGACGGATGCCCGTTTCCAGCGCATCGCGGAATTTGCCAACATCGGGGATTTTATGGATCAGCCGATCAAGACCTACTCAAGTGGCATGCGGGTCCGCCTTGCCTTTGCGGTCCAAGCTGAGGTCGATCCCGATATCCTGATCGTGGATGAGGCTCTTGCGGTTGGTGATATTCGTTTCACGATGAAGTGCATCCGGCGAATGAAAGAATTGATCGACGCTGATACCACGCTTCTCTTTGTGTCGCACGATCTGTCGAGCATCGTCAACTTTTGCAAGGAAGTGATCTGGATTCATGACGGACGGATCATGCGCAGGGGGGACCCGCGCAAGATCACCGTTGAATACTCCAACTTCATGCACTATGGGGTGCTCAATAACGATGACGGCGGGGATCAGAATCTTGAGCAGGATGAGTCGATCGAGCTTTCCGCTGCGGCCAAAGGACGTGTGTCCGGGCGCAAGCTGGACATGAGCCGTTTCGGCGAGCCCTATGTGGCGCTGGGAGATGGATTGCATTGGGAGAGTCTTCAAGGTCTTCCTTCGGATGGGGAAGGAGGGGTGGTGTTTCTGAACGCCGCGCTCTACTGTGCTGAGCACCCGGAGAATATCTCCTTTTTTCATGGTGGGGAGTCTTTGGAAGTTCACCTTCATTTGCGTGCAAACCGGCGTATCGAGCGCCCGATCAGTTGTTGCGATTTCTACGACATGAAGGGGAATCTGGTGTTTGGCGTGAACTCATGTTTCACCGGGTCGGCCATTCCCGTCATGGAAGAAGGCTGTGAATACATGATTCGGTTTCATGCGAAGCTGCCCAGGCTCAAACTCGGGAATTATGTGGTGCTTTTCGGTTTCTCCAATGGCACCTACGAGAACCACGTTCACGAGTATGGTGTCGCGGAGGCGCTGACCTTTGAAGTGAAGTCCTCGCAGTTGAGTCAGCGGCATCATGTGGTGAGCGTGGAAGGGCTGGGAATGGAAGTCTTTACGGCTGGAGCCCAGAATTGACCGAGATAAGGATGCTGATTGTGACGGATCGCTTTTCGTTTGTTATAAATCAATCCAGAGCTCGATTCGCTCTGAAACTGAAGGGGAGTCTCGTATGATCATTGTTCGCCTGATGGGTGGGACTGGAAATCAGATGTTCCAATATGCCGCGGGACGGGCTTTGGCCATGCGCCATGGCGTTGATCTGCGATTGGATTTGGCGGCTCTCGAGGATCGAACGCCGCGCGAGAACCACGTATTCCGGCACTACACGCTTGGGATGTTCAACGTCCACGGGCAGATCGCCACGGGGCATGATTGGGATTCGGCACAGTTTACCACCGTGAATGAACCCCATTTTCACTATGATCCCGGGTTTGAGCACTACGCAGACAACAGTTTTCTGATCGGGTATTGGCAAAGTGCCCGCTACTTTGATGCCGTTTCGGAAACTATCCGTCAGGAATTCACCTTTCGCCGGTCTGTGGGAGAGAGTCGGCACCTGTGGGATGCTCTGAGATCATGCGAATCCGTCTGCCTCAACGTGCGAAGAGGGGATTTTGTGGACAATCCGAAGTCCAGATCATTCCACGGATTCTATGGTTCGTCCTACATCGAACAGGCAATGGAGATTATTGGCACCAAGGTTTCCAACCCAAAAGCCTTTGTTTTTTCCGATGATGTGGAATGGTGTCGGGATCACCTCCGGCTGGACTGTCCTGCTGTATTTGTGGGCCACGAATGGGCTGGAGTGGATTTCGATCAGTATCTTTTCCTCATGTCCCAATGTCGTCATTACGTGATTCCTAACAGTTCATTCGCGTGGTGGGCCGTCTGGATGAACAACCGGCCTGCAGGACGTACCGTCATTGCGCCCAAACGCTGGTTTCAGGACCCGTCGATCCGGTTTGATGACCTCATCCCGGCTGACTGGATCCGCTTGGATGTGAAAGCAGAAGCCTAGATTGTCAAAGCGCAGCGTCCTGAATCCTGACGCAACCAGCTAAAACGGCTGCTTTAGAAGGATAGGTATGGTAGCTATCAGGATGGGCTCCGATGGCTTCGATAATGAAGAACGTGGACCTCCTCGATTGTGACCAGGCCTCCATCCACCATGGATTCGACGGTAGGAAGGAAATTACGTATCCTTTCTTCCTTATCCACAATCTCAATGACCATCGGCAGATCGTCAGATAGTCGCAGGATTTTGGCTGTGTGAATTCGGCTCGCTGCACCAAACCCCATAGGTCCTCTGAGAACGGTGGCTCCAGCTAGTCCGTTTTCCCTCGCCTTCAGGACAATCGACTCATACAGCGGACTTCCTTCAAAACGATCAGCTTCACCAATGTAGATGCGCAATAAGAGAGAATTGGAGGGAAGGTTCATGATTGGCCTAGGCGGGGTTGATGGTGTTGATTGAGGAGGCGAGCGCGTGTCCTATCCAGACAGCAACAAAGCAAAACAACAGGGTTCCTGCCACGTATGCTCCGGCTTTGAGAAAATCGCCGTCCCGCACGAGGTTGAGGGTCTGTAGCGAAAAGGATGAGTATGTTGTGAACCCGCCCAGAATCCCAGTCATCAGCATATGTCGGGCGGTCGGGCTGAATAATATCCGGCCATCTGGAGAAGCAAGGCATGCGATGAATCCGATCAGCAAAGAACCCATGAAATTGACCGCGAAGGTTCCCCATGGGAGGGTTTCTCCAAAACGGTGGGCCACCAAACCTGATAGGGCGAAGCGGCAAACACCTCCTATTGCGCTTCCCACTGCGATCCAGAAATAAAGAGCCATTTTGATTGCTTTGTGCGACGTGAAGTCGGATTCCAAACTAGTGAATTCAAATGTGTCAGGGTCGTGTATTCCGGTGAATGACCGGCCGGAATACCATGCAAGTTTGAACCTGATTGTGTGCGCTACGCAAGCGGGTATTGATCGAAAACCTGCATAGTTAAAGGCTGGATGATTCTCATCTCTGAGATTCTGAAGCTCTGCCGATAATGAATTATGAAGACAATCCTGTAGGCAAAGAAAGAGCTGGACGGGATTGCGTCCGGCCTTGAGAATGAACCGATGCGAATCGGCTATGGATACGACATTCACCGTCTGGTCGTTGGGCGGCCCTTGGTGTTGGGTGGGGTGGATATCCCATGTGAAGTTGGACTGGATGGGCACTCTGATGCCGATTGCCTTACCCATGCGCTGTCGGATGCGGTTTTTGGTGCGCTGGCTCTTCCGGATATCGGTCATTGGTTTCCAAATACGGATCCGGATATTCGTGGGATTGATTCCCGCAGGATACTCGAAAAAGCGATCCATGAGGCTATGGTTCGAGGCTGGATGGTCGGAAATGTGGACTGTGTGATCATCGCCGAGCGTCCGAAAATCTCCCCCTATCTTGACGCCATGAAGGAAAGTCTCTCGGCTACGATGGGCATACGTCCGGATCAGGTCGGGATAAAGGCCACTACAAACGAAAAGGTGGGTGACATCGGCAAAGGACATGCAATTGCGGCACACGCTACCTGTCTGCTGCTGCGATTAGATCATGCCAAGGATGTTTAATCTGGAAAAGATCGCGGGACTTGTCCGGATTTTTGGTGATTTTTCTTTTTTTCTTTTTTGGGTCATCGTAGGGTTTCGATCCCACTCATATCCAACATCCCAACATTTGTAGCATCATGTTTACTGGAATTGTTCAAGGAATCGCCGAAATCAGGAGTGTCTCGGTTCGCCCGGGATTGAATACTATCGGACTCGTGTTGCCTGAGCAATACCGGGATAACTTGCGCTATGGAGCCAGTGTCAGTGTGGATGGGGTTTGTCTCACGGTAGCAGCCATCGAGGGGGATGTGGTTTGTTTTGATGTGATGCAGGAAACGCTGACCCGAACTACGCTCGGCATTCTTTCGACTGGCAAACGCGTGAACATCGAGCGATCTGCGAAAGCGGGGGATGAGATCGGGGGACATTCGGTTTCAGGACATGTGGATACGGTCGCGGAAATTGTGGACATCCGGAAGCCTGAGAATAACACGGTGATCCGCATACGTGTTCCGAAGCAGTGGATGCCTTATGTCTTTTCGAAAGGATTCCTATCGATCAACGGCTGCAGCCTTACGGTAGTGAATGCTGATCGGAATGCCTGCACTTTTGAGGTATGGTTGATTCCGGAAACACTGAGACTGACCACGTTTGGGGAGAAAATGCCCGGTGATCAGGTGAATCTGGAAATTGACCGTCAGACTCAGGCAATTGTCGACACAGTAAAAGCCCTGTTGAGCGACCCTGGGTTTATGAAGGCCATAAAGGACTGAATCCATCTTGGGCTTGGAGGCGTTCCGATTTGAAGCCTGAGGGTCCCCGGCCTTGGCCGCATCGGAATTGATGCCGGGCGTGGCGAATTGCCGAAACCTGTCCCGCTCGGTGACTTGTCCTGATCAGAGCACATCCAGATCCTTAAGGATCTCGCGGGGCTGCGATCCATTGTCCGGCCCGACAATTCCTCTGTCCTCGAGGGTTTCCATGATTCTGGCCGCCCGATTGTAGCCGATTCTCAGTCTGCGCTGAAGCATGGAGGTGGAAGCCCTTTTTGTAGTGCGGAGCACATCAATCGCATCTGAAATCATGGAGTCGGCAGCATCATCCGCGTCATCTTCGCCCGAAGATCCGGAGGCGGAATCATCATCGCTTTCGATCTGACGTTGGATGTCCTCCGCGATACGTGGCGGACCATTTACCTTGAGGAATTCAACAATTCCGTTGAGCTCATCGTCCGACACAAAGGCCCCCTGTGCCCTGACGAGATGATGAGCGCCGGGTGGAACAAAAAGCATATCACCCTTACCAATGAGCGCATCGGCGCCTCCGCCGTCCAAAATCGTGCGACTGTCGACTTTTGATGCCACTTTGAATGCGATGCGACTGGGCAAGTTGGCTTTGATCACACCGGTGATGACGTTCACGGAGGGGCGCTGGGTTGCCAGGATCAAGTGAATGCCTGCGGCACGGGCGAGTTGGGCGAGTCGTGCGATGCAAGTCTCGATGTCCGCCGGGGCCACCATCATCAAGTCGGCAAGCTCATCGACGATGCAAACAATGTAAGGCAGCTTGCGGTTTGGCACTTCATCCAGAGCAAGCTCGTCCCGGGGGACTCCGATTGTGTTGATAGCGGATCGCTCTTCGGGCGTAAGCTGCTGATCCATGGAGTGTGCCAAATCCTTGGATTCCTGGCTCTTGATGATTTTTGCGTTGAATCCCGCGATATTGCGAACGCCCGCCTGTGCAAAGATTCGGTAACGCCGCTCCATTTCGGAGATGAGCCATTTGAGGGCATTCGGCACCCGCTTGGGATCAGTGACTACAGGTATCAACATGTGAGGCAGCGAATTGAACACCTGCATCTCCACAATTTTCGGGTCAACCATGATGAAGCGTACATCATCCGGGCTGGCGTGGTACAATAATGAGGTGATGATAGCATTGATGCAAACCGTCTTACCGGAACCGGTTGATCCTGCGATCAGCAGGTGCGGCATTTTTGTCAGATCGGCAACCAGTGGCTTTCCACTGACTTCCTTCCCCAATACGACGGGAATTTCCGCTTTAGCGTCTGCCCATGCCTTGGATTCAATAATATCGCGGACTCTTACAGATTGGGGATTCGGATTGGGGATTTCAATGCCAACACATCCCTTACCCGGAACAGGCGCGAGAATTCGCACCGACTGAGCTTGAAGCGTCATCGCAATATTGCGATCGAGACTGGCGATTTTCTCTACCCGCACTCCGGGAGCAGGGTGCAGATCGTAGCGCGTGATAACCGGCCCGATATGGACTTCTCCAAGCGTCACTTTGATGTTGAATTCCTCAAGTGTGGAGCGGAGGCGTTCCGCAATCATTTGGTGATCGTCAGGATTGATTTCGTCACCGTGAGTCGATTCCTCAAGTAGATGGATCGGAGGAAACTGGTATCGACCCTTATTCCTGGGATTGGCGCCTGCTTTCTTTTCTGTTTTTTCGCTCGCGATGATCTTGATGGATGATTGATCGCCAGAAGGAATTTCCGGTTTAGGCAGCGGTTTTTTTGCAACAGCTTTTGATGGTGGAGGTGGGGCCTCCACGGCGGAAGCAACGGTTTTTTTTGTGGGGTTTTGCGTGGATGGGTGGATGGGCTCCGGCAAGACAATTGGGGCAGATGAAGCGGAAGAAGACATCCCCTTCTTAAGAGGGACTTTGGGTTGATTGGATGCTTCGTATTCAGGATCGATCGGATTGCCCGCATCCCCAGTCACTGGTTTTCCAAAAAGTGGACTCAGAAGTGAACGTTTGGCTTTGAGCCCAATAGGCAGCGAAACCGGTCTCAAATCCGGCAAACGGAATACTTTGCGTTCTCCCTTGGGTTGGGCCATGTAGTTGCGGTAGCCCTTTGCCAAGAGTCCAGCAAACCAGCGTAGCGAGTGCACCAGAAGTGTCCAAAGCGGACTGAACAGGAGGACGAAACCGGCAAGCCAAACCGAACCCATGAGCATTGACGATCCGGCTTTGCCAAGAGAATGCTCAAGATAGGTTTCGATGAGAAGAATTCCGATGGTTCCACCTTTTCCCTGAGTGAGCGAGCCATGTGGAAAATGGGAAGCCCATAATCCTGGAGCCGGATCTGAGAGTTGATAGAGCCCACAGGTCCCAAGGATGAAAAGAATCGATCCCAAAATGTGCGTGGGGGTGATCTGTCGCTGTGCCTTTTGAATCAGCAGAGAAGCAAAACGAATCAGTATGGGCCCGACGAACAGAGCAGCAAGTCCCAACAGCCTCAGCGACCAGAATCCTGCTTCAGCTCCGATTTGGCCAATCATGTTGTCTCTCCCAAAATCACCAGTCTGATTAACCGTGAAGAATCCTTGCTGGTCTGGCCGATAATCCCATGTCGCGAGCAAATGCAGGATTCCTACCAGCGATAAGAGAAACGCAAGCACAGGCTTGCGACTTTGGAGACGAGGGCCAAAGGTCGCGGTTACAGGCTTTTTTCGGGTTTTTGCTCTTCGAGGTTTTGCCATGATATCCGGATGGATTGGCTGGGAAGCGTATGCTGGATCAGGAAAGAAAGCAGGTAGTCTAGAACCAAATGTGTCGAAGGATCAACCATCAAACTCAGGATTCATTCAAGACCCTTGCCATCCCGCGGATCCTTCATTCAAATGCAACACTTAGTGCGAATGCTGCCTTTCCCATGATTATCCAAAGACTCAAAAAGCATCCTCTGATCCGTTTTGTTTTATTCCCATTGATATGGGTGAGGCGCCTTTGGCTCCGCTCAAATGAACGGAGGTTTGATCGGGCATTTGACCGCATTCTCGGGCGGGTGAAGTCAGCGTCGCTCGAAGTGGAGCTCCCGGATTTTGATGGGGTATTCTCCATTGGCCGGGAGTCGTTGTTGCTAAAGTGCGTGATCCGGGAAGGATCCTATGAACCGGAGCTTGCCGCCCTCGTGCGGCGGCACCTTGACCGGGGCAAAGATGCGGTGGATGTGGGTGCAAATGTCGGCTTCTTTTCGGTGCTAATGGGGAAGTTGCTGGCTTCAGAAGGCCAGCGGGTTTGCTCGGTAGAGCCCACACCGGGGGCGCTGAGGCGTTTACGTGACAACCTCGAACGGAATGGTGTGACAAATGTCGTCGTTCAGGAGGGGGTATTGGGGTCGAAGCCCGGGGAAGTTTGCTTCAATGTAGTCGAAGGGCGCGAGGAATACTCATCCATGCGACCGATTCAGCACACCCATGCACTCCAATTTGAGACGGTTGAGATTAAGGCACCCTGTTGCACTTTGGATTCATTGGTGGAGGAGCATGGTCTGAGACCCGGTTTCATAAAAATGGATGTGGAAGGGGCGGAATGGGAGGTTTTTCAGGGCGCGGTCGAAACTCTATCCAAACATCGCCCGGTGATCCTTGCCGAATTGGATGATCGGCTGTTGGCCGGATTCGGAACCAGTTCCGCTAACGTTTGCCGTTTTCTTGAGGATAGAGGATACCGGGTGATCGATGCCAGAACCGGAGGTGCGGTGAGGGGGCGTCAGGGAGATACCATACTGGCAATTCCCCTGAACCTGGGTTCCGCAGAATCATCCAAAGCTCCCTCCGCTCTATGACGGCTCCAAGAGTCAGTGTCCTGATGCCCGTTTACAACGGGGAGAAATACCTCCGGACAGCGGTCGAAAGTATCCTGGGTCAGTCTTTTCGTGACTTTGAGTTCCTGATTGTCGACGATGGATCTGTAGACGCTACCCCGGATATACTGGCTTCTTTCCGGGATCCGCGCCTAAAGGTTGTGCGTCAGCCATCCAACATGGGAGTGGCAGCTGGACTGAACCGGGTGATGTTCGAAGCCCGCGGGGAATATGTGGTCCGCATGGATTCGGATGATATTGCGGTGAAGAACCGCTTGGAACTGCAGGTGGGTTTTCTCGATAAGCATCCGTCCATCGCCCTATGCGGGGGGGCGGTGAAGCGATTCGGCGAGGTCCGTGGAATCGTGAGATACCCGCTGCGTCATCCGGAGATTCAAGCTCAGATGCTTTTCAATCCGGCGTTTGCTCACCCCGCTGTCGCGTGGAGACGGAATGCGTTTGATGAACTGGGACTCTGCTACGAGGACGAGATTCCGACTGCCGAGGATTATGATCTTTGGGTGCGTGCGTGCCGTGTACTCGAGGCTGGGAATATGGATGCGGTTCTCTTGAACTACCGGGTGGATCGCAAGGTCAAACTCAGTGCCTACGTTCAGCAGCAGCTTGATGGCGCCCGCAGGATACGCGCGGATTTGCTGGCTCCATGGTCGGCGTCCATATCCAAAGGCGAATGGGAATTGCACCACCGGATTTGTGAAGGGTCGGAGTCACCGGATAAGAGTCGGTGGATGGACGGGAGAGCATGGTTGTCGAAGATGGCAGCGTTGAACCTTGAGATCCCGCTCGTGGATGCGGAGGCTCTGTCCAAGCGTCTGGCGGTGTACCTCTATGATTGGACCTTTGCGCACATGAGTCACCTTTCGATGGCGGATATCAGGTCCCTTTCGAAGAAGCGTTCCGGTTCGGATGTTTTTCTTTCCGGAGATCGACTCCGGCGCCTGCTGATCCGAAAACTGATCCGATCGGGGAGCAAATCATGAAGGCGAGACCCAGTGACACCAATGATGGATCCCCGGATGTGCTCCATATCAACATCTCGGACGGCGGGGGCGGAGTAGGGCGTGCGGCCTATCGACTCCACACCGGGCTTTTGCGGATGGGGGTGAGATCCCGCATGTGGGTGGATCATAAGACAAGCGAAGATCCCACCGTGTGGGGTCCTGATTCTCTGCTATCGAGGCTATATATCCGGCTGCGCTCCAGGATAGACAAATGGCCGGCATATCTCTGCAGGCACTCACATTGGAACTACTCCTCTTTTAACTTCCTTCCGAATCCCCGGATGCATCAAATCTGGAAAGATATCCGGCCAAAGCTGGTTCACCTGCACTGGTTCGGCGATGGAATGCTGCCGATTCAGTATTTCCGGCACATCCATTGTCCTGTGGTCGCTACTCTGCACGGAAGGTGGCTTTTCAACGGAGCCCAGCACCTCCATAGCGATCAATCCTCCCGTTTCGTGGAGGGATTTCTGCCCGACAATCGCGATCCGATGGATGGCGGATGGGATGTGGACCGTTGGGTTTGGCAACGGAAGTGCGATGCATTGGACAAAGTAAAATGGAACATTGTCACTCTGAGTCGATGGATGGAACGCGACGCGCGCAGAAGCCGGATTCTAGGTGGGCATCCAATTGTCCGGATTCCCAACGGGGTTGATACGGAGGTTTTTCATCCGCTTGATCCTGCAGAGGCGCGGAATCGTCTGGGTCTGGAGCAAGACAAACGCTACATCCTCTTCGGCGCGAATTTTGCAGTTCAGGACAGGAACAAGGGATTCGGGGATTTCGTGGAGGCGATGCGCATTCTGGAGCGGGACTCAAATGCCGGAGTGGAGGTTGTCGTATTCGGATCCAACCACCCCGGCGGTGAGCTTCCCTACAAAACTCCGACACATTTTCTGGGTTTTGTTAAGGATGAGGCCCGAATGGCCTGCGTTTACTCCGCTGCGGATGTGTTTGTGCTCCCTTCGCATCAGGACAATCTGCCAAACACCGTGATGGAGTCACTGTCGTGTGGAACCCCATGTGTCGCCTATGACGTCGGAGGGGTTTCCGATATGATTGAGCACCATGCAAACGGACGTCTGGTTCCTGCACGTGACTCCGCCGCTTTGGCTGGCGAAATAAGAGCCGTGTTATCTCTTGAACCGTTGGACAGGGAGAGTCTCCGCGAAGCTGCCAGGCAGACCGTCATGAAGGAGTTCACCCGGGAGCTCCAGTGTGAACGCATGAAGACGCTCTACGACGGCATCAAAACCGCCGGATCGTGACGATCGCCGATTTGGATTCAGGAGTTGGTGGATACGATCGATTTCGTTTTCCAGATCCCTGACAACCAACGCCAAAGCATCAATGCCCCACGCAGGGATTCATCCGCGGTGAACGCGATCCAGACGCCCAAAGCTCCCATTCCCCACCGGATGCCCAGGAAATAGGCAAGATTGACCGAGACTCCCCACATGAAAACGATCCCGATAGAGATCGGAAACTTGTAGTCACCCGCTCCCCGCAACGCGGATCCAAGGATGATGTTGAATGCCCGGCTGGGCTCAAGGATCATCGTCATGAGCACGAGGCTTCCCGCGATCGCGATCACCTCAGGGTCGTTGGTGTATATCCTGATCAGGGATTCGCGGAAGATGGAAAAGGCGATTGCGATGCCGAAGGTTACTATCACAGAGAAGCGCAGGCTTGTCAGTGTGCGTTTTTTCGCTTCATCGGCACGTTTGCTTCCGACAAGGTATCCGACAAGGATCTGGATGGCCTGCCCGATGGAAAGCGAAACCATGAAGATGAAGCGCATGATATTGAATGCACACACGTAGGCCGTCAGCGATGGGGTTCCCAGTCGCGAAATGAACTGCATGGTCACCATCTGAGCGAGGTTGTAGGAGAGCTGTTCTCCCGCGCTCGGAGCTCCGATTTTAAGGATGTTCCAATAGTGAAGGAGCGGAAGGCGAAAGATGCGGTTGAATGGCAACTTGAATCCCGGTTGGCGCGAAAGAAAGATGTAGACAACAACGCCCGAGAACAGGTTTCCCGTGAGGGTGGAAATAGCGACACCCTTTACACCTAGAACCGGAACTCCAAAGAGTCCGAAAATGAAACAGGCGTTACCGAACACATTGACGATGTTTCCGGCGATACTTGCGATGAGTGTGATGCGCGTGAACCCGTAACTGCGTGCGATACCGGTGACTCCAACGGAGAAGGATAGGGCTGCTGCCGCGCTCCCCATGACAGTCATGTATTCGAGGGCATAGTTATGGACACTGTCCTCCAGTGCATAAAATCCCAGATAGAGATCGGGCGCGATAAAAAACACGATCCCGATGACGATCCCAGAGAGGGTAACCAGGTTCAGGCTGGCCAGCGAGTACTCTGCCGCCATGTCGCGTCTGCGCGCCCCTAAATACTGTGCAATCAGAATTCCGGCTCCCGAAGTGCTCACCATGAGCATGATCAGGATCAGGAAGTAAAACTGCATGATGGGACCCATCGCAGCTACCGCCTTTTCCGAATAGTATTTGAGCATGAACACGTCGATGTTCAAAAACAGCATCCGGAGAAAGGTCTCCACAAATATGGGACCTGAAAGAGCGGTAACCCGCATGCGCCTCTCGATCCCGGCTTCGTCGAAAGACTGTGATATGGATGTATCCTGCATGGGGATAGGTTTTTTCATCGGGCGCCAGGAATGCTCGGATGAGCTGCCGGAACACGCATTGGCGCCTGAACGGCCTCAAGAAGACATGGCTTTTGCCTCCCGAATGGTGGCACAGCGGTTGCACAATGCCTTGTAGACATTGGGCGGCACCAACCCGGTGTCCCGGTCGGTGTAAAGACTGACCTGCTTGACCAGACTTGAGCTGGTGAAGAAGTATTTCTCGTTTGGCATCAGGAAAATGGTCTCCAGCCCTTCATCCAGGTGCCGGTTCATCTGTGCCATCTGAAACTCGTAGTCGAAGTCCGAAACCGCACGCAGTCCCCGGATCAAGGCCTTCGCCTCGATTTCCTTGGCGAAGTCAACCACAAGTCCGCGGAACGAGACAACGCTGACGTTGCTGAGATGCCCGATGTTCTCACGGATCAACTCCACACGTTCCGTTACAGAAAAGATGGGGCTTTTGCTCTGGTTGTCGGTGACAGCGATCGCGACATGTTCGAATATCCTGGCCGCACGGGTCAGCACATCGAAGTGACCGTAGGTGAAGGGATCAAATGTCCCCGGATAGATTGCTTTTTTCATGAGGAACGAGGTTCCCCGGATTGGGTGCCGGTGTCTGGATGTTTGAGTTATTTGCCGGGTGACACTCTGTGGAATCCAGAATGATGAGTGGAACCCGGCGATAGATGGATCAAACCGCGAGAGATATCAGATGGTCCGCATCGGGGATATCCGAGATGATCTGGCTTTTGTCCGGACCCACTCCGATATACCGGATGTTTGGAGGCGCAAGCCTGACCCGATTCCCTTCGTTCGCACAGTCATGCAGAGCCTTTAGCATCCATCCAACATAGCGTTTTGCTTCGGCTGGAAAATCCGCGAATGATTTGAGCTTCTGCAAATCAACTGTCCATCCGGGCAGTTCTTTGTAGACGGGCTTGAGTGCGCGCCGAACGGCGTCGTTTCTCGGGACGCGATGGTAGAGGTTGCCCTTGTCATCCTTGTATGCGATGCAAAGCTTCAGCGGGCCTTGCCAATCCGGCCCGAGGGTGAGTGCGTCAATCTTGTTGATGACCAGATCCTGATATCCTCCATAGCGAAGGGCCGATCCCTTTTCCACCGCATCAAACCATCCGACCATGCGTTGCCTTCCGGTGGAGGTTCCATACTCCATGCGTTTGAGTCTGGTCGTGATTGGGTCCTGATCATCCATCTGGGTGATGAAGACATGGGTTCCGACCTTGGTGTCGTATGCTTTACACACTCCAATGGTGTGGACCGGCTGAAGTGGAATGCCCGCAGACTGAAACAATTCGGGAGTGAATGCATGGGAGGCCGTCACATTCGGGCTGAATCCCTGACGTTTATCCAGCCAATAGGATTGACCGAATTCGCATATCACATGGGCCTTGCGATCCATTGCACCAAGCATGAGTTCACGAACGTCGTCGATTTGCCGGGCCAAGGAACTGCCAGCCTGCCAGTAGACGTTTCCGAATTCTTCCCAGTTGAGGTCAAACGGACGCTCACCCTTGAAGCGCATGAAATCAAATTCGGAAGCAGGGAAGATCCCTTTCTCGATCGAATCCGCATTGGCTTTGAGTTCGGCCTGTGTCAGATGGGCAAAAAAAACATCCCAGGTAGCCGCATCCACCTGACAAGTGTGCTGGATGGTTGCCAGTGCCCGTCTCGCTCTTGTGAAAAGCCTCTGGAGAAAACTCTCTTTGTCGTGCCGGAACACATCAAAAAAGATCTGCCACTGGTTTACCTCGTCGCTGAAAGCCGGCGTGATGCCGCGTCCGGTGGTACCTCTGGATTCCTCTTTCAAGACATGCGCCCGATAGTGTTCCCATGCGAGATCGAGGAGTCGATGGCACAGATCGCTGACCTGGGTGCGCTCGTCGATGCGCAGTCGCGGAAGAACGGGATACCCGAGTGCTTCGATCGGCTTCACCTCCCACCAGATCTTGCGCGGATCGGCCACGACCCCGGAACCCATCGCGAGATGTTCAATCCGGGAATCCACAACTCCGCAGGGCAGGAGATTGTGTTTCAATCCTCCGGCGGTGTGTCCGGAATTGGCTCCGCCATTTACCTTCAACACCATTGCGATGTGGTTTGAAGGCTCGGACATCTTTTCGATTTCGTCTGCCACTTCGTACACGACGCGGCCTTTACCTTCGTCTCCGAAGGAAATTCCAACGTCTGCGATAATGGTGCTTTGGAAGGGTTTGAGTGCCATGATTTTGAAATGTCTCAGTTACAGGATGTCAGCCACACCGTGTTCGCGATGGCCCGGATAGCGTGCTTTGAGTGAGGCGACTTGTGAAAGGAATCCGTCAATTTGACGAAGCGCGTTGCCCGTCTGATTGCGAATTGAGTGCGAAATGCGTTCGAGTTCGGATCGATCGAGAGGGAAGGTGGGATCAGCGGCCAAACGATCGATCAGGTGATTCTCGAGGTTTCCCGATTGCCGGCGGGTTTCGATTTCCGCCACCGCATGGGTTTTGATGAGATGGTGGGCGTCCTCGCGACCGATTCCCTTTTTGACCGCTTCCATCAAAATGGTGGTTGTGAGCAGGAAGGGCGCGTATTGCTCAAGCTCCTGGCCGATAACTGCAGGATACACTGTGAGTTGCTGCAATACCGACAGGAATGTGTTGAGCAGCCCGTCGATGGCAAAGAAACTATCGGGCAGCACCACCCGGCGAACCACGGAACAGGATACATCGCCCTCGTGCCACTGATCTCCGGCAAGAGCCGATGCCATGGTGACATGTCCAGCCAGAATAGACCTGAAGCCATGGATTCTCTCGCAACTCCGGCTGTTCATTTTGTGCGGCATCGCGGACGATCCCGTTTGCCCTTTGGCAAAACCTTCTGAAGCGGCCTCGTGTCCAGCCATGAGCCGGATGGTCCGGGCAAAATTGGAAGGAGCCGCACTCAGGGCGTAGAGCTTGCTGACCAGTCCGAAGTCCAGTGAACGCGGGTAAACCTGACCCACGCTACTCATGAGCGCAGGTAATCCGAGGTGGCGCAGCATCGATGCCTCAAGCTGTGCGGTTTTTTCCAAATCCCCGTCGAAGAGGGTGATCTGGTCGGTCTGTGTTCCGACGGCACCTTTGAGTCCCCGGACCGGGTAGGTGTTGAGGAAGTGTTCGAGTTCGGCGATCGCCAGTAGGAGTTCCTCTCCAAACATCGCAAAACGTTTGCCCAAGGTGGTCGGCTGGGCCGGCACATTGTGCGTGCGTCCGGCGAGCACCAAATCACGGAAACGCTCGGCGCAATCTCCAAGTGCGGACAAACTGCTGACCGCTTTTTCAAGCGTCATCCGCAGGGCTTGCGCAACCTGTAGCTGTTCGACGTTTTCGGTGAGATCGCGGCTGGTCAATCCCTTGTGGATGTGCTGGAAACCGGCAAGCTCGCAAAACTCGTCGATTCTCGCTTTGACGTCGTGCCGGGTGGCCTTTTCGCGTTTGCGGATGGATTCAAGATCGATCTTGTCGACCACTCGCTCATAGGCTGTGATCGCTTCCATAGGAATCGGGATCCCGAGGTCCCGCTGCGCCAGCATCACGGCAATCCAGAGTTTTCGCTCCAGACGGATCTTGCCCGTTTCAGACCATAGATCGGCCATCGCAGGGGATGCGTAGCGATCAGCGAGTACATTCTTTACCAAAGTATCCATTCAACAAACAAACCCGGCAAAAATGACCTCGGGCTAGCGGTAAGGCAACCCTATTCGGAAGTATTCTGTGTGTGCGTTGATGCGCGGCTCGCATCGACTGATTGGCCCGTGAAAAAGGGCGGGATGACTCCCGCCCTCGAATGCCAAATTTAGATACGGTAGAAGAATCCCCGGAACCTCAGAGTTTCGTTGGATTCGGCGTGTCCCCGTAAACGGCGGTCGGATCAAACGCTTTCTTTTCTTCAACAAAACGCAGTTCCACAGGAGCGTCTCCAGGTTTTCCTACGGGGATTTCCCGATAGAAACAACTGCGGTATCCTACGTGACAGGAGGCTTCGGAACCGCCGGCGGTCGGCTGGGTAAGGGTCACTTCCAAGACGATGCAATCCTGGTCATCGTCGATGAGGATGCGCTGGATCTTTTGAAACATTCCGGAGCTTTCACCCTTTTTCCAAAGCTTGCCTCTGGAACGCGACCAGTAATGAGCCAATCCGGTTTCAATCGTGAGCAGCAAGGCTTGTTCATTCATGAAGGCAAACATCAACACTTCCTTGGTGTGGGCGTGCATGGTGATGCATGGAATGACCCCGTTCGAGTCGAACTTGGGTGCAAGCTGGGTGCCTTCTTCGACCTGCTCAACGCTGGTCCGGGCGGCAAATGCGGGATTTCTCTCGATTGGTTGCGTCATAGTTGGTGACAATTAAGCGGCTAACCCTAATTCATCCCGGGGATTCGTCAATGCCTAATCCCTCGAAATCCTTGAGCGGGGTATGCTGGACACGACGAAAGCGAGGCATCCCGCAATGGGGTGGGGGATAGGCGCAATTATGGAACGGGTTTTCGAGCAAACCGGGTCAAGCGCTTGTGGTTTGGTGCGTGGAATTGGACGACAGATATTTTGTTGCTTCATCGGCGCGGTTTTTGGTCGAAGATAGGAGAATACGATTACCGCAAACCATAGAACAGCATGAGCAGTGAAACCAAAACCTACCGGGGCTATACGATCGCGCAGCAGTCGAATGGTACCTTCTACATCTGCGGGCTCAAATATGTGACGCCCACCCTCGCCAAAGCCGTGGCTCAGATTGATGAGTATCTGGCAGTCAACGACAAGGCAAGGCAGCAGTCTGTGGTCAAGGATGCCAAAAAGGCGGCTGGCTGAGATATTTGTTTTTCAGCTTCCCGGATAACGGCGGTTGTTTTCGTAACTCGGGATGTCCTGGGTGTGGAATCGCACCGCTACCACCACCGGTGATTGCCGGAGGAAAGCGATCATGCGTGTGCTCGGAGTGAAGCCCAGTGCGGTACTGGTTTCTCCCAGCACAACCGTATCCTCCGATACCTGGAATCCGATATCCATTTTGACACTTCCCCAGGATGCATCAATTTCGTTGCGCAATTGCAGCAGCACCTGATCGTTGGGTTGCCGGGCATCGAGAACCACGGTGAGGGATTTCACAAGGTTGCATAACGTGTCGTCGGCGCTCCGCACCTCCTGCACGCTCAGCCGGACATCACCGGCTTTGTTCATCACTTGCCCCGATACGGTTATGACCGCATTTTCCTGGAGCAAGGGGGCGTATTTTTCAAAGGAGTCCGAGTAAACATTGACGTTTTCGAAAAGCTCACGGGTTGTGCCGATTTGCAGAATCGCCCATTTGCGGTTGTCCTTTTTTGATAGCTTGACTTCAACCTTGGAGAGAACGCCCATGATCCGGAAGCTGGACCGGTCGCGCAAGGAGACGAGACGATCACTGTGAACGTTGGTGAGCGCGTCGGGAAGGGTGCCATAACGCTGAAGCGGGTGTCCTGTCAGGTAGAACCCAAGCAGTTCCTTTTCGTAGTTCAGCCGGGTCTCATCATCCAATTCCGGGACCGGGTTCGCATCATTTCCTGAAATGGGACCCGAAGCTCCGAATCCTCCATTGGATGCCCCGTCGTCGAACAGATCAAAGAGCGAGGATTGTCCTGCCATCCGGTCTTTCTGAATGGAGGCTACCTCGCTGAGGATGGCTTCAATTGAGAGGAGCAGCTGGGCGCGGCATTCGCCCATGGAGTCGAATCCACCGGTTTTGATGAGGCACTCCATGACCTTGCGGTTGACGGACTTGCCATCCATACGGCTTGCGAAATCCCGGAAGCTTTTGAATGGGCCATCCTTCTCGCGTTCGCGGATGATCGAATCGGCCGCAGAGTCGCCCACCCCCTTGATCGCCGCCATCCCAAACCGAATGGCTCCTTGCGGATGCGCTTCGTCATAGACTGGCGTGAAACTGTTGCGGGAGACATTCACGTCCGGACCAAGAACCGAAATGCCCATGGATTCGCATTCCCCAATGAAGTGAGCGACTTTTTTCGCATCTCCGAGGTCGTTGGAAAGCACGGCTGCCATGAACTCGACCGGGTAGTTGGCCTTGAGGTAGGCGGTGCGGTAACTCACCATCGCATACGCGGCGGAGTGGGATTTGTTGAATCCGTAGGCCGCGAAGCGTTCGAGGATCGAGAATATTTCCAGTGCCGTTGAGCGGCTCATGCCATGTTTCTTTCTGGCACCCTCCACAAACACCTCTTTCTGAGCCGCCATTTCCTCGGGCTTTTTTTTCCCCATGGCCCGACGGAGGATGTCGGCGTCCCCGAGCGAGTATCCCGCAATGATCTGAGCCGCTTGCATGACCTGCTCCTGATAGACCAGCACACCGTAGGTTTCCTGAACCAGATTGCTCAGGAGCGGGTGGGGGACCTGAACCGAAGCCGGATTTTTCTTTCCCTCGATGAACTGGGGAATGAACTGCATCGGACCTGGACGGTAAAGCGCGATCAAGGCGATGATTTCCTCGAAACTGGAGAGTGCAATCTGCCGGCACAGGGCCTGCATCCCAGAGGATTCGAGCTGGAATACGGCGGTGGTGCGTCCGCTGTTGAGCAGATCAAAGGTTTTTGAATCTTCAAGTGGAACTTTTTCGATACTGAAGTCTTGGATTCCACGGGCCTTGCGGATGTTCTCCTCGGCATCAGAGATAACGGTCAGGTTCTTCAGCCCGAGGAAGTCCATCTTGAGCAAGCCCAGATCCTCGACCGGTCCCTTTGGGTATTGGGTGGTGAGGTCACTGTCCTGCAAGGTCACCGGAATCAGATTTGTCAGGCGCTGGTCTCCGATAATAATCCCGCATGCGTGCTTTCCGGTGTTGCGAACCATCGATTCAATGATCAGTCCCTGATCGATGATCTTTTTCGCGATCGGGTTGATCTTGACCTCCTTTTGCAGGTCTTCGCTCTTGGCGACCGCATCGTTGAGCGAGATGTTGAGGTCATCCGGCACCATGCGGGCGATGCGATTGGCTTCGGCGAAGGGAACATCGTTCACCCGGGCCAAGTCCCTGACGATTATTTTGGCACCGAAGCAATTGAAGGTGATGATGTTGGCAACACGATCGGCCCCATATTTCTCGCGAACATAGTTCACCACCTCATCCCGGCGACGGATGCAGAAGTCGATATCAAAGTCGGGCGGCGATACGCGCTCAAGGTTGAGCATGCGTTCGAAGAGCAGACCAAAGCGGAGGGGGTCAATGTCGGTGATGTGGAGCACGTATGCCACGAGACAGCCAGCCCCGGACCCACGTCCCGGTCCGACCGAGATTCCGTGTTTGCGTGCCCAGTCGATGTAGTCCCATACGATCAGGAAGTAGTCAACGAACCCAGTGCCGGTGATGATCGCCAGCTCATATTCCATTTTCTCGCACACCTTGCGGGCGAAATCGTCATCCTGTCCGGGCTTCAGGGTGTAATCCTCCGGGTGATCGTAGTCTACTCCATACCGTTCCTTGAGCCCCTTTTTGCAGAGATCGAACAGAATGGTTCCGTTCTTCATGTGCTTGGCCCGATCCTCGTCTGACAATGTAAACACAGGCGCATCGGGATTCTTAGACTGATCGAGCTTGCGCTTGACGCTTTCATACACATCCAGCACCCGGTTGAATCCCTTTTCGTCCGTGTGAATTTCGAGTGCCCGGGTTTGTTCAAATACCGGGTAGTGGTTGGCCTTGAATGGAATCTTCAGGTCGCACTGCTCAGCCAACCTCAAGGTGTTATCAATTGCATCCGGATGGTCCGGAAAGAGCGAAAGCATTTCCTCCCTGGATTTTACGTAGAACTCATTGCAGGGATACTTCATCCGTTTGGTGTCGGTCAGCACTCTTCCGGTTTGGATGCAGAGCAGGGAATCATGGGCTTCCCAGTCGGATTTCAGGACGTAGTGGGAATCATTGGTTGCGACCAAAGGCAGATCGAATTCCTTCGATAGCTTGAGCAAGCCCGGGATGATCCTGCGCTGGAAGGATAATCCGTGATCCTGGATCTCGATGTAGTAGGAATCCTTCCCGAAAATGTCGATGAAAGTGGCAGTGGCTTCACGGGCCTTTTCGTATTCGCCGTAGAGCAAGTACTGGGAGGCAACTCCATTGATGCACCCACTCAGTCCGATGATCCCTTTTGAGTACTGGGCCAGCGTTTCCATGTCCACCCTGGGTCGGTAATACATGCCTTCGGTGTGGGCTTTGGAGACCATCCGGGCAAGGTTTTGATAGCCCTCAAAATCCCGCGCGAGGAGGGTTTTGTGGTGGATTTGGTGTTTGGGAAACTGTCCTGGGCTGAGGGTTCCGTCTTCCGGCAGGTCTCCGATATCATCGGTGCGCTTGGACTCGCGTTTGGGGCGATCCGACATCTTGTGGTCGTAGACCAGATAGATTTCGCATCCGATGATCGGTTTGATCCCTTTTTTCCTGGCGCTGTTGTAGAAATCAATGGCCCCAAAAAGGTTGCCATGATCGGTCATCGCGACTGCCGGCATTTGCAGTTCCGCGCATCTGGCCATGAGGCGATCGATGCGGCAGCATCCATCGAGGAGACTATAATCAGTATGAAGGTGAAGGTGAACAAACGAGGGGTCGGAAGACATGGGTGGTTCTTGGAAATCGCGTTGAAAGGGTTCGGAATACGAGAGTCGGCAGAGCGGGGAGTGGAGTCAAATGGTTTTGATTTCTGATCGTTTTTTTGTGGGCAATCGCCCATTTGGAAAGGGATCTTAAGATGCCTTCAATTGTAAATCGGATGGAAATCCCCCGAAAAGTTTTGACAGGTCAAGGGGGGGGTCTATCTATTCGAGCCGCTAGTAGGGGAAATCATCACGACCATCCTTAGGATAGCCGGGAATGTGGTTGTGCAACCGCAAGGGCGCACGAAAACGCGATCCCGTACAAAGTGAAACAATAACGGAGAGACAATGAATCTACCAACGAATCATAAAAAGCTAATCGAGTGGGTCAATGAATGTGCCGCTCTGATGACTCCCGACGCAGTCGAATGGTGCGACGGTTCCGAAGCTGAGTATCAGAGGATGGCCAAGATTACCTTGGACAGCGGAGTTGCAACTCCACTCAAAAAGCGTCCAAACAGCCTCCTTTTCCGTTCTGAGCCTAGCGATGTGGCACGTGTGGAAAACCGCACCTACATCGCTAGCAAGACGAAGGATGATGCAGGTCCAACCAATAACTGGATTGATCCGGTTGAGTTGAAGACCACCATGAAGGCCCTCTACAAGGGTTGCATGAAGGGACGCACGTTGTATGTGATTCCTTTCTCGATGGGTCCCATCGGATCTGATATTTCCAAGATCGGGATCGAATTGACCGACAGCGAATACGTCGTGATGAACATGCACATCATGACCCGTGTCGGAACCAAGGTTCTCGAAGTTCTGGGTTCGGACGGTGAATACGTTCCTTGTCTGCATTCTGTCGGCAAGCCTCTTGCTGAAGGAGAATCCGACAATGGCCTGTGGCCCTGTGCTCCTCTCGACAAGAAGTACATCGCGCACTTCCCGGAAGAACGCCTCATTTGGTCCTATGGCTCCGGTTATGGCGGTAATGCCTTGCTCGGTAAGAAGTGTCTGGCGCTGCGTATTGCATCGGTTCAGGCCCGCGACGAAGGTTGGATGGCTGAGCACATGCTCATCCTCAAGATTACGAATCCCGAAGGCGTTTCCAAACATGTTGCGGCTGCGTTCCCGAGCGCATGCGGCAAGACCAATCTTGCGATGTTGGTTCCAACCATTCCTGGATGGAAGGTTGAGACGGTTGGCGACGATATCGCCTGGATGAAGTTTGGCAGCGATGGCAAGCTTTACGCGATCAATCCTGAAGCCGGATTCTTCGGAGTGGCTCCCGGAACATCAACTGACTCGAATCCGAATGCGATGCATTCGATCGAAAAGGACACTGTCTTCACGAACGTCGGGCTGACCGAAGATGGCGACATCTGGTGGGAAGGCATTGGCTATCCCGCACCCGGCAAGCTCATCGACTGGAAGGGCAACGAGTGGGAACAGGGCAAGTCCGAAGGCACGGCGGCTCATCCGAATGGCCGTTTCACTGCCAAGGCTTCCAATTGCCCGAGCATCGCATCGAACTGGGAAGACCCGAAGGGTGTGGCCATCGACGCCATCCTCTTCGGCGGTCGCCGCCCTTCCACGATTCCTCTCGTTCACGAAGCGGAAAGCTGGGAACATGGAACCTTCATGGGCTCGATCGTGGGTTCTGAAATCACCGCCGCTGCCCTCGACCTCAAGGTTGGTAGCGTCCGTCGTGACCCGATGGCCATGTTGCCCTTCTGTGGATACAACATGGGTGAATACTTCCAACACTGGATCAACCTGGGCAAGAAGCCCGGTGTCAAGTTGCCAAAGGTATTCTTTGTCAACTGGTTCCGTAAGATGGCTGACGGTCGCTGGCTCTGGCCGGGCTTTGGTGAAAACTCCCGCGTGTTGGAATACATTTTCAACCGCTGTGAAGGCAAGGCCAAGACGGTTGACACCCCGATCGGTAAGATTCCGGCCAAGGGTGAAATCAGCTTGCCCAAGGGTGTTTCCGAAGCCGACATGGATGAACTCCTGAAGGTTGACGTGGAAGGTTGGAAGAAGGAAGTCGCGGACATCCGCGCCAACCACTATCCAAAGTTCGGTGAGCGCATGCCTAAGGAACTCTGGGCATTCCTCGATCGCCTTGAATCCCGCCTGAATCAGGCCTGATCTATGCTGTTTTAAAGTGGGTATCCGGGCCTCCCGGCTGCTCACAGATGAAACACTTGGTTTTAAAAAAGGCACCGGTTGAAACCGGTGCCTTTTTTGTGTCTCAAGATATCATATCCATTCAATCCTCTGAAGGGCAGTAACCGCGGGAACATAGGTCCTACCTGCTGAACGGGCTGAGACAGTGCAGGCCCCAGTAATAGCCGTCATGCTATCACGACTAGCCAAGACCTACGTCGAGGCACATCATGACAGTGAAGCCTACGATGGTGGACATAGTTGCCAGGTCGGTGTTACCGTGGGATTGGGATTCCGGGATAAGTTCTTCCACAGCTACGAAAATCATGGCACCAGCGGCAAAGGCAAGCGCGTATGGGAGTATCCAAGCCGTTTGAATGACCAAAAATGCCCCTGCAACTGCGGCCAAAGGCTCCACCAGAGCGGAAGCCTGCCCAAAAAAGAAGGCCCTGCGTTTGGAGCGCCCCATCCGGCGCAATGGCATGGCGACGGCCAGTCCCTCGGGAACATTCTGGAGGCCAATACCGAGGGTCAGGGCAATCGCACCGGAAATGGATGAGGCTGCGACAAGGTCCGTACTGTGTGCCAATGCTCCAAATGCGATACCGAGTGCGGCTCCTTCCGGTATATTGTGAATGGTCATGGCGGACAGGAGAAGGGTAGACCTTCGCCATTCGGTGTGTGGACCCTCCGCCGCCGACAATTCCATGAACCCTGGATGCAAGTGCGGCATCAGTTTGTCGGTAATCCGCAGGAAGGCAGCACCAGCAAGGAAGCCAAGAGCCACACCCAACCATGCCACCGAGTCGCGGAATTCGAGTATTTCTATTGCAGGAGATAGCAGCGACCAAAAGCTCGCGGCAATCATAACGCCCGCCGCGAATCCCATCATGATATCGGAGCTTCTTTCGGAGAAACGGTTTTTGAAAAATACGGCAGTCGCACCGATTGCAGTCAGAAGCCAGGTAAAGGTTCCCGCAATCAACGCCTGCCAAATGGGAGATAGCTCCAAAAAGAAATCAAACATGGGAAGTAGCCAATATGATGCCGTTGACTGGATATGAAGACCGCTTGCACATCATTCAATCAAAAAAGCCAAGCTCCTTTTCAGGATGGACAAAAGCGCCCTACCATGAGGACAGGACTAAGCGCACGGAATGGGCTTTTTAAGAAACAAGATCTGCCATGGAACTCTGAGAAACGACAGAGGAGGCCCTGGATGCTTTCGGGAGCCGATGGGGATGATCAACACTGATAATGCGCTTTTTTGGAGATCTTGTTTGTTCGTGCACTTCGGAGCGGGGGTATCTCGATTCAAGACTTGTCATGCGAGGGGCGAATCGGGTAGGTTGAAAACCTTCAGCCCTTTCCTCATGCACACGGAGTTGTCTATCGATTCCTGCCCCGGATTTCATAGTTCACGGTGTCGGATACATGCCGTTCAATGGCTTCGTAATGTCATTCGGGGATCTTTTGATAAATACATGAAAAACCTGACTCATTTTCTGATGGTTTCGGTTTTGATGACGCAATCGGTTGTCGCGGCGACGATTCAGGTTGGTCCATCCCGGGCCGTGACTTCGCCGTCCGCCGCTGCGTCTCTTGCCAACGACGGGGATGTGGTCGAAATCGATGCGGGAACCTACACAAACGCGGCTATAGGGACCTGGACACAGAATAACCTGACAATCCGCGGGGTGGGAGGGCGGCCGGTGATGAATGTAACCGGGATCTCAATTCCAAACCGGAAAGCAATCTGGGTGATCCAAGGGAACAATACCACCGTCGAGAACATCGAGTTTACCGGGGCTGCAGTCCCTGACCACAACGGAGCCGGTATTCGCCAGGAAGGAGACCATCTCACCGTTCGATCGTGCTATTTTCACCATAACGAAAATGCAATTCTTGAATCCAATAAGCCCAACAGCGAGATTACGGTCGAGTATTGCGAGCTGGCCTATCACGGACATGGAGATGGCTACAGTCACAACATCTACATTGGAAGGTGCCGGAAATTCATCTTCCGGTACAACTATTCCCATCATTCATTGACTGGCCATCTGGTAAAAACAAGAGCCGATGAAAACCACACAATGTATAACCGGATTACTGACGAAAGCGATGGACAATCCAGTTACCTGCTCGATATCCCGGAAGGCGGTCTTTCCTACGTGATCGGAAACCTTTTTCACGAAGGCGCTCAATCTCCGAACTCAAGTTCGTTTTCTTACGCACGCGAAAACAGAAACAACCCGATTCAACAATTGTTTGTGGTGAACAATACCTTTGTGAGTGATCGCGGGAATAGTGCCAATGCCATCCCGATCAATGTTGGTGGGACGCCCGAAGTCACCATTGTGAACAACATCTTTGACAACTATGGGACCGTTATCAATGGGGCACATACAGGTTCGGTGACGAACAATCTATCCGCAACCGGCATTGGTTTTGTCAACCGGGCGGCTTGCGACTATCACTTGGAATCCGGTTCACTGGCGATCAATGAGGGGATGAATCCCGGCACAGGTTCAGGTTTCGCACTGACACCGGCTCAAGAGTATGTGCATCCCTGCAATGTGCGGGCCCGGCCTACAGTTGGTGCGCTTGATCTGGGAGCGTATGAATACAGCGACGGGGATAATCAACCACCGGTTCTTGAATCCGTTGGCGACCAGTCGATTCAGGCGGGACAGTCCATCCAGTTCACCATTCAAGCTTCGGATCAGGATCCGGAGAGTGTTCTGGACTATACTGCGTCCGGGATTAACTGAATCACCCGGAGGCTATAAGAAGCCTTCAACCACTGATATTGAAGCGTTCTGAGTTTTTTTCCTCCTTCGTGCCCTTCGACTACGCTCATGACCAAGCCCGTCGTCTTCTCCAGAGCAGGGAGCGCTGATGCTTACCATTTGAAGGCATCGAAGAATGGCGCGATCAGGTATGCTCCCGCTACTATGGGAAGGCACGTTGCGGGTAGGGATGAACGTCCTAGCTCATCCGCAGGCGATTGAGCGGCTGGTGGGCTATGGTAATAGAGGATGGCTGAAGCCACCCCCTCCGGAAGAGGGCTTATGGACAGGATCCACAGGATTGACGAAGATTTGTCTCACGCCCGTTTGACGCTGCCTGCAGCGTCTGCACTTAAGCCGCAAAGGCCCAAAGGAAGAGGGATTGAAGATTTTTAACCTATAAGGGAGCAGAGAGCACGAAGGGTGGATGATTTCTTATAATCTGTGGAAATCTGCGTGAATCTGCGGATGAGAATCATTTTTTTCCCAGAAGATTTGACTCGCGCAGAGGCGCGGAGACGCAGAGGGAGAGCGGCTCGGTGGGGACACCTCGCCCTACTGGATTCGGGTATCCGCTTCCGTAGCGGAAAGCGTGAGCCTTCCGAAGCAGCGTGGTATTGAGCTGGGGAGTGGGAATGGAACAAAGACGGAACAGGTAAGCGTTCCGGTACGGGGAGAGGAACTGGATCGGGGAATTTGTGGGCTTTATGCCACATGAAGTATCTTCAGATTGGTAATTGGAGGAGATGTGGGGGGACAAAAAAGGCGGTCGGCACGGGAAGTGCAAACCGCCTTTGGTTAAAAGAACACTGTAATCCGATTTTTGCCGGATACAGCAGGGCGATCAGAGGCTGTCGCCGAAGTCCTTGCGGAACTTTTCCATGAGTTTGACGGGCCAGTCGTTGATGGGCTCGAGTCTTCCGAGGAAGAAGCGCAGCACTGCGGGTTCTTCCACGAAGCGCAACCCACCGATGAGTTCGCGGTTTTGATACAACCACTGCATGCGGTCGGAAGCGTATTTCACCTGGGAAAGGGTGAATACACGACGGGGCATGGCGAGGCGAAGCAGTTCAACGTCCGCCAGCACATCGTTTCCGTTTTTGTCACGCACGCTGGAGATGGTGCCTCTTTCCATTCCGCGCACGCCTGAAGCGATGAAGAAGGCGGCGGCCAGAGCGCCGGCCGGGTATTGGGACTGCGGCACGTGGGAGAGAAATCCGCCGGCATCGACGTGGCATCCGAGGCCTCCCGGAGGGGTGATGACCGGCACTCCGGCGGCGTCGAGTTCCTCGACGATGTAGCGGATGAAGGAGGGGGACTGGCCGATCACGGTGTCGTCCGTGGTTTCGTAGAGTCCGACCGCCATCGCCTCAATTTCACGCACCGACATCCCTCCATAGGTCAGGAACCCTTCATAGAGGGGGATGAGATCCTTCATTTTGTTGAAGAGATCCATGCGGTTGGTCGCAATCGCCCCGCCGCGGGTGGAGCTGACTTTGCGACTTGAGAAATAGATCATGTCCGACAGGCCGCACATTTCGTGCAGGATATCGATGATCGGCTTGTTGGAGTATCCTTCTTCGCGCTGCTTGATAAACCAGGCATTCTCACCGACCAGGCTGACGTCGAGAACGAGCATGATACCGTGCTGGCGGGTGATTTCCCTGACCTCACGCATGTTGGCCATGGAGAAGGGCTGACCGCCGATGAGGTTGGTGGAGGCCTCCATTCTGACGTAGGGGATGCGGGCCGGGCCGTACTTCTGGATCACGTCCTTGAGCTTGGCGGTGTCGATGTTGCCCTTGAACGGGTTGGTGCTCTTGATCTTGAGCGCTTGATCCGTGAAGATCTCGAGGATTTCCCCACCGTTGATGTCGATGTGGGCTTTGGTGGTGGTGAAGTGGTAGTTCATGGGGACCACATCGCCCTGTTTCACAAAGGTCTTGGAAATAACGTTTTCAGCGGCGCGACCTTGGTGAACCGGAAGCACGAGGCTCATGCCAAAGACATCCTTGATCGCTTTCTGCATGCGGGTGAAGCTGGCGGATCCCGCATACGCATCGTCGGCCACCATCATGGAACCCAGCTGCTGATCGCTCATCGCATTGGTTCCGCTGTCGGTCAGCATATCGAGGAAGATATCCTTGGTCTCGAGAAGAAAGGTGTTGAATCCGGCTTCACGGATAGCTTCCAGGCGCCTTTCTACAGGACGGAGATGGAGCTTCTGAACGATACGCACCTTGTGCAGTTCAAGCGGGATATTTTCGCCACTGAAAAAGGCGACGCGTGGAGAGGCATTATTTTCTGACATATTATTCTGAGTGGGATAATGAAAAAAAAGAAGGGCGAGCGTGTGGTTTTGCTCGGCCTGAATGTGCCATTGAGGCTCATAACCTGCCGTGCGGGGATCCCATACACGATCGTCCGGATGGGGCGGGATGATTCAGCGCATTCGCGTCGTTGGCAAGCTAAACTGAAGGGTAGACTTGATTTTGAAATATCAGGGTTTCCTGCCGCCGGGATGATTATCAGGTTTGGGCATGGCGCGCTGATGCGACTTGCACAGGGGCGGACACTCTGACAAACAGAACCGGAGCATGGAGCAAGCGGCACATTCTTCGGCTACAGACAGACATAAAGGAGCATTGAGGGCTCTGGCGGGCTTCGTATGGAGTCACGGCTTTCTGATCTGCCTTTTTTCCTGTATCGGGCTGGCCCACTTCTTTTCGGAAGTAGGGAAAAAGGGTGGGGTGCTGAGAACGGACATTCTGGCTGGATACGGTGTGTGGTTTGTGTTTTTCAGTCTGGGGTTGACGCTTCCGCGTAAACAACTGATTGCCGGATTGGTCCAGTGGAGGATCCATGTGTTGATCCAGATTTGGATTCTGATGGTTTCTCCGTTGCTGGCATGGATCATTCTGGCATTGGCTCCCGGCGAACAGGCTCCGGCGATGCGGAACGGGCTGTTGTTGTTGTCTTTCCTGCCCACCACGGTGTTTTCCTCGATTTTGTTCACCCAAAGGGCCGGAGGGGATCCGGTGATCGCGATCGTGAACTCCGCACTGTCCAATGTGCTCGCGGTATTCACGATACCGTTGATGTGCGCGTTTTTGATCAGTGAACCGATAACCGGCGGGCTATCGGTGGCAGAGGCAATCCTGAAGCTTGCGCGCACGATCCTGATCCCGCTTGCCCTCGGGATGCTGTGCCGTCCGTTTCTTCGCACCTGGGTTGACCGCTTCAAAAGGGCCATCAAGTGGGTGGACTACGCGGTCTTGTGTATGATCGTATTTGCCGCTTTCTCGAACAGCGTATCTGATGGTCTCTGGACGAAGTATGACTGGCCGATCACGCTGGAGGCCTTTTTGCTCACGACGGCGTTCCTGGCGATCCAAATCGGTCTGGTAATGTGGTTACGCAAACGGGTGCCAACGAGTCAAGCGGTGCGGTCGGCGATCTTTTTTTCGAGCACGCAAAAGGCATTGGCAACCGGAGGACCCATTCTGATGACGCTGTTCGGCGCATCACCTAACATGGGCATGATCATTTTCCCGCTGCTGATTTACCATCCTGTCCAGCTCATGATTGCCCCCGTGATCGCGCACCGGTTGCGACGCACGGAGAAGTAAGTCATAATCTCGCGCAGGGCCGTGAGTGGGAGACGCTATTTTGAGGCAACTCCCCATGAGTCCCAATGGACAAGACTGGAATCAAAGGTGTCTTTGGGGCCACATTCCTCCGCCGGATGGCCAATGGCAATCAGGGCAAACGGAATTACAGTCTCCGGAAGATCGAAATACCGGCTGAGCGAAGTCACATTGGCCGTTGTCGGGTATACTCCGACCCAAACCGCTCCAAGCCCGGACGCATGAGCCGCCAACAGGATATTCTGCGCCGCGCACGAACAATCCTGAACCCAGTAGCCATCAACTTTCAGGCGGGACATATCGCCACACACCAGAATCGCCAGCGGCGCTCCCGCCACCAAGCCGGCGTGGGTGTGAGCAGTGGGGATCGCCTGGAGTTTGTCGCGATCTGTGACGACCACATACTGCCAGGGTTGCTCATCAATCGCCGAAGGCGCATGCATCGCGGAGCGCAGGAGGGTGAGGACCTGCCCGTGATCGATCGGGTCCGGCTTGAACGAACGTATGCTGCGGCGGGTCAGGATGGCATCAATGGTATTCATAAGGGAGAGAAGAATCAAAGGATTAGGGTTTGTCTTTACAATACCAAAGCGCCATCGTTATACCCGATACCAGAACAACGCCCACCCGGATCCATCCACCGGAGAACCATCAGAATATGGGCTTAGTGAGGCATATACTCCAACCGCTTTGTCAGCATGATTGTTCATATGATTGGAAACGCCCGTTTCCGACCCATCGAGGGCGAAACTGGGCAACCTGCGATTGATCAGGCCATCGCAACCTTTAGAGCTGCGGCTGACCGGTGCGCGGAGTCGCCGGATTACAGGTTTTCGAATGGCGATATCTGGGCCTATGAGGCGGTTGAGCGCTATGATCCAACGCTGTTCAAACGGATCGTGAAGCTGATCCGGAAACGTCAATGGAGTGTGATCAACGGCTGTTTCACGTTACCTGATCCGGATACCCAGACCTATGCCGGGTGGGTCAAGCAATTCGAGATCGGGATCGGGTATTGCCGGGAGAAACTGGGAGTGGTTCCAAAAGTATTTTTCCATCCGGAACTCCGGTCGCTTCCGGCGTTCGTGCCTGACTTGCTAGCGAGGTTTCATTTCCAAGGGATGTTCATCTACTTACCGGATTGGCCTGAATCACTACCTTCCCCATTATTCCGATGGAAAGGACCGGAGGGCGGCGAAATACTGTGTTCGAGAATCCATCCGAACCACCTCACGCGGAGCGACGATCTCTATGGTCATCTCATGGAAGCCGTGGAGAATGGCAGCCTCATGCTTGGCCATGTGCCTTGTCCCTATGGATTGGGCCCATGGGGTGGAGGTCCAACGAAGGCAAACATCGAATACCTGAGGCAGCACAAGGACGCCTTCAGGGATGTCCTTCTCAAGTTCAGCTCTTATGAGGAATTCATGAGTGAGGCCTTCCTGATGTCCGACAGTTTTCCGGTCGTGGAGGGACGGATTGGACGTGTTGGGAGAGACAAGCCGGCCTGTGGAAGTCTGAAGTCTCGGAGGAAACAACTCAGGGCCGAAGTGTTGGCCATGCACACAGAAGTTATCCCGGGCATGATTACCGACAAGGGTCGGAAGAACGAGGCCGCATTGAAGAATGAAAGCATCTGGAAGGATCTGTTGATGGCGGAATCCTCGTTTTTGGATGAAGGGACACGCGGCTGTGAACCTGCCTTGGAACGGCTTCGATCAAGAGCGGAGACCAATGCCATGGAGTTGATTCAGCAAGGGATTCTCGATTGGATGGTCCACCGGAACACGCAAAGCCACCACCAGCAGATCCTGATCGAGAATTTGGCAGGCCGGATCGGGAAAGCTAATGAGAGTTGGGTGGAGGCCGTCGCGCATCTGGATGGAGACTGCTGGGGCTCGAGGATGCTCTGTGATTTGGGTGGGAAGCAATACCCGGTGCAACTGATCGCCGATGAACCCGGAGCGGTTCGACTTCTGACAAAGGTTCCGGTTGATGTGAGTGGACGTTTTGAAGGGCTGATTCGAATACCGGGAACGATGGATGAGCCGGTCGCCAATGCAAAGAAGGATTCTGGCGTATTTTCGCTTTCAGCGAACTCGATTTCCAACGGTCTCGTGAAGGCGACCTCGAAAAAGGAGGGTCTTCTGGATTTGTCGGATGGGGAAGCGAAGGGCACCCGATCGAACACCATCGAAATCACTTTTTCCGTGGATGGAGCGCAGGGAGCCGATCCGGAAGCGGGATGGTCGTGGAAACCATGGCAGCTTGTGGAGGAAGGTTCTTTGCGAGCGGTGTGGCAGGCGGTTGGATCTTTTGACAACAGTAAACTCGTGGTCCGCGTAGAAATCCATGAAGGGGAGAATCGGGTGAAGTTGCACCTGACGGTGGATTGGAATCAGTTGGACTCTGCTTTGGACTTAGTTGTAAAGGGTGCCAACGCACAGGAGAATTCTCTTTCATGTGGGTTGGCAAAAGGAGAATCCCGGATTCGTGCGGATGGCCAATGGCACCCCTTTCAGAACTGGCTGAGGCTGGAAACGCCGGAACGCGTGTGGGCGCTGGTATCGCCGGATTTATTAGAGGGAAAGATTCGAAAGGATGACCTGTACCTGCGGATCGCAGATGAATGCTTGAGGGACGGGACAGGCGGGTGTCTTGAAGGCGTCGGATCAGGTTTCCACAAGGTCGCGATGGAGTGGATTCCTGGGCAAACACTTGAGGGTCAACAACTTACCCGTTTGGCGTGGAGTCTGATCATGAAGCCTTCGGTTGCATTCTCTTACGAAGGAATGCAGCGCCCGGTGTGGGGAAACCGTCCACCTCCGCATCTTTGGACTGAGAATGAAAAGAGGGCGATCAGGGATGGGCAAATGCGGCACCTTTCTTCTGCACCGGCTTCCACCTGAAGACGGATCGGATAAATCGTGTTTCTGAAGTTTTCGACAATGACGCCGATTGATCGGATGAACCTTTCGATGCATTTCTTTACATGAACCTTGGACTCACAGGAGACATCGGATCCGGCAAGTCAACCGTGCTGAGGATCTTCGCTTCTCTCGGATGGAATACGTTTTCAGCCGATGAAGCGGTGCATCGTCTGCTTTCCTCCGATCCGGACACGATCCAGGAAGTGTCGGCGCGTTTCGATTCAGGCATATTGAACCCTGACGGGAGCGTGAATCGAAAATCCCTCGGGGCACTCGTCTTTGGCGATTCATCCGCTCTTGAGGCCCTTGAAGCGATCGTTCATCCTAGAGTGAGAGAAGCGTGGAAAGCATTTTTGCGAACCCACGAGGGAGATCTGAATGTCGTCGAAATCCCACTGCTGTTTGAAAAAAGGCTTGAAAACGATTTCCGGTTTTGTGTTACAGTATGGGCACATTCGGATGTGAAGATCCGAAGGCTGGAGCAAAGAGGAATGGACCTCGCCGCTATCAAACGACGCATAAACGCCCAGCTACCACAAAACACCAAAGCAACCCTTTCTCATTTTGTACTACTAAACAACGGTTCGATAACCTTTTTGAAGGATCAGATTCGTCTGCTGACGGATAGGCTCCGGTCCGAAGGTTGATCGTGAGAAGCTGAAAGGCTTCCGGATTTGCTTGGCTGCAGGTGATCACACGCCTCCACGGAAACAGGCATTTCCCCAATCGCACACCCAATTTTATCCATCATGACTGATTCAAAGGAAACTGAACAGGGCCTCCCGGAAGAAATCTCCCCCATCGCAACCCCACGCAAGCCATCCACGCGCAGACCCAGGAAGCCTCGCGCGGAGGCTTCCGAAGCACAGGCGGAAGTTGTCGTTCCTGCGGCAGTTTCTCCAAGCGAAGCGCCTGCAAAAAAAGAGTCTGGCACGCCCCGGCCAGAAGCATCAGAGAAGAGGAATCCGGCGCGTGGGCCGCGCCGCAACCGCACGGATGCACCCAAGCCTCCCAAACCGGAAGCCCAGCGGGAGTTATTGTTCAGTTCGGACGCTGAAGACTACAATCCTCCAGTCGAAAGGAGTCCGGAACCCCAGCCGTCATCGGACTCAACGGATCGGGATGATGCCGGTTCCGGTGATTCGCGGGAACGCAATCATCCGCAGCAACGCGAAGAGAGAAGTCATTCGGATACTCCCGCTGATGGGGGCGCAAGGGATCAAGGTCAACCGCAGCAACAGCGGAATCAGAATCCGGGGCAAGGGCAGAATCAGGGACGCGACCGGGGTGAACATGGCGGACGTCCGGACCGTCAGGGCTTTCAGCGCCAGGGCGGAGGACACCAGGGGCGGGATTTCCGACCCCGGTTTGACAACCGCAATGACCATCAGGGCCGGCATGATGGAGGAAACCGTGGCTCCCAGCACTCCAACAATCCCCAGATGCAGAACAAGAAGAAGAATCTGCCACCCTGGAAAAACAAGGTTGTGGACAAAAAGCCGAGGAGGGAACGTTTCAATATCGACGGACTCAACGCGGAGGTGGACGATCAACTCGACCTGGGAAATCTGAACGGACTGCAAGCGCTGCAGACGTTGGAAGGCATCCAGTCCCTCATGGATCCAACGCCTATTGCGTCGGATGAGGGAGCGCAACCTTCCGCTGAAGGCGCACCAGCTGAAGTGGTTCATGCTGAGGTCGCTCCCGCTGAAGGCGCTCCCGCTTCAACCGAAGCTCTTGACCTCAGTGAAATTTACAACATGCCTCTGGAAGCCTTGAGGGCCGTTGTTCACCCGTTTGCTCCCGAAATTCCGTCCGGATCCAATCGCAAGACGCTGATCGAAGCTTTGCTTAAACACGCGTTTTCGAACCGCAGAATCATCACGGTTCGCGGAGTTCTGGAAATCCTTGGAGACGGAAACGGACTCTTGACCTATTCATCCGACAGCTATCGGATCAGGGCGCTCAGTGCGTTTGTCCCCGCCTTGTTTATCCGCAAGCTGGCGCTCAAGAGGGGGCATGACATTCTCGCCCGGATTATACCGGCGGTGGAGGACTCCACATGTCCGCTGGTTACCGCGATCCTCGAAGTGCAGGGGACGACGGCCGAGCAAGCTGGCCAGATCATTCCCTTCACCGAACAGATCCCTTATTATCCTCTCCGCCGTATTCTTCTGGAATGCGACAAGCAGGAGGAATCCAACAAAGTGTCGATGCGTGTCGTCGACCTGATTTCCCCGATCGGTTTTGGACAAAGAGGCCTGATCGTGGCACCGCCACGGACGGGGAAAACGGTCCTGCTGCAAGGCATGGCGAATTCGATCCAAACGAATTATCCGGACGCACACCTCATCGTTCTTCTGATTGACGAACGGCCTGAGGAAGTGACCGATTTCCGCAGAAGGGTAAGGGGTGAAGTGGTTTCTTCCACGTTTGACGAATCGGCTGAGAGCCATGTCCATGCCGCCGAGATGGTGATTGAGAAATCGAGGCGCATGGTAGAGGCAGGCAAGGACGTTGTGATATTGCTCGACTCGATTACGCGTCTGGCGCGCGCCTACAACACGGTCATGCCCAGCAGCGGCAAGATCCTATCGGGTGGTGTGGAAGCCAATGCGCTGCAGAAGCCCAAGCGCTTTTTCGGATCTGCGAGAAACATCGAAGGTGGAGGGAGCCTGACCATCATTGCGACGGCTCTTGTCGAAACCGGCAGCAAGATGGACGAAGTGATTTTTGAGGAGTTCAAGGGCACGGGTAACATGGAGTTGCACCTTGACCGCGCGCTGGTGGATAAACGTATTTTCCCTGCGCTCAGCATGGAGAAGAGTGGCACACGCAAGGAAGAACTGCTTTACCATCCAGATGAGTTGAACAAAGTCTACTCACTCCGCAGAGCAATGAAGGGAGTTCCCTCGACAGACGCGATGGAAATGCTGATCTCGAAAGTGAAGAAAACCGGAACAAATGCCGAATTTTTGATGACAGTTAATCGCTAGTCATTATAGATTGAGCTGTGGGACTCGCTCACAGCTACATTATCCGGATTCTGGAAAAGCATCACTTCATCCTGCCAGACGAGGCACATGATCTGCTGGATGGGGTTCATGCCGAGGCGGATTACGTTGAGCGCGAACGTCTGCTCTATGAGGCTTTGAGCCTGAGCCGAACGGAGGAGTTGAACGCCAGAATCCTCGGGAGTCTGGCGGCTGAACTTGATGTGACAGTGCTCGATGGAAGCTCCCGCCCGGATCCGGAATTGATAACGGATCGCATTTCTGAACAGCAGGTTGAAAGGATGCGCATCCTTCCTATATCCATCGGGGCGGATGATTCGGTGCAGGCCGCGGTGTGTTATCCATGGCAGGAAGTTCATTGCGAACTGCTATCCCAAAACTATGGAAAAAAAGTAGTGCCCATGTTGGCAACTCCACACCACTGGAAGCGGCTCATGGAGGCGGCATTCGGAACCCGACCGGAAGAGGAGGCGGTTATTGGAGCAGCACTCTGTCGACTGGAGCGAACGGACAGTGTATCGGGTTACATTGATTGGATGATAGGCGATGCGGTCTCACGAGGAGCGTCGGACATCCATCTCGAGCAAACTGGAGATGGGGGGCGTGTGCGGTATCGATTGGACGGGGTTCTCTGTGTGGTGGATGCTCCCCAAAAAGAACTTTCGCAGGCCCTATCGGCCCGGATGAAGCTTCTGAGCGGAATGAATCTGGGTGAGAAGCGACTGCCGCAGGACGGAAGCATGACCTTCCTCCACGCCGGAACCAACGTGGACTGCCGGGTTTCGTCGATTCCATCACTCCATGGCGAATGCCTTGCGGTCCGGTTGCTCATGGACAACTCAGCAAACAGGACCTTGGATGAGCTGGGTATGGATGCGGGGGTGCGGCAAACCATTGAAAAGGTAATCCAAGGTTCGGATGGACTCTTTGTGGTTTGCGGACCGACGGGAGCAGGGAAATCGACCACGCTTTACGCGGCTCTCCGTGCGATGGATCCGGACAGTCTGAAGATCATCACGGTCGAGGATCCTGTCGAGTCAGTGGTTCATGGGGTCAATCAGGTGCAAGTCAACAAAAGGTCCGGAATGACATTCGCTTCGGCTCTGCGCTCCATCCTGAGGCAGAATCCGGACTCGATCATGATCGGGGAGATCAGGGATCGCGAAACCGCATCGATAGCCGTCCAAGCTGCATTCACCGGCCACGCCGTCTTCACGTCGCTCCATACGAGAGATGCTTTGGGCGCTGTGATTCGCTTGCGCGATCTTGGTGTCGAGTCCTATCTTTTGAGTGCGGCGTTCCGGGGAGCGATGTCGCAGCGATTGGTCAGAAAGATGATCCCGGAGGAGCGGATTCCCTACACGCCGGATACGAGCCTCCGGCGGGCATTGGGCGAACCTGGCCTGAACACCGCGGATTGCGGTAATAAGCCACTCATTTTCTGGAAAGCAGGAGTGGAGGATAAGTCATACAGAGGGAGAACAGGAATATACGAGGCTTTCCAGGCCGATGACACGTTTCTTCGATTGGTGCACGATGGGGAATCGCGCAGACGTCTAGCACGGCACCTAGACGACACGGGATTCTGTTCAATGAGGGAAAACGCCTGGAACAAAATCGTCAATGGAGTGACTTCGGCAGAAGAAATACTTGCCGTGCTGGGCTTTTCTTCAGATGATTCATTTGGCACCGATGCTTAACCCAATCGGAGGACTTCAAACATACCCTTAACGTTTTCTACGTAACAACGCATAACAGAGGCAGATACCATGAGTTATCAGATGAATGAGCTTTTGGAATTGATGGTGGATGAGAATGCATCCGACCTTCACATCCATGTCGGTCAGCCCCCCTGTTTTCGGATCAACGGTACCATCACTCCCGCGGATGGACCGGCACTTACCCCCAAGGATACGGAAGAGCTCGTGGATGCGATTGCATCCGAACACCACATTCAGAAGATCAAGACGGTTGGGGGTGCGGACTTCGGATTTGCGTTCAGGGACAGGGCACGGTTCCGCGTGAATGCGTTCAAGGCGAAGGGAAGTTTTGAAATTGTTCTGCGACAAATTCCGAATGATATTCTGACGCTTGGACAGGTGGGACTTCCGGACAAGATGAAGGATCTGTTGATGAGACCCAGAGGCTTGTTCCTGGTGACGGGGCCGACAGGATCCGGGAAGTCAACCACACTTGCGTCGATGATCGACTGGATCAACACGCACCGGGAAGATCACGTGATCACGATCGAAGACCCGATTGAGTATTATCACACCCACAAGAAGTGTATCATTACCCAGAGAGAGGTCGGCATTGACGTTTCGTCCTTTGCGGAAGCGATCCGCTCAGGGCTTCGGCAAGACCCGGACGTCATTCTGGTGGGGGAAATGCGTGACCTTGAAACCATCGAGACCGCGATTACCGCAGCTGAAACCGGGCATTTGGTCTTTGCAACCTTGCACACTACGGGATCCGCGAGAACGGTAGACCGTATTGTTGACGTTTTCCCGTCGGGGGCAAAAGACCAGATTCGTACCCAGCTGGCTTCCTCCATCATATGCGTGCTCTCGCAGGTTCTGTGCAAGAGAATCGGTGGGGGCCGTGTGGCTGCTTTCGAGATCATGATCACAACGAACGCTATTGCCCAGCTGATTCGCGAGAACAAAACCTACCGCATCACATCCGACATTCAGACTGGCGCGCGCCATGGGATGATCACGCTCGATGACCATCTTCGCAGTCTTTACAATCAGGGAATCATCGACGCCAACGAAGCCATCGTTAAATCGCAGTTCCCGAACGAGATGCGCGAGAAGCTCATGGCTTAATTTCTGGCGGGATGACCCCATCCCTGACTTTGAAAACCGAACGCTTTCGCATGGAATCATAATCCGGCGTGAAAGAGATCCAGAAAGCCGCTGCGTCGACACCCGTCGGAGACGGTCAGGATCTGATGGGTTACGTGCAGCATTTGTTGATTGATGCTGTAAATAACGGGGCGTCGGATCTTCACATCGAACCGCAGAAGGACGGGGTGCGGATACGGCAGCGTGTGAATGGAAGTTTTGTCCCGGCCGCATGGCTTGATCCACACCTTTATCCGGCGGTTTTGTCCGGTATCAAAGTCATGAACGGTGCGGACATTGCCGAGTTCAGGATTCCGCAGGATGGAAGGATGACGCTCAATGCCGGTGCTCGACGGGTCGATGTGCGAATGTCCACTTTGCCCACCCGTTTTGGAGAAAGCGTAGTGCTCAGATTTCTGGATCGAATGAGGGTGGGGCTTTCAATGGATGCGCTTGGAATTCCGGAACCCGAGCTCGGCAGGATCCGCACCGCTCTTGGGCAACCCAGTGGAATAATCCTGGCTACCGGCCCGACTGGAAGTGGAAAAACCACCACCTTGTATTGTGCTCTTCAGGAAATCAATCGTCCGGAACTGAAAATCCTCACCGTTGAGGATCCAGTGGAATATGCGCTGGAAGGAATTGTTCAGGTTCCCATCAATCCCGCGATCGGGTTGGATTTCGCATCGGTTCTCCGTGCCTTTTTGAGGCATGATCCGGATGTCATGTTGATTGGAGAAATCCGGGATGAGGAAACCGCGGCAATCGGAATCCATGCGGCAATGACCGGACACCGGGTTCTCAGCTCGCTCCATACGCAGGACACGGCGAGCGCGGTTGTGCGGATGGTCGATATGGGAATTGAGCCGTTTCTCCTTGCGGAAACCCTGTCCGGAATCGTGGGGCAACGCCTTTTGCGGAGGATTCCTGGCCATCTCAAAGAATGCTACGCTGCATCTGAAGAGGAGAGGGCTGCATTAGGGAAGGGAGAGGATGACGAACCCGTTGTTCTCTGCAGAAAGGCAGCTCTCAGTGGCGCCAGCGCAAAGGAAGCATCCGATCATACATTGCACGAGCGGATTGGAATATTTGAAGTGATGATCCCGAACGATGCTATCCGGGAGAGTGTAATAAACAAAACTCCCGGGCAGATGATCCGGTCACTTGCATCGAACAACGGCATGACTTGTCTGCGGGATCATGCCCGGAAACTGGTCCTTCAAGGGGAGATCGAGTTTTCGGAAATGATTCTGCAAACGGTTTGATCCGGGGAGACATCCGGCATCTTCTCCCGCTTAGGGATAAGATGATCCGGATGGGACGCCGCTCAGGAATCGCATCTGAAAATCAGGGTGCTCATGGATGGAAGATTCACCACCGACGAGCAGGGAAGATTGTCCCATGGTTGATGATCTGCAAAGATCGCACCCATGTTGCCTGCCCCGAATCCGCCATAGTCACCCGCATCCGTGTTAAGGCATTCAGTCCATTTTCCCGGATAGGGTAATCCCAAGCGGTATCCCGTGCGGGAAACGGGAGTTGCATTCATTGCAATGGCATAGGTTGATCCTGGACGGCTGCCAAGGCGCAGCATGCTGAACACGCTGTTTTCGCTATCGTGGCAATTGATCCATGAAAAGCCATCGGGACGGTGATCCCGTTTGGCCAAATCCGGATCGGACGAATACCAGCGATTCAGATCGCGAATGAGCCTTGCGATCCCCTCGTGGTCCTTATATTGGAGCAAATGCCAGTCCAGACTGTTATCGTAACGCCATTCGCGGCTTTGGCCGAACTCGGAGCCCATGAACAGCGTTTTTTTACCGGGCCAAGCCCACATGAATGCATACAGGGCACGCAACTGCCGCGCCTTTTCGGAAATTGAACCGGCCGCCATCTTTCCAAGCATGGAGCCCTTGCCATGGACCACTTCATCATGCGAGTAGACCAGCACGAACGATTCCGAATACTGGTAAATCATACCGAAAGTCAGCTCATCATGGTGCCACTTCCGATAGATGGGATCTTTCTGGAAATAGGAAAGGGAATCGTGCATCCAGCCCATGTTCCATTTGAAATCGAAACCAAGTCCGCCTTTTGCGGTCTCATGGGTGATGCCACCAAACGCGGTAGACTCTTCCGCGATCGTGATGGTGCCCGGAAAATCCTCATGAACCGCATCATTGACGAGTCGCAGAAACTCAATCGCCTCGATATTCTCACGACCGCCATACCGGTTTGGAATCCATTCGCCTTCCTTCCGTGAGTAGTCCAGATAGAGCATAGATGCCACGGCATCCACACGCAGTCCATCAACGTGGAACCGATCGAGCCAACAAATCGCGCTGCCCAATAGAAACGATCTGACCTCATTCCGGCCGAAATTGAAAATAAGGGTGCCCCAATCCTGATGTTGTCCCTGCCTCGGGTCGGAATGCTCGAAAAGGTGCGTTCCATCAAATTCGGCCAGCGCAAAACTGTCCTTCGGGAAATGCCCGGGAACCCAGTCAATGATCACCCCAATGCCATGCTGGTGAAGGGTATCCACCAGGAACATGAAATCGAGCGGATCTCCGAAGCGGTTGGTCGGCGCATAGAATCCGGTGACCTGATAGCCCCACGATCCGGCAAACGGATGCTCAGCGAGTGGCATGAACTGAACATGGGTGAACCCGTGATCCTTCGCATACTTTGCAAGTTCATACGCGACCTCCCGATAGGATGGGGGACGACTTGCATCCTCAACGATCCGACGCCATGATCCCAGATGCACCTCATAGATGCTAACCGGTTCATCCTTCCAGTTTCGCGTCGCCCGACGCTCCATCCACTGCTGATCGCCCCACTGATAACCGGACGAGTCAAAAATGATGGATGAATTGTGTGGAGGGGATTCAAAATAGCTTCCGAACGGATCGGATTTCAAGATCAACTGACCTTCCGCACCGAGGACTTCGTATTTGTAATAGGTACCAACCTCAAGCCCGGGAACGAACAACTCCCATATTCCACTCGATCCCAGAATCCGCATCGGGTGGTATCGACCATCCCATTGGTTGAAGTCGCCAACCACTGAAACCCTTTTCGCACTTGGTGCCCAGACCGCAAAAGCCACCCCGCTGATGCCGTCGATTGTCCTGAGATGAGCTCCAAGTTTGGTGTAGGGACGACGATCCGAACCTTCGTTGAAATAATAGATACCCTTCTCATCAATCGAGGGGAGAAAACTGTAGGGGTCGTAGAACTGACGGATCTCACCATTGGCCTGTTCCACGCGCAGACGATAGGTGAAGAAATCATTTCTCCCCGGGATCGTGACTTCATAGAGACCTTCCGGTGAAATCCGAGCCATTGGATAACGGCGTTCCGGATCACCATGAATGTCCACAACCTCACAGGATCGCACGTTGCGCAGGAAAGCGCGCACCACCATCGCATTGTCTCCCTTTGAATGCATCCCGAGGTAGGAGTGCGGGTCAGGATGGATGGCTTTCTGGATCTTTTCGGAATCGGAAGTTTTCGATTTCACAGTTTGGAATTAAGGTTTCATTCTTGTGAGGAAGCAATGCTTAATGATGGATTGTGGAGGGGGCTGTGAGCAATCCGAATCCCAAATCCCCAATGAGAAAACGGCCTGAGACCGCGGATTCATTCGGTTTCGTGCATGAATGCAACGGGATGAAACAGTTTGACGCTTGAACTTGCTGAGACCTTGTTCATAATCCGCGTCATGGAATTCCAGCAACTCATCATCCGTTCCAATCGTTACCTCGCTGCATCCTTATTGGAATCCAAGCTGATCAAAAGCGAACACGTCGAAAAGGCCAACGCCCGTCTGCTCAGTGCTATTCAGGCGGGCAATTACAAGCAGGCTTCACTCCTGAGTATTCTGATATACGACCTTCAGGTCCTGGACGAGGCAAGCCTGATTGATCTCGTGATCGACACGCACAAAATCGGAGTGATCAGCCTCGGAAACCTTGAATTGAAGAACAAGGTCACCGCAGAATCTTCGCTCGAACTTTGCTGGTCCACCTGGAGTCTTCCTTTCGATACGCTTGACGAGTGTGTATGCATCGCTTCCTGCTATTATCTCAGCAAACCTGCGGTGGATCATTGGGAAAAACTCCTCAATCGTCCGGTGATCTGGTATGCCACCTCTCTGAATTCGATGGCAATGGCCTTGGAAAAACTCGAAACACAGGCGACCCAACCTGTTACTTGATTGATTGCCAGACGGTGGATGACTACGACTGGCGGCAAAATCGATCCTCCCATTTTCACATAATCCTTAAGAAGGACATAGTCCGGTCGATTATCCAGAGAGTTGACAATTATTTTTACTCAGTCACCCAAATTCAATAATACCCATCCATGCCCGGCAGAATTCTCATTGTAGACGACGACGACGATTTCAGAGGTCTGCTCAAAGACGTGTTCACGCAGGCAGGACATACCGTTACTGCTGTAAACAGTGCCCACAATGCTTTGGGAGAGCTCAGCCAGCACGAATTTGACGCGGTCGTGACAGACCACAACATGCCGGAAATGTCCGGGGAAGAACTCATCAAACGCATACGGAGTTCGGAACCGAACATTCCGATTATTCTCGTATCTGGATATTTGAATCAGGATTTGATCCAGAATCTCAAGAATGTGAACACTGAGATATTTCACAAGCCGTTGAATGTCATTTCTCTCTTGCGAAAGACCGATGAGAAGCTCAACATGTCGGGAAAATAAGCTGTAAACAGATTGTAAAATTCCTCCTTATACCATGGCGCACCGCATTCTAATTGTAGACGATGACGACGATTTCCGTTCGTTGCTGGCGGATTTGTATACACAGGCCGACTACGAAGTAACCCCGTTTGCAAATCCGTTGGAGGCGCTCAAGCAATTTAAAAAGGATGACTATCAGTTGTGCGTCGTTGACCAAACAATGCCGGACCTCAAGGGTATCGATCTCATCGATCAGGTCAGGCTGATCAACCCACGAATTCCCGTGATCATGATTTCGGCCTTCCTCGGAGAGGATGTGATCGAAAGGCTCAGACAGCTTAGGATTGACGTTTTCCACAAGCCATTGAATGTGCGTTCGCTGCTCAGGAAAACAGCGGAACTTATCAACGGCATGGCGGCAGCCGGCCCGACGCATGCGGCGGAAGTGATGTCAGAGGCTGGCAGGCGGGTTGCAACGGACGACAAGGATGCGTTTATGTCCTTCCCGTTGAAATCGGAAATGAGCCGGAAGTTTCATCGTGAGATCCTTTCGATGAAACAAGGTCCTAGCCATCTGGTGCTCGTAGGTCCGGCAGGAACCCATTTTCACCTCATCTGCGAGGATATCGAAAGCCTGTATCCCTCGAAGGATCATTTGTTCCTTTACCTTTCGAACGACAAAATCACGTCGTTCGAAATTCTTCGCATGCTTTCAGGTGAGGATTCAGCGAGGAACATCATGGTGGTGCTGCTGGAAGCCTACGATTTGCAGCCGGTCCACAGAGATGTGGTATTGAAGCTCTACCGGAAAGCGGGTCCATTTTCCGCGATTCAGAATCAGGTTCGTTTTGTGTTCTGTTTGAATGAGGATCTGGACACCCAGTATTCCAAGGGCAAAATTGATGAGGATTTCTATCTGATTCTCGGACAAAAGGAAATATTCGTTCCCACGCTCAATGAATGCTCAGACGACATCCCCGAGATGGCGCTGACGATCGCGAAGAACTACGCACGGGACAACCGTCAATTTTCATTCCGTGGTTTTGATTCCTCGGCAATTGACTTTCTGAAGAACTACGAATGGGAACGCAACTATGCCCAGCTGGAGGCAACCATTCACGCCGCGGTCAGATTGGCTGAAGGTTATCCCATTGGGGAAGATCTGCTCAAACAGCTTGCCAGCCAACCGGATTTCATTGTCGAGACCCCATCGGTCCGGCCATCAAAACCGGCCGGTGCCCCGGAAGGAGCTCCTGCTGTTCCTCCAGTCCGACCTGCAACGGCAGGTGCACAACCCGCAGCCGGTGCCCCGGTTAGGAGACCCGCCGTTCCTGGAGCAGGACCAGCTCCCGCTCGTCCGTCTGCCGTTCCCCCGCAGCAGGGTATGAGGCCCGCCGCATCGGCTCCAGCAGGAAATCCTGCAGCTCCCAGGCCGGCACCGACCGCAGAACAAGCCAGAAGGCTCCATTTCCCGACTGCACAAGAGATGGGATTGCCTGCAAGAAAGCCCCAACTCAATTTGCGTCAGCCCGGAACCGGGCTGCCTGCGGCAAAGCCCCAACTCAACATCAGGGGAGCTGCTGCACCAGCAGGCGATGCAACTCCAGCTCCTGCCGCCGCACAAAGGCCAGCGGCACAAGCTCAGGTTCCCGTCCAACGTCCGGCACCAGCCCAAGGCCAGACTCCGGTGGCAAGACCGGCTCAGGCTCAGCCAGTGGCGAAACCGGCCATCAAGCCTGGAAGCGTCATGTCGGCACCAGCCCAAAAGCCGATCGTATCTCCTTCTGAGCGGCCGCAACCGAACACGGAAGTCATGAGATTTCCGAAACTGGTGGACGAAACCGATCAGGCCCAGAAAATCCTATCGCGGGGCAAGCCCTACTGATCCGGTAAACAGGCAAGCCATAGTTTTTCGCACAAACAAGGCCTTCATCTTCGGGTGAAGGCTTTTCTGCTTCCTATGGCCAAAGGGTTTTCGAATCATTCGGAAATCAGATCCTATCTGTGGTTCCGGATCATATTTTCCTTGGCGCCTGCACGCTTCGGTTTATCCCTTGGTTATGTGATTGAATTTCGAAACCTGAGTTTACGTTATGGTCCCCAGATCGTGTTTGACGGCATATCCGGCAACATATCCGTGCGCGATCGCATCGCGCTTGCCGGCCGTAACGGAACCGGAAAAACGACCTTTCTGAAAGCAATCTTAGGTAAGGTCGAGCTGGATGACGGCCAAATTGCAGTGGGGAAGGGGATGTCGATTGGGTATTTGCCTCAGGATGGGATTGAAGGGGATGGGCTTCCTCTTATCGAAGAGGTGGAGAAAGCCGAAGACAGCATCTTATCCCTTCAGCATACGCTGGACGCCGCCTATGAGCGGGTTGCGGGGCGGATCGAGGGCGAGGCGGTTGATGAGAACGACCTCGAGGACTGGGAAATGATTCACCGCATTGAGGGTGAGCTCCAGTTGAGAGAAGCTCACAAGCTCAGAATGAGAACTGAGAAAGTCCTTATGGGACTGGGTTTTCAGATTAAAGACTTCGAACGCTCCACAAAGGAATTCTCCGGTGGCTGGCAAATGCGAATCGCCCTTGCCAAGCTACTTCTCAAGCATCCTGACTACCTTCTTCTCGACGAGCCCACCAATCACCTCGACTTGCCATCCCAGCGTTGGCTCGAGGCTTTTCTTTCGTCATATCAAGGCGGACTGGTCATCATCTCACACGACCGTGCCTTCCTGGATTCGCTGACCAAAAAAACATTTGCTCTCAGCAGAGGGCATTTGGATGTCTACGCGGGCAACTTCACGTACTATGAAAGGGAGAGTGCGTTTAGAAAGGCGCAACTGATTGCGTTGAAGGCCAATCAGGATCGGCAGATCGAAAAGACTCAGGATTTCATTGACCGCTTCAGGGCAAAGGCAACCAAAGCAAGTCAGGTTCAAAGCCGGATCAAACAACTCGAGAAAGTTGAGCGCATCGAGATCGAACAGGATGAAGCGTCCCTTCGATTTCGATTTGCAGAAACCCCGCCTTCCCACCAGTTGCTGATCCAACTGGATCAGATCCATAAATCGTATGGCAGTCTAACCCTCTTCAGTGGATTCGACCTCAAACTGGAAAAAGGGCAGCGGGTTGCCGTTGTCGGAGTCAACGGAGCCGGAAAATCGACTTTGGCGCGGATCATCGCCGGAGAGGAACCGTATCAAAGTGGCCATCGCCATGTTGGTTCCAAAACCATCATCGGTTACTTTGCCCAACACCAGACAGACCAACTGAATCCGGATCATTCGGTTCTTGAATCGGCCTTGATCTCGGGTGCACCCGAACAACGCACACGGGACGTTCTCGGTTCATTTCTGTTTTCGGGAGATGCCGCATTCAAAAAAGTCGCGGTGCTAAGTGGTGGGGAGAAGAACCGTTTGGCCCTCGCCCGAATGCTTCTGAAACCATGCAACCTGATGGTTCTGGACGAACCCACAAACCACCTCGACATTGCTACAAAAAAGATCCTACAGGATGCTTTGAAGGAATACTCTGGTGCGCTCATGATCATTTCCCACGACCGGGACTTCCTCGATCCTCTCGTCACCCAAACCCTGGAGATCAGCCCCATGGCCCACCGGATGTTCTGGTGTAATGTATCGGCCTATCTGGCAAAAATTGAAGAAGATCAGGCCTTGGATAGCAAATCAAACAACAGCCGCAAGAACACCACAGGCGGATCGTCTGCCAAAGATGTGAGAAGGGCGAAAGCCGAAAAGCTCCAAAGGCTCGGGCCTCTCAAAAAGGCCGTCAGCTCTGCGGAAAGCCGCGTTATGGCCCTGGAGAAGACGCTTTTGGATTGGGAGGAAAAAATGAAGAATCCGGAATTCTTTTCGGGAAGACCCGACCTGAAGACGGACATGGAAGCCTACGAGAGAGTAAAATATCAAATCGAAAGCGCCATGAAGGACTGGGAGCAATCCCAGTCCGATCTCGAAGATGCAGAATCAGCAGACGAATAAGTCAGGGCTTTGACTTATCGGTGAGCGAGCGGATGTAGGAGCTGAACGCTTCCACGCCTCCTTTGAAATATCCGACATGCCTACCCAGTTCATTGCCTTTTCCATCCAGTATCAGAAGGGTGGGAAAGCCTTCCACTCCGAATTTTTCGGCAAGTTCACGGTTGGCGGCGGCAAGATCCGGATCAATCGGCTTCCGGGAAGGGAAATCCACCTCAAGCAGCACCAACGCCTGGTCCGCAAACGTCACAAACTCCGGAGTGTCGAACAGATCCTTCTTGAGCCTAACACACCATACGCACCAATCCGAGCCCGTGAAATTCGCCAACACAGGCTTTCCGGATTCCTCCGATTGCTTGAGCGCTACAGAAAAGACAGTGCCCCATGCAGCAACCGGACCCGATTCCTCAGCATGAAGGTGGGTAGTGGATAACGCCATAACGGATATCATCCATGCTAAGGTGAACAGCGAAAGGGAAAGTTTGGACTTCATGAGATACGGATTGTTGGTGGATCTTGGATAGCTGGTTGAATCCAACGGATTCCAAATCCCACATGGATAGTGAACCGCTGAATATTACAATCTAACGATAGAGGATTCCCGACGATTGCAACCAACTGGCGCAGGTATTGTTGGGCGTTACAAAATTGCCAAGGATGGAACCAGAGGGAATCCCGACAAACCGGAATTAGACATAATATTTATTGTGCGCAGATTGCTTTCATTCTTTTGCTCCCGGGAAAACACTTTTCATTTGAACCGGCATCCACGGTAATGTCACAGTATTCTTTTGTTTCTCACCAATCCCAAATCAAACGTATGTTTACGATTCCGTATCGTGTCGATGGATCCCGTATTCCGGGTGCCGGTCGTGGTATTTTTCTCACAGTTGACGTCTGTCAGGGCGCTGTGATCGTTTCACCGGATCGCATTGATCGCGTCTATTCGCTCCAGGAAAAACTGGCTTTTGAGCCTGGAAGCATCGAAGACACTTCCTCCGTGAGGTGGTTCGAACGCTTCTACACCGTCAGCGCGGATTGGCCCGACGAATGCAACATCAATCACAGTTTTTCTCCCAATGGGCTGTGGCACCTGGGCTTCGTTTTTGCCGCAAGGGACATAAAGGCCGGAGAAGAACTCACCGTCGATTACAGGTTTTTAGTGGACGACGATGAATTGCTTCCATTCAACGATGCCGAAACCGGCCAGCCCATCATCGGGTTGAGATGGAAGGACAATATCCGGCAAAGCACCGAAAAACTGCTGTCCGTTCTCCGGTAGAATTTTCATGGCTTGAAGATTCTGACTTTCCGGTATCTTCCGAGCACCTCATGAAGCGGATCCAGCGTATAGAGCGGGATCTGATACTGTAGCGACTGGGCAGCGTTGATTGCGGATTGGGGGTTCAGCGAGAAGCCGTTTTTCCTGAGTTCCCAGGTCAACTGGAGTGCTATGTCCAAAGTGGTCTTTTTGAGCGGTAGCCGCGGAATCGCATCCAGATAGACCATCCATTCCGCCTTCCATTTCTCTGGAGCTTCTCGCAACAGTGAAAAGTAGACCCAGTCGTTTACCATCACCCTGTAGTCGTCGAGCAGGTTTCCGAGCACCAATCGGGTCACCTGTTGAACCGGAGGGCCATCGGGCAATCCAAGTGCCGATCTCCATACGCTAAGGTCCAACAGAACCTTATCACGGCAATCCCTGGCATCCGGATTGGATTCACTATTGACGAGTCCTTGCATTGTCATCTTTCAGTCGGCATTAAAATCTCCCACCGCAGATCCATGCATGGCTTGGTCAGAATCGTAGGTCCCCGACAGAATCCTCTTTCCAAATTGGCTCGCTTTCAGGCGTTTGACATAGCCTTCCACCGCATCCGACACAGCCGGACTCATCTTGCGATTTCCGGTCAACTCCAGCAATTCCCTGAGCGTCGATTCTTCAATATCCACTGTTATCCTCATAATAATGGTATATATTGATGCAAACTGATGTAAAATGCGACTTATATTTGATGAATGATTACGGAAGCCATGGGAATTTGATGAAATTTGGCCGACGCTTTTCCAGATAAGCTTTTTTCCCTTCGGATCCTTCGTCACTCAGATAGTATAGCAAGGTAGCATTTCCAGCCAGTTCCTGGATCCCTGCCTGTCCGTCCAACTCGGCATTGAAAGCAGACTTCAGGCAACGGATTGCCAACGGACTTTTTTCCATGACTTCCCGTGCCCATTGGATGCCTTCCGACTCCAGTTTGCCTACCGGAACCACCGTATTGACCAAACCCATATCAAGCGCCTCTTGTGCAGAGTATTGCCTACACAAGTACCAGATTTCCCTCGCCTTTTTCTGCCCGACACAACGTGCGAGGAAACTTGAGCCGAATCCGCCGTCGAAACTCCCTACCCTTGGCCCGGTTTGTCCGAATATGGCATTGTCGGCCGCAATGGAAAGATCACACACCACATGCAACACGTGACCGCCTCCGATCGCATAACCTGCAACGAGAGCAATGACGACTTTGGGTATGGAGCGAATCATCTTCTGAAGATCCAGAACATTGAGGCGCGGGGTTCCGTCGGCATCAACATAGCCGGCATGTCCACGGATGCTTTGATCCCCTCCCGAACAAAACGCATACTTTCCGTCAGTATGAGGCCCTGCTCCCGTGAGTAGAATGGCCCCTACCCTGCCATCATCCCTTGCAATCGAAAACGCGTCCATCATCTCATGGACGGTCTCAGGACGAAAAGCATTCCGTTTAGAGGGCCGGTTGATCGTTATCTTGACAATGCCTTCGTTTCCGAGGGACTCGAATCGGATATCACGGTATTCCTTGATTGTTTTCCACAAACTGTTTTCGGATGGATTCATAGTTGATGAGGGTTCTTGTTGTTAAATGGATGAGACGCTGCCGCACAAACCGTCCTGCGGTATGGATGCTCAAGGTGTCATACGAATCGTTAACCCGCAAGCTCCCGAGTTCCTATCCCCACTCATTATCCCTCGGTGAGAATGGATCTGACAGTTATTTTGAGGGATCAATCGTCAAAGACGAGTTAAGATTCGAAACAGAAGTCCGATAATCGATGTTGCATGGCATCCCAGTATTTCATTGGACGCGAAAATGAACTTCAGATGGTGGAGAAGCATCTTCTGCATCGTTCCTCCACGCGTGCCCATTTTCAGTTTGCCTTGGTATGGGGTCCCGAAGGGATTGGGAAAAGCGCGTTTCTGAATCAGTTTTCCGGCTACCTTCAAGAGGAGGGGCTTCCGGTTGTTTCCTTCCACATCGGGGGAGCGACATCGCATGACAGTGGTTTTGCGTTTTTCCGTGATTTGATCGGATCGGGCCGGACGAACATGGGAGACATGGAGCCCATGATCATGGCACTCAATGCACCAGAACGGGCGCTGAATGCGGATCGCGGTGAAACGGTAAGTGTGGAACGGCATTGGGCAGATACCCTGCTTTCAGTGATTGAAAATCCTGAAAACCTCGCGTCCGGGATCAATTTGATCCAAGATCTCCGGCTCATCTTCATCGTTGACGATTACCCGGAAATTCCCTCGTCGATTAAAAGCAGTTTTACTCACTTTCTGAACCGGATATCTGAATCGATTCTGCCCACGCAGGTTATTTCATTACTGATTTCGTCGGAAAGCAACCTGATCGAAATCCCTGGAACCTTCAATAACTGGGAGTCTCTGGTGAATTCGGCGGTGCAGATAAGGCTGGAGCCTTTGAATGCTGAAGAGACGCTTAGACTGCTTGAGGCTTACGACTTTGATCCCAACGTAGCCCATCAGTATTTCCAGGAAACACGGGGATACCCTTCTCTTTTGCACACTTTGATCCAAACCAGGAAAAGCCAGTCTGGAAACACGCAGGAGTTGATCGATCGGGGGCATCGCATTCTCTCCCAGTTCAACGAGGTTGAAAAACGCTGGATGAAGTGGGCGGCGTTGCTGAAGGTATGCAACGATGAAACCATCGCTATGATGTGCAGCCCCGGGGAAAGTCAGGAATGCATGAATTGGGTTCGGAGTCGTTATCCCAAACTGTTCGGCAAGCATCCCAATGGTTACTCACTTGACCGGGAAACGCGCCTCGCGATCAGCCTTGTAGTGGAACAGGAACAGCCGAAACTGTTTGAAGAATGCATGGTCAAGCTCAAGCAGTACACGATGATTTGCCATACCATTCCGGAGAAGGATCATCGGGCTTATCTTTCTCTGCTCGCAGAATTCAGCCATTTCACTCCGGAATTATTGAGACGTGTCTTCGCCAACACCGCTGATGCGATGCTGGCTTTCCTGGAGAACAAGCCAGTCTATTTCCGGCACACAGGTGAAACATGGCGGCTGGCAAGCAATGCGCGAGCCTCCATCAATGCCTACAATGCGCTGCTCTCTTTGGAAGATCGCTCGAGGATCCGTGCCAAAATTGCTTCAGCCTGGGCGGAAAAGCAGGCGGATCTGAGGATCCAACAGCAAGTTGCAGAGAAAAGTCTCAAGGAGATGGAAGAAAAGTCGGCCAGTCTCGGGGTGTCGGTGGACAAGATCGACAAGGAGCTCAATTCGCTGAAAAAGACGATCAAGGGTCCGCCCTCGCGCCACGCGCATCAGCATACTGTCACCCGTAGTCGTCAGTCACGATCGGGAGGAGTTTTCACTTCACTGCTGATTCAAACCATGGGTGTGGTTTTCCTATACGTTAGCATTTTGTCCTCTGAGCAAATTTCTTTCACCTATCTGGCCTTGTCGGTGTTCTGCATAGCCGGTGGCTTCATCCTAAACCAGGGATCCCACTCGATCACAGTTCAGGAAGCTGCGGAGGTTGGATTCTCCCAAACAAACAGCGGAGAAACCGAAAAACTCATTGATCAGCTTGAGTTCGACAAACTGGCGCTGCTCGGACAGAAGGAAAGCACCCGGATTCAAATCGAGAAAGGCAAGAACCAGCTCAATCGTATTCGCAATCAACTCAATCAGGGATACCTGCCGGGGAGCGAGTAGCCCTTCGACAAAGGGATTTGATTTGGAATTGAAGAAGCGGATGATTGCTGATTCTATGATGCTCAATTCCGATGCCATTTTCTGACGCAGAAATCCGAAAGTCAATTGAGTCCTGTCCTCGATTGGGCTCACTCCGTCGCATCAATTCGACGTTTCAGGATCTGGCGACGGCGGATCAGGACTACACCGGCCAGATTGCAGAGATCATCCGGCGGGATCCATCGCTCACAGCCAGACTACTGCAGATGGTGAACTCTGTATTTTTCGGGTTCACGGAAAAAGTGAATAGTGTTCAGGATGCCGTGTTCTACCTCGGAACCAAGCAGATCCGGCAAATGGCCTTGGCGACTCCGGTGCTTGAGGACTTGCAACGTTTCACCGACAAAGCTCCCGATGTGGACTGGAATTCTTTCTGGCGCCAGAGCATTGGTTGCGCCATCATGACGCGGGAGCTGTTGAGCTACTCCGAGCATTCAGCTCAGGGAGATTCTGACTATGTCTCGGGCTTGATCCATGGAGTTGGACATTTGGTTGCGCTGTATGCGTTTACGCCTGAGATGCACCGGATCATCCGTATGGCGCCATCCACCGAACAGGAGATGCTAACCCTCCAGCAGCAAATCATCGGATGGGATCATACCATGATTGCGGCTCACTACTTAATGTCGCACAACATTCCGGCTGAAGTGACCCATCCAGTCCGGCACCAGAATGATCCATTGATGGCTTCCGAATTCAGAGCGGAGGCAGCCGCCGTGTATGTTGCCAAGCGCATGATTGGCAGCCTCGAACCAAAAAAAGAAGAGAATTCCGACGAAGAGACGACGGCGACCTCTGATACAGAGGAAGCCTCAGACGTCCACTCCGGACCATTCAAGATCCCAATGCCAAACATGCCATACTGGGAGGAGTGCCCTGAACTTCACTTCATTCTGAAGGCTGACACCGACGCAAACGCCTTCACCCTGACTTCCCTTCGCTACAGTCTGAACCAGCTTCCCGACATGCTGAGAGGATACCTTTGATATGGTTTCTTTTGCGAAGGCGGAACCAAAACAAAGGGCATCCGGACGCGGCGTTGTTGTGATATCATGATCACTTAAGACAGGAAACACTGTCTGAGAAGTGTTGTAATTACAGTCTTATTCCAGCTGTCTGTCACTGTCTGAATCGTTCCAAATAACCAGCGAGCAGGTAGCCGATGCGGGTATGGCGAAACTCTAATCCCCACTGTAGCGCCACTCCACCAAAGTAGCTTCGGGATATCCCTTGCCTCTCCACTCATGCCATTTCAAGCGGAACAGAATGTCCACGCTCTTTCCGGCACTGGGCATATTGGAAGCCCCATTCCAAGAGAGGCATATCAAATCGTACTCATGACGATCCAACCCTACCCAGAACTTGTAGTGATCGGAACCGAAGCGAACCGGAGCACGGGCAACCGGCACATTCCTCAAACCTAGAATAGGTTCAGGATTGCAAATTCCAAATGGGCCAAAACGCCGGATCTCGTCGGTCAGATTCCGGTCAATCTGATCCCTTGTGACCCACAGATCCACTTTCGTGCCGTTCTCCCTAACGGGAAAGCCGGAATCCACCGGTTTCGCATGGGATACCAAGGCGTTGAACCGATCCGAGAAACCAGGCACCGCGTCCGGATGGAGTGACAATCCGGCAGCCATGGGATGTCCACCCCACTCGATCAAAAACTCTGAACACTGATCCAGTATCTCAACCATATCCAAGCCATCCACTCCGCGGCAGGATCCTTTGGCGATCGCTCCTTCGTTACCAAGCACAATCACTGGACGATTCAATTGACGCACCAGACGGTTGGACACGATCCCCACCACTCCCGTGTGCCATTCCGGGTCGTAGAGGACCAAGCCGTGGCGGTCGCCCAATCCGTTTTTCTCCACACTCTGAATAGCAGATGCATAGACACAGCGTTCGATGAACTGCCGTTCCTGATTCATGCCTTCGAGCTCGCAAGCGTCCTTGACACAGGAATTGAAATCCTGGGAGAGCAACAGTCGAACCGGCAACATCGCATCATTGAGACGACCTCCGGCATTGATCCGGGGGCCTAACTTGTAGCTGATATCGCTGGCATCAAGCGTCTGTCCGTAGTCGATACCCGCGACATCCATGAGCGCCTGAATCCCGGGACGTGTGCTGCGACTCAGCCTTTGAAGTCCGAAGTGAACCAATACCCGGTTTTCCTGAACCAGAGGGACCAGATCGGTAACACACGCCAAGGCCACGAGATCCAAATAGTCTTTGAGCGCACCTCCCTCCCAATGATCGTCCGGATCATCCTGAATACGGTTCATCAGGGCTTGAATCAATTTGAAAACCAGTGCTCCTGTACATAGGTTGAGCTGCCCACGACATTCGCAACCATCGGTGTGCGGGTTGATCATCATCACCTTGTCCGGTAACCCGTTACGCACCTGATGGTGATCAATCACGATCACATCCACACCTTTTTCCTGAAGAAACCGGATCGATGCATGAGCGTTTGAGCCACAATCCAAGGCCATCCAGATGTCGACCGGAAGCTCCGAGACCACTTTTTCGACATGCGACAAGGTTAACCCGTAACCCTCTTCGTTCCTTCGGGGCATCGAATAGGAAACCGAACATCCGATTTCGCTCAACACCTGCACCATCAATACCGTGCTGGACACTCCGTCCACATCGTAATCCCCGAATACGTGGATGCGTTTGCGATTGATGCGGGCCCGCAACACGCGTGAGACCACCTGATCCATTCCCCGAATGGAGAATGGATCGGAGATACCCGACAAACGTGGAGCCAGGAATTTCCGCATCTCCCGCTCATCACCATTGATGCGCTGGCAGAGAAGAGTTGCGGTAATCCTGCCACAGCCCAAGCTGCGCTGGACCCGATTCAGGTCATCCTCTGATACCGGTTGAGCTGTCCAATTCAACGAATGCAACAATTCGGGCGGAGTCGGAAAAGGGATCAATCTGCAGCCTTTGAACTGCTCTGCCATTCATACTTTGGCAGAAGCTCGCGCTCTTCCACATGCTTACGGTCACCCTTGTGCCACCAGTAGAAGATCGGGCTCGCGATAAAGATCGAGGAGAAGGTTCCCGTAATGATACCGGTCATGAATATGAACGCGAAATCGGTGATCACGCCGGCCCCAAAAATATAAAGAGCAAGAGCCGAAATGAAGGTTGTGAAGCTTGTCAGAATGCTTCGACCAAGGGTGGCGTTGATCGAGAGCTTGATCACGTCATAGAGACTCATCCCGGGACGCAATCCAAGTTCTTCACGGATACGGTCAAATATAACGATGGTGTCGTTGATCGAATAACCGATAACCATGAGCACGGCTGCGATCATCGGGGCGGTGAATTGACCTCCCACAAACACAAATACACCGAGTGTCATGAACAAGTCGTGCACCAGCGAGATGACCGCACCCACACCGTATCCAACTTCAAACCGCAAAGCTACGTATAGCAGAATGCCCATCAAAGCCACCAGAACGGAAACAAACGCTTGGCGCTGAATGTCTTTGCTGACCGAAGCACCAATCGTATTCTCCCCAATCAGCTTGAGACCGGCATCCGGAAAGGCCGCATGGAGTGCATCGAAATAGCGATTTCCCTGTCCAATCTCAGTCTGGATCTTGATGATCGACTTGTTGTCGCCAATCAGCGTCTGATAAACCGCACTGACTTCACCGGCGTTCTCGGCCTGTGCCACCGTTTGGAAGTCGCTCATGGCGATTTTTTCCTGGAACTCAACCGTGAGTTCATCCCCACCCACAAAATCGATACCAAAGATGCGATCGTTACTTATGAGGAGGTGTCCAAAGCCGATCAGCACAATAGACCAGCTCACGATGAATGCGGGAACCCGGAATCTCATGAAATCGAAAGCCGTGTTTCCCAGGAGCGTGAATCCGAGAATCCGGTTCACTTTCAGTCCTTCCACCAGAACCTCCAGAATCAACCGGCTCACGATGAGGGAGCAAAACAGCGTGCCTCCGATACCGACTGCTAGTGTCACTCCGAATCCTTTGATCGGTCCACTTCCCATCCAGATCAGGATCATGGATGTGATCAGGGTCGTCACATTCGCATCCACAATAGTCGAAAGCGCTTTTTCATAGCCACCGCGCAACGCGTTGACCGTGTTCTTTCCGGCACGCAGTTCTTCGCGGATACGTTCAAAAATGAGGATATTTGCGTCAACGGCCATACCGATAGTGAGCACCACCCCGGCCACGCCAGGCAGGGTCATCGTGGCACCGAAACTGGCGAGAACGCCAAGCAGGATCACGATGTTGAATGCAACCGAAATGACGGCTACGATCCCTCCGAGACCATAGTAAGCGACCATGAAGATCATGACCATCGAGCCACCGAGGAGTGCGGCCCGGATACTGGCATCCCTTGCGTCCTCTGCGAGTGAAGGCCCGACCTCATACATTTCGGCCACTGCCAACTCAACTGCCAACGGGTTATTCAGCACATTCGAAAGCTCAATTGCTTCGCGCTGCGTAAAATCGCCGCTGATCTCGGCACCTCCTCCGCGGATTTCGTCGCGGACTGTTGGTGCGCTGTGGAGAATCCCGTCAAGCACGATGGCAAGTTGTCCTGGATTTGCCGCACCGGTTTCCTGCTCGCGCCGGCGGTTTTCAGCCGCGATCATACCGGTGATCCTGGCAAAACGGTCGCTCCCTTCATCCGTGAACTGCATGTTGATCTTAAACCCGCCGGTTTCATCCATGGTCGGAACCGAGCGGGCCACTATCTCGCCCGTGGCTTCGGGAACCCGTTTCACGTAGTATGGAATATACTGCACTTCACCGGTCTTGCGGTCTTCCCGCTCCATGAGGAGTTTCTCGTAACCTGCAGGTGGAATGTCAGTGCCGGCCATCGATTCGGCCGTTGCGGGAGGCGTGCGGTCGCGGTGAACGAGACGGAACTCCAAACGGGCAGGTTTCTTTACCGCATCAATCACTTGAGGATTTTCACGCACACTCAGTCCGGGAATCTGAATCTCGATGCGGCTGTCTCCGACTGCACGGATGACCGGCTCACTCACACCGAGTCCATTGACCCGCTTTTCCATGATATCGATCGCCTTGGAGAGCTGCTCCTGAAGCTCATAGCTTTGCTTGTCAGAAATTGCCGACTCATCAACCTGGAGCGTGAAAGACACCCCACCCTGCAGATCCAGACCCTTCTTGATCTTTCCGCGGCTCGTCGCCAACAAATGCTTAAGAAGGATCTCGTTGCTGCGTTCGATATTTTTGATGTCCCGAAGATTGATGTGCGGGAAAAACTTGCGAAGGTCGATCTTCTGTTCCGCAACAAGCTGACTGAGAGCGACATAGACGGAGTTGACATTCTTATCCTCCGAGATCACCGTCTTGGCTTCATCCAAGAGTATCTGAAACTCGCTGTAGTTCGCGCTGACTTCTTTCTCGAGGTATTCCGCAAAATCGATGTCGCTGATCGGGACCAGACTCATGACTGACCACGCAATGATCATCGCGGATACAACAAGTTTCCAAATAATACGCTTCTTCATTCAGTTTGGGGTTTTGAAAAATTGATCTGATTCAGATGTTTCGAAAAAGTTGGATCTTATGCCTTATCTTTCTTTTCCGCCCGCACGATTTTTTGTTGAACAAATGCCGGGCTCATCTCGACCTTTGTGGACTCGCCGATCGTCACCACGATACGGCCATCCTTGACGCTGTTGATTTTCCCGTAGATGCCGGACGCAGTCAAAACCTCATCCCCGGCCTTGAGCCCTTTCACCATCTCTTCATGCTCCTTCTGTTTCTTGCGCTGGGGTGCGATCATCAGGAAATACATGCCTCCGAACATCAGAGCGAAAAAGCCAAGCATGAACAACGGGTTACTTTGCTGAGGAGCCTGACCTGCGGCGAGTGTCAATAATTGTGAGGAGACCATAGAGATCCTTTGTGTGTGGAAATTGTGAAAATTGTAGATATGAACCTTCCACGCTCCCGGATGTCAAGAGTTTGCAAAGAAGGGAGCTGATATTTTGACCACAGGTCAAACAAAGCCAATGCGGGGAAAGAGAGGAAACTCAAGAATCCACCCTCCATTGGGGATGTGAGCGGGTGTATTCGGCAATCCATTCACGAAAGCGACTCTTGATCGCCCGGGTGATCGTCTCCGGTCCGGTTTTGAATGCGATGCTGTCCACGCAGGACACCGGCTGGACATCCTGTGTAGTAGAAGAAAAGAAGGCCTCACGTGCTTTTGAAAGCATATCCTCGTGAAGTGGTTCCTCTGTGAACGGCAAGGTGCTGAACTCCCGCGCATGCCTGAGCAGGATGCTGCGGGTTACCCCACCCAGTATTCCATCCTCCTGTCGCGGACCTGCGACACGATCCTCGAGGACCAGCCAGATATTACGGGTGGTCCCTTCTGTGAGCAATCCCTCGCCATTGAGCATCAGAACCTCGTCTCTGCGTTGTTCAAGTCCATCCGCAAACCCCATGATGTTGTTAAGGTAGTTTCCGGTTTTGAGTTCGGGCGAAAGCGCCCAGCGTGGATTGCGCCTGACCGACCGCGAGATTCCAACCGAGTATCCCTTGTCGAGAGCGGCTGGACTGAGGTCGTGAAGCGCTTTTACCAAAATCACCCAATTCGGAGTCTCAGAATAGGTCGGGTTTAACCCGATCTCACCCGCGCCCCTCGATACCTGGAGTCGCACATAAACCTCAGAATCCATTCCGGTATGCGCTCTCCACGCATCAACCGTTCGGCGGATTTCCGGCATGACGGACTCTGAAGTCAACGGCATGGTCATCCCGATCCCCGCTGCCGAACGGTTCAACCGTTCCCAGTGTGCTTCCATCGCGAAAAGAACCTTGTCGTAGGTTCTCCACACTTCGTAAATCGCATCACCATAGAGAAACCCACGGTCCAGAGGAGACAGTGATGCCTCCCTTGCATCATGGAGCCTGCCCATGGTGTTGGCCTGAACATATCCGTTCGTTGTCATGAAATACCGATTCCCTTCTATTATAGAATTAAACGATGCCCGATCAGGACACCCCTACCTCTCCTATTTCGCCGGGGATTGGAAGCGTCTGGTTTTTGCGAGCCCGGCCGTTACCGCTTCCTGACGGAGTCGATGAAGCCGTGGCCTTGAGTTCCATCCGCCTGAAAAACTCTTCCATGACAGCCGAGTAAAGCCGGCCCTTGAGCACCTTGTCCTCCACTCCACTATCAATACTCGGGTTGTCATTGATCTCCACAACCATGCATTGGGAACCCACCAGCTTGATGTCAACCCCATATAACCCGTCTCCGATGGCATTGGCAGCCTTGAGAGCGGTGTTGAGAACAATCAACGGAACCTCCTCCAATTGAACGGTTTCCGACTTTCCAACGCGGGTATTGCGGGCACTCGTCCGGTTGTAGATCTGCCAGTGTTTTGGAGCCATATAGTAACGGCAGGCATAGAGGACCTTACGGTTGAGCACGCCTATCCTCCAGTCGAACTCGGTCGGGATGAATTGCTGGGCCACCACCAGATCCGAGCTTTCAAACATGTGAGCGAGCTCAGTCTCCCATTGCTTGAGGTTTTCTGCTTTCTTCACTCCTTGTGAAAAAGAGGAATCAGGCTTTTTCAACACGATTGGAAACCCGAGCTGCTCAATGGCCTGTGCATGATTCTCCCGGTCGATCAAAACGGTTTTTGGAATCGGAATTTTCAAGCGGGAAAGAATCTCAGCCAAAAACACTTTGTTGGCGCATTTGAGAATGGACTTCGGGTCATCGATCACGACCAGGTTTTCGTGCTCGGCCTTTCGGGCGAATCGATAGGTATAGTGGTTCACTCCGGTTGTCTCGCGGATAAACAACGCATCGAATTCGGCGATTTTTCCGTAGTCGTCCTGCCCGATCAACTCACAGTCAATGGACAAGGCCTCCGCAGCCTGCACAAAATTCTGGATCGCTTTCTGATCGGACGCCTTCTCTGCCGGATCCTTGGGATCGTAGAGAATCGCAAGGCTGTATCTCGAAAAGTGTTTGCGCCTGACGCTCACCCCATGCCCGCCTACGAAACGCTCCACAGCGTCCTTCATAAATGGGCGTTCCTGCGATGGAACCTGTGTTAGTGAAAGCATGCTGACATTCACCAGCGTCCACCCGTCCTCCGTCTTCTTGAATTGGGTCTTCAGCAAAGGAGCCGGAAAAAGATTGTACATCTGCCGGGCCAATTTCTCGAAGGCCTTTTCGGGCGTCCTTGAAAAGTAAATCCGCAGCTCAAACACATCATCCTTCCAATTCTGAAAGGACTTGTGGATCACATCCTGAATATCGGAAGACAGCAAACGGATGATGGACGGCTGACGGGTATCCCTCACGGTTTCGATGGCTGGCAGCGGCCTGTGCCCGCGGGCTTCAGCAACCAATGAAACATAGTATCCCTTGCTCTGATAACGGTATGAGTTACAGAGATTGATCACTCTGGCCGTCTTGTTGCCAGCGTATTCACTGTCCGTAAAATAGGCACTCGCAGAGATGAGGGACGCCCCCGGAAGAATTTCTCTCCAGCGCTCAGGGTGATCAGTTACCAGCAAATAAGGTTTCATGAAGCAATTCGTTCCAACGATGATGTTGCATCAAAGGTGCGATTGAAGCACAGTTGTCATCCTGCACAATGGAAAAAGAACCTCACATCATAAAAACCCGGCCGGCCAACGCGTCGGACCTGGATGCGATTCTTGCGCTCGATTCGGCACTGTTCCGCTTCGATCACGCATTCGACCCGTCACTGGACCTCGATTGGACCCATTCTCCGCTTGGATCCGGGTTCTACCTTGATCGGATTGTCAGCAGCGGGGTGGTCATTCTGGCAGAAGATGAAAACCACAAATTACTCGGATTTATAACGGGCGGAGAGGCGGATTACCCGGCCCACCGTATTTCAGCCCGCATGGCCGAACTCGATACATTCTTCGTTCAACCCCATGCCCGGGGTCGATCGGTCGGGCACTTGTTGTTCGACGCCTTTCTCAATTGGTGCAATCATGAAGGATACGGGAAAATTTCGGTCCGCGTTTCCGCAGGAAATTCCACGGCCATTCAGTTTTACCATAAACACGCTTTCTCGGACTACGATCTCATCCTCGAACGTCCTGTCCGTGCCGATTCCGAAGGTTGAATCTGCCCGTCTTGATACATGTGCGTGGCAAAAATGGTCGGATTTGAACCGAAAAATCAAAAAAAAGGCCGAAAACGCCCTGAAAATGAGGCTTGGAAGCCATTTTTTCGCATTAAGGACTTGAACAATTCAACGGCTTGATGAATGCTACGCCTAGATTCTATCCCCAAAAGGTAGCAGAGTAATTAATCTCAACCAATAATCCTCATCACACACCTATGAATAAATCAGAACTGATCGAGTCCATCGCAAAGCACTCCGGATTGACCCAGAAGGATTCAGAAAAAGCCCTCGACGGCTTCATGGAATCTGTGAAGGCTTCCCTCAAGAAGGGTGACGCAGTGCAACTCATCGGATTCGGAACCTTCAGCGTAGGTCAGAGGGCTGCTCGCACAGGCGTCAACCCCAAGACCAAGGCCAAGCTCAAGATTCCTGCCGCCAAGACTGTCAAGTTCAAGGCTGGATCCAAGCTCAAGGGAGTATTGTAAGACAAAGAGCATCCCGCTGGATCTGGCTGTTCGGGAGAATAGAATCACGACTCCAAAGTGGATACATTTGCAAGGCTACCGGTAGACCCGGTAGCTTTTTTTTGCGCGGATTCTATCGACGGGATGGATCGCGAACTTACTCAGATGCCCCCGCTCGCAGTCTGCGTCGCCCAAGGAGAGTCAGAGATCGGATAACCATCCGTTGGGCAGAGCATCTGTTTGAAACACACCCAAGTCCACTCACTCAGCATCAGGAAACAGACTCCGACACCGGATCAGCAACCCGTCCCATTGAAGCCCGGCTTGGGATAAATGCTTGCAGAACAAACGCAATACCCCCTCCCAGCAAGTAAAGGTAGTAGGTGAAGAAACGCCACAACACAACCACGACCAAAGCACTGCTTCCCATCATCGGATTCAAAATCAGCGATGAGAGCAACTCCACGCTGCCTCCTCCTCCGGGAATGACGACGACAAGAGACAGAGCGAACAGGCTACCCTGAAGCAAAAAGAGAGCGAGTGGATCCATCGATACTCCCATTGCATTTAGCAGTAGCACCAGAACCCCGTATCGGCACGTCCATTGAATCGATGCTATAACGACAACCAGAGCACAGACTCTCTTATTTCTAAACCAAAGGTCGCCCATCGAGTCCGTCCAATGCCGGAACCGTTCCCCTGCTGCATGGGCATATCGGTGAATACGTCCGCTTCCCTTGGCCTGACGCCGGTGTCGAAGATGCCGGAGCCACCAAACCGTGAAACAAACTGAGCCGGCCAACATTAGCAGTATCCAAGATGTGTAACCGTCGACCGGATTCAGAAAACTGAGAGCGCCCGCCCACGCGATTCCGGCCCATTTTGAGATAGGCTCGATACCCAAAAGCGCGGCTAATCCAAAGGGAGCCAACAATGCAAAGAAAATGGAATCTGCAGCGACATCCGTCCCAAACATCGCCATGGATTTCATCGCCGGAATACCTTGACGTTTCTGCAACAAGACCCTCACCCCTACTCCTCCGACTCCGCCAGGCGTCGCTGCAATTGCAAACTCGGAGGACAAAGTAATCCCGATCGCCCGCACTAAGCCCATCGGGTAACCCAGGGTTCTTGCCATAAGCCAGGTTCTCAGCCCGTTGCAAATCCACGCGAGAGCAATCATAAGGAAGAGCCCCCCAGTCAGAACAGGTGAAATTTCGCTCATCCTGCTCCAATCAACCGACTCCCCATTCAACTTCGCCACCACTACCAAAGCCAGCAAGGCACAGAGCAAACCGATCCCGATTCTCCACATATTTTGAATCGGAATGTTCAACGAAAAACGCGCAACCGTGTCATCACCAGCCCCTGCAGTGATCGGTTCCCCCGGAATCAAGCTCCCGGGATCAATCGATTCTGGAAGCACAGACTCCCGATTCTGGGTTTTATCCGACATTCAACACCTTCTCCATCTGCGGCATAACAGCTTTGGGATGGGGCACCGGCACACCCGGGATTCTAGAGTCATTCTGCCCATGACACAGGCTCCGGTAATAACCCAAATTCCGTCCAAATACGGCACGGGTGGAGTGACTCATGCACATGCGTTGCCATTCCATCGATTTTTCTTCAAGGGAAAGAGGGTGGCGGATGATTTCGGCAATCGCGTCTACAAACCCTCCCATATCTCCCTCTTTTACCAATCTGGAGTAATTATTGCAAGCTGCCGCATCCTCCAATCCGGATCCGCTGAATGCGACCACCTGACACCCGCATGCCGCAGCCTCAATCACAGCCAGTCCAAATGTCTCCCCTCTTCCAGTGTGAACAAATCCATCACAAGAACGGTAGACCTCAGCCAATTTTGCACGATCAGCCTCATAGGGGAGCCAATCTATCCGAACGCCCATCTCCATTTCCAAGGCCTTCAACCTTGGCTTGTCTTCACCGTCTCCGATGATCAGCAAACGGGCAGGACTTCCATCCTGGACCAACCGTGCATAGGCTTCAATCATGAGGTGAAGGCGTTTCTCCGGAGCCAACCTTCCGGCAAAGACCAGAAGCGGCGCTTCCGGAGAGGCCCCGATGCGGTTCCGCAATGCATCCGTGCGTTCGGCCGGATGAAAGATACGGTCGTCAAACCCCAAAGGAGTGTGAAACACCGGAATATCCAAGTGCTGACTCCAGTAGCGATCAAACCTGCGTGATGCGGTAAAGAGCGCATCCATCCTTCCCAGAATGGCACCCAGATAGGATCCAATCACTTGTTGACTCAGGTTTCCGGCAGGACGTCCCAGCTTTCGTGACACCCATCCAGCCCAGGACCGTGGACAATCGGAATGGTAAAAGCCAACCGTTCGGGCCCCATTTCGCCGGGCCCATGCAGTCGCTGCCCACGCATTCTGAAATGGGTCCGCAAGCTCGATCACATGGGGCCTGAAATCGTCCATCACGGCACTCAATCGCTTGTTATCGAGAAGGAGCCGGTAACTTTTAGATCCTGGCATCGCGGGTGAGGCGATCTGCACAAAACGGGTTCGATCGAGCATCCATTCATCCGCAGTCTTTCCGGGGATCACCACACAATGGGATGCTGAGTCCTCCATGGCCAGGAAACGGGATTTATCCTCCACATATCTCCGGATACCGCCACTGATGGGACTGTAGAATTGTACAACATCCATCAACCGGATAGATGCCCCATCCGCATGCATGGCACCGTCTGTGCCTGGTTTAATCATACAGAATCATCATAGAGGGGTATTCTTAATCCATCCCTCAGCGGATTCTGAATTTTCGTTAAGGATCTATCTTCCCATTCGAAAGAAGATCATGAGCCCTTATTGGATCACGTTTTCGTACATGCCCTCAACCTGATCGAACTCAACTCATGAAGGTTGAGTGAAAGCTACTGGCTTTTTCGCGATAACCACAGCCAACCGGCCACCGCCAGCATCGCGGCGTCCCGCATTATCCAAGCCAGAGGATCATAGGACGCAACACCGTCATCTGTGCTTCCGAAGCATCCGCAAGACACATCAATGCCCCGCATCCATGCCGACAGAATAGCCAGCATGAAGACCAACAGCATAATAGAAATCCATAGCAACGCTGGACGTCTCAATTTCGGGATGAACAATGCCACCCCGCACACAAGCTCAAAGGCCGGCAAAAAGAAAGTTATGGGATACGCCAGCTCCCGCCCGACGATACGGTATGCCAGGATGTCATTAAATAGCGAATTGGCATCGGCGAGTTTGATCATGCCCGAATACACGAATATCCCGCCGAGTACCAGCATCAGAACAGGATCCATCCATCGGCGTAGCCCGTTGATCCCGATCATGGCACTCCTTTCCCCATCACATACACATCGGGAAGCCCGACTTCTGCTCTCAACCGTCCGGCCAGATCCAATGAGGCCTCACAGTCCAATCCGGCGCAAATGATCACGATCCGGCATCCCGGGTTCCATTTTCCGAGAAGATCCGCCAAGCCATCTTCGAAATGATCAGGACTCACGATGATGACTTCCCCTTCCATCCGGCCGTGGTGTCCGGATTGAGCACCGTCCATTACCACCCACAAAACGGGCTCGGTCCATTGATGCACGGTGTCCCCGGAAACCAGCCTTGGATCCGGTGCCGGTTCATTGACCGCAGGTGGAAAGCCATCCGGTCGCATCATCCACGCCACGAGTGCCACCACCACCCCACAAGCCATCAACAGGAAGCTCCCTTTGATAGTATCAGCAATGCACCTCATACCGTGCGGCTGCCCGACTCCCGATGCCTGTGCCTGTTGGTTACGTCCTCCCACCTCTTAGTATTCCTTCATGAAAGCGTAGGCCAGGAAATGTCGAACCTCTCCATCCTGTTTATCACCCACACGAACAGTGCATGTGATCACCGCACGGAAGAAAGGAAGCTCCCCGTCCGGAACCACTGGAGTCACATGCACCAGCCATTCACCATCAGCCTTACCATTCTCCACTTCCACCTGCAGTTGGGAGGTGTCGGATGAGACCGATTCAAGCATCACCGCCTCCTCAACGTCCACATTGAGAACTATCGTTTTCGTCGCCCATTCATCCAGGTTTTTATCCCAGTAGATAAAGCGCGGGTCCATGCGGAGAATCTGAGGGATATACACTTCAAGAACCAACTCGGATCGCGGCGACTCCGGGTCATCCGTATCCACAAAAACCGACTTGCGCTGCACTCCCGCCCGGTTCCGCGTGTCAAACACCACTTCAATGACGCCAGTCTCACCAGGGAGATAACGATCCTTCTCGAGCATCGCAGTGGTGCATCCGCAGGTCGCCTGAGTCCGGAGAATGGTCACGGGCGATCCACTCACCGAAAACTCATACTGAGCCCGCAGCAGATCTTCACCCGGCCGTGCTTTGAAAGAAAGATTGGTTTGTTTCCATTCAATTCCAGCTTCACATGCCAGCATGCTGGCTGCAGCCACCGACAAAAACCACAACAGGATTCGACTCATAGCCAACAAACATGATCCTCCAGTCCCACAATTCAACCGAAAACCACATTCCTTTCGAGGGATCAATCGAGCCAATTATGGATGGACTGAATCCAAAGTCGGAGTGAAATCCACTCCAGGGGTCGTGATCCAGCGGGAACCATCGGCGGCGGTTTTCCTTCTCACGATAACGGCCTGCATTCCTGCGGGAAGCCGCTCCAGACCAGGCTCACCAATAACCGAAAGGGCCGTCGCCCATGCATCCACGCTCATCGCCGAATTGCCGAGAACCGTCACCGAAGGCACGTTATCCACAGGTATGCCGCTCCGGGGATCCAGTATGTGGCTGTAGCGTTTGCCTGCGATGGTCACAAACCGTGCGTAGTGACCGCTGGTACAAACGGCCATACCCCCGGAAACCCGGAGTGTTCCGATCACACCTTCCCCATCCGGATCGCGCACATCTACCGACCATATCCCATCCTGTGCAGATGAGCGACCGGCTGTCTTAAGGTCACCGCCAATATCGACCAAGGCTCCTGCCACACCAAGCCGCATCATGACATCCACAGCCTCATCCATCGCAAATCCCTTCGCCACCCCGCCAAGATCAAAACACACGCCAGCTTCCCGTTTGATCAGACCATCATCAACCCAGGAAACCAGGTCCCATCGTGAGGAGGCTCTGGCCTCCGCAATCGCGGACTCATCCGGAACCTGACCGAGCCGGCCGGCGTCTTTCCAGAGCACGATCAATGGACGACAGGTCACATCAAAGGCGCCTTCGGACAAGGCAAACACCGATTGGCTCTCTTTGAGAATACTGGAGAGCGTCGACGACAGTTGGATCTTCTCAAGAGCAGGAGCTGAATTGAGCCTCGACAGCTCGGAGCTATCGATCCAGTTGCTCGCAACCGCCTCCACAAATCGTATGCGCGCCTCAGCTGCATCCAAAATTTGTTCAGCGCGCGCGCTCATCTCCCGATCCACCACTACTCGCAGCAGACACTCGGTGCCCATGATTCCTTCGGGGCGTCTCTCAAATGTCCAGGTCGGCGCATCCTGGGCCACACGGGTCTTCCAGATCCCGATGCCAACAAACACAACAAGGGACAGGAGCATCAACCATCCGATCGTTTTTCGGGTCATCGTTTCAATCGCAGGAGGATCTCAGGTAGATCACAGTGTGATGTCGCGCATCCATGGTTGGGCAAGATACCAATCAATAGTGCGCTTCAATCCATCCCAGACATCGACCTTCGGGCTCCAGTCGAGAAGACGACGGGCCTTATCGATCGCTGCCGAAGTGTCCATCATATCCGCCTTGTGGAAAGGTTTGTGATCAATCCTGGCTCTCTTGCCAAGGTGTCCTTCGATGCGCTGGATGAAAGCATTGATGGTCACCGGTTCGTTTCCGCCTCCCAGATTGATCACCTCATATCCGAGAGGTTTGAGCGCAAGAATGGTGCCCTCAGCGATGTCGTCGATATAAGTGAAGTCCCGGGATTGAGTACCGTCTCCAAAAAGCGTGATGGGGGTGCCTTCATCGACCCAGCGGATGAAACGGATCGGGCTCATGTCAGGCCGGCCGGCAGGTCCAAATACGGTAAAGTATCGCAGGATCGAAACATCCAAACCATACAGATGGTGGTAGGTGTAGGCGATCGCCTCCGCAGCCTTTTTGGATGCGGCATAGGGTGAAATCGGGGTATTTACAGGCAGGTCTTCATGAAAGGGCATCTGCTGCCCGGCGTAGAGCGAAGACGTGGATGCCTGCACCAACTTTCCCACACCATTCTTGCGGGCGAGTTCGACCAGATTGAGCACCCCTTTGGTGTTGGTGTTGAGGTAGACAAACGGGTTCTCCATGCTATAGCGCACGCCCGCCCGCGCAGCCAAATTGATAATCGCATCAAATCCATCCGCGAACAGCGGCTCCAATGCAGCATAGGACTCCACATCAATCGGATGGTAGGATAATCTCCCGTTTTGAAAGGCGGAAAAACCATCCACCGGATGCTCAAGTCCTGACTCACGGGCCAACTCCTGTAGACGATGCTGCTTGAGGCGCACATCGTAGTAGTCGTTCATGTTATCGACACCGACCACTTCATGCCCGCGCGAGAGCAGGAGTGATGCGGTTCTGGCTCCGATGAAGCCCGCGATACCTGTAAGCAGAATTCTCATGGATCGGCGGATATTGAAAAACTCCCGGACGATCGGCAACACAATTGCATGGGCAGTTGCTGAGGCGACACGAAACAAGCCGCCCATACCTTACTCCATGCACGATGGGATTGACTCATCGCCGTTTTGCCCGCCTATCATGAAATACATCATGATCGATCTTTCACCCTATCACTTCAATGCCTTCATCTTTGACTGCGATGGCACAATCGCCGACACGATGCCGCTGCACTACAAGTCATGGGTTTGGGCTTTTGAACAAAACGGTGCGGTCTTTCCATTCCCGGAAGAGACTTTTCTCTCGATGGCCGGGATCGGACTCCGCGACACCGTGCGGATGCTTAACGAAAAACACGCTGACCGGCTCGACATTGAAACGGTGGTCTCCGACAAGGAACGCTATTATCAGGATCACCTCAATACGGTGGAGTCAGTGGCGGACACGGTCGAGATCATCCGGGAACACCACGGCAGGATACCCATGGCCGTCGCATCCGGCAGCTACCGCGAGACCGTCACGATGACGCTTCGTATCCTGGGATTGGAGCACTATTTTCAGACCATCGTCTGTCAGGATGATGTGTGCCGCGGAAAACCGGCTCCCGACATGTTTCTGCTAGCCGCTTGCAGACTGGGACACCGGGCTTCGGATTGTCTGGTGTTCGAAGACGGTGATCTTGGAATCGAAGCTGCCGTTCGCGCGGGGATGCCCTGGATACGCGTCATCAGCTCGATGAGTCCAGCGTCCCCGGTTCCGGCAATTTCTCGCTGATTCCGATTGAATTTTTGATCAATAAACCAGAGTTCAATCACCACCCCAACCCACCTTCAATTTCAACTGCGGATATCCTTCGGTGACATATTTCGAAAAAGGATTGAATCACCGCTCCTTTACCGTTGAACATAGTCGCTCCCGGAAGACACCAATCACTACGTCTATGGAAAACCAAACACCTCCGAGAAAACTCACCATTCAGGAACTCAACGAATCCGTCCAGCGGTCATCGTTCTGGTTGCGGCCTCTCAAGGAGGAACTCCACCGTAACATCATTGGACAGGAGCACCTGATCGAAAGCCTGATCATCTCGCTTCTGGCGAACGGACACGTCTTGCTTGAAGGGGTCCCGGGGCTCGCCAAGACCTTGGCGCTCAAAACCCTCGCAAGCGCCGTGCTCGCGGACTTCAGACGCATTCAGTTCACCCCGGACATGCTGCCGGCGGACATCATCGGAACCGAGATCTACAACCCGAAGGACGTTAATTTCATCACCAAAAAAGGACCTATTTTCTCGAATTTCGTATTGGCTGACGAAATCAACCGCGCTCCTGCGAAAGTGCAAAGCGCGCTCCTCGAAGGGATGCAGGAACGTCAGGTCACCATCGGAGATCAGACCTTTCCCCTCCCCGACGTATTCCTGGTGATGGCAACCCAGAATCCGATCGAGCAGGAAGGCACGTATCCGTTGCCCGAGGCGCAGGTCGACCGTTTCATGCTCAAGGTCATCGTCAAACACCCGACTCCGGCTGAAGAGCGCCTCATCCTGGACCGTATGGGAACATCAGAGGTCAACCTGACGGTTAACTCGATCGTGAGTGCGAAGGACATCTGGCGTTCGCGCAAAGTGGTCAATGCGGTGTTCATGGATGACCGGGTGAAAGACTACATTGTATCGATCATCCACGCCACCCGGGATCCAGCCCATTACGGACTCAAACTCAAGGACTACATCCTGAACGGAGCATCTCCACGCGGAACCATCTTCCTGACCCTCTCCAGTAAGGCGAATGCATTCATCAACGGTCGCGGATTTGTAACGCCCGAAGATATCAAAAACCAGGCTCTCGATGTGCTCCGCCACCGGGTGGCAGTCTCTTATGAGGCGGAAGCGGAAGGCATCACATCCGAGGACATCATCACCCAGATCCTGAATACGCTGCCTGTTCCCTGACTGCCAGCCCGGCATAGCTGACTGATGCGATCATGAAACCGGCTCACGACGAAACGGCGGAAAAAACCCGCGCTATCCTCAATAAGGTTCGCCAGATCGAGATCCGTACCAACCGTCTCGTGAATGACACGTTGGCGGGAGAATACCACTCGGCTTTCAAAGGCCAGGGTATGAACTTCGATGAGGTCCGCGAATACCACACCGGAGACGAGGTAAGGAACATCGATTGGAACGTCACAGCGCGCATCGGCAAGCCATTTGTCAAAAAGTTTGTCGAAGAACGTGAGACCACGATTCTGCTGATGATTGACGTGAGTGCATCGGGCTTCTACGGATCCGGAGAACAGACCAAGCGGGACCTTGCCGCCGAAGTGGGAAGCATGTTCGCCTACTCCGCCATCCGGAACAAAGACAAGGTCGGGCTCGTGCTTTTCTCCGACCGAGTGGAGCATTTTCTGCCGCCGCAGAAAGGGAACAACCATGTCCTGCGGGTCATTCGCGACATCCTGTTCTTCGAACCCAAGCACAAACGCACCAATATCGCCGCGGCCCTTGACTACGCGAACCAGGTGCTCCACCGCAAAGCGATCATCCTTCTCATCTCTGACTTTTGTCTCAACGATCCGGCGGAATCAGCCATGAGCCGGCTCATGACCAAGCTCGACCTGACCCATCACAAGCACGACCTTGTGGTCTTTTCGATTGGGGATCCGATCGAACGCTCCATGCTTCCTTCCGGTCTGCTCATGGTAGAAGACATCGAAACCGGGGAACAGATTCTGCTGGATGCACGCTCTCCTTTGACTCTCGAACGCTACCGCGATCTCGCAATCCGCGAGAATGAGCAGCGGCGCAATCTCTTCCGCAAGCGCGGTATTGACCTGATTGAACTGGAAACCGGGCGACCCTATATCAAGGACATCATCCGGTTCTTCAAAAACCGCGAAAGACGTCGGCGAAAAATCTGATCCATGGCCCATTTGAATCCAACACGAAAGGGATCACGCACACTGCAAACATGAAGCGCGTCCTCACAGGCATCCAGAAAGGATCCATGCACTCCGCACCAAGAGTCCGGAGCCCCTTCCGCATGGAAAGGACACGCCTTGTGGCAACGGGAATGCTGTTACTCTCAATCATGGCCGGGCCGTATTCTTCGGCAAGTGCTGTAACCACGCACATCCCCTTTCCAGCCATTCTGCTGAATACAATCGAGGCGCAATCACAACCAACAGGACAGCCCACAGGTCAACCCCTATTCCAACAACCGTCCCTGCAGGATCAGTTCAGGGAAGACCTGTTTGGAGAAGAAGGTCTCAGGGATCCGGTCTCGATCCTCCCTCTTCCACCCCGCTGGCCATGGATTCTCGCCGCTGCGATTCCACTTGCGCTGGTATTATTGTCGATCATCCACCGCATTCTCCGTAAACGTCGTAAACCCGCTATCGTGCTACGCACGCCACCGGATCAAGTCGCGATCGAAGCACTTCAGAAACTCAAACCGCTGGTGGACAAAGCTGAAGGGCGGGCATTCTCCTATCAAGCATCTGAGATCATCCGCACCTACATTGAAGGGCGCTTCGCCATGCAAGCCCGCAACTGCACCACGCGTGAGTTTCTCGATGCCATGGTGAAGCAGAAGGACCCTCTTCTGGAAGGTCAAACGGATATTCTTTCCCGTTTCCTTTCCTATTGCGACCTTGCGAAATACGCCAACCAAACCATGACTCCGGCCGAACTGAAGGATATGTACGCGAGCGCTGAAGGATTTGTTGTGGCAACCCGCGCTCCAATAATGGCTGAGTCGACATCCGAACCCAAAAATACGGCAACCTGAGACCATGCTACGATTTGCCCATCCCGAATGGCTCTGGCTCCTCGCACTGATCCCGGTTCTGGCGTGGCTAGGGGGTCGTGTGTCCAGATCCGGGGCGCTTCTATTTCCCTCCACCCATCTGATTGCAGCTCTCGGCAAAAGACCACGCCGGACCGCACTCGGATTCAATCCCCGTCTGAGGCACCTCACCCTCACTATTCTCATACTGGCCCTTGCACGGCCCCAGACCGGGCATCAGTTCTCGGAAATCCAAGCAAGCGGGATCGACATCGTGCTGGTTATCGACGTATCCACCTCGATGAATGCCATGGACTTCCAGATCGACAACAAGCGCGTTCGCCGCATCGACGCCGTCAAACTGGTAGTCGACCAATTCATCGATGATCGTCCGAATGACCGGCTGGCACTCCTGATGTTCGCATCAAAACCCTATATGATGAGCCCGCTGACTCTGGATCACATGTTCCTCACTGAACGGCTCAGCCGCATCGAAACCGGGGTAATTGAGGATGGCACAGCCATCGGCACCGCACTCGCCAGTGCGGTGAGGCGACTCCATGACCAGCCCTCCAAGAGCCGGATCGTCATCCTGTTGACGGACGGTGAAAACAACGCCGGAAAGATAAATCCGATGCAGGCAGCCGAAGTCGCTGCAACCCTGAAAATCAAGGTTTACACCATCGGTGCCGGATCGCGGGGACAAGCACCAGTACAAGTCACCGATGAGTTTGGCCGCACCCGCACGCTGATGATGAACGTGGACATCGACGAGGATGGATTGACCCGCATAGCCAACCTCACGGGCGGTCGTTACTTCCGCGCCACCGACACACAAGGTCTGAAAGACATTTACGCCGAGATCGATCGTCTGGAAACCACGACTCGCAAGGTGCAGGGTTTCACGCTCTCGAGAGAGTATTTCCCCTATCTTCTGGGATTGGCCTTGCTGCTGCTGGTGGGCGAGGTAGCAGCATCCCAGACCCGTTGGTTGAAACTGCCATGAACGAATCCAAACTCATCTGGCATTCCCCGCTGGCGCTCTGGCTGATTCCCTTATCGGCCGCCGCGATCGTGTTCTTCTATATGATCGGAAACAGAAAGCGTTCCCAAATCCTGGGAAACCTGCTTCATCCAAACCTGATTCCACTCTTCACGGCACAGGTCAGCCCGCTCCTTCGGGCACTCAAGGGTGGCCTTATCGTCCTTTCGGCCTTGTTCATTGTGCTTTCCCTTGCCCGTCCGCAATGGGGCTATTTCTGGGAAGAACGACCCCAGAAAAGTGTGGATGTTCTCTTCGCAATCGACACTTCCAAAAGCATGCTGACTCCGGATATCAGCCCAAACCGTCTGGTGAGGGCAAAACTCGCAATTGAAGAACTGGTCAACAATCTGGACGGGGTAAGAGTCGGGCTTGTTCCTTTTGCTGGAGACGCCCTTCTGTGGTGTCCTTTGACCTATGACCGGGAAGCATTCCTGAACACACTGAATGGACTCGACACCTCAATCATTCCGGTCCCGGGCACCAATATCGCATCCGCACTCGACACAGCCAGAAAGGCATTTGCCGGCGAAAAGGAATCAAGCCGCATCCTTGTTATCATCTCGGATGGAGAGGATCTCGAGGGACAGACCCCGTATATTCTTCCTTCTATCATCAAGTCCGGATGGACGGTTCACACGGTGGGAATCGGCACTGCCCAAGGTGAATTGATTCCGGTGGAACGCCAGGACGGTTCATCGTTCTTTGTGACCGATCCCTCCGGCAATGTTGTGAAATCCAGACTGGACGAAGCGAGTCTGAGGGACATTGCGGTTAAAACCGGAGGAGCCTACTATCCGCTTGGTACCCTTGGGGAGGGGTTGCGGGCATTGTTTGATAATCATATCATCGATCAGGTAAAAGCCCGCGACGAGTCGAGACTGATGAAGATTCATATCGACCGTTACTACTGGTTTGCTTGCATTGCCTGCCTCCTGATGATTGCCGAAATATTCCTCACCGACCGGCGCCGGAGCCCCGCGCAAGGGAAGGAAACCCGGATACCATCCAAACCAGCGATCCGGAACATAGGAGCCCTTCTCCTCCCCTTGCTCTTGATTGGCGGAGCTTCCGATCTGGAGGCGTCTGTTCCCCGCCAGGCGCAATCCGCTTTTGAAAACAAAGACTACAAGTCCGCGGCACTCTTGTATCGGGAGGCGGCAAAACTGCATCCGGAACGCGCAGACCATACCTACAATGGCGGAGTGGCGAGCCTGATGAACAATGACATCGACCCTGCTCTCGAATCATTCAGGAAGGCGATTGACTCAGGAGACGTCGAAGTCCAGCGCTCCGCTTACTACAACCTCGGGAACACATTGGTTCAAAAAGGATACGCACTGTTGGATGAAAACCCGAAGGAAGCTCTTTCAGCCTGGGAAGAAGCCGCATCTCAATTTGAAAGCGCACTGTCCCTTGACCCGGCCAATGAACCCGCCGCACATAATCTCGAACTGATCCGCAGACTGATCGATAGACTGCGCGAGATCCTAAAGCAGCAGGAGCAACAGCAACAACAACAGAACCAAGGCGGAGAAAACCAGGAGGATCAACAGCAAGATGGAGAGGGCTCGGAAGGAGACTCCGGACAAAACCAGCAATCCGGCGATCCGAGTGCCGACACTTCCGAATCTCCTGACCAACAGGAGCAACAGGAGGAGTCTAAAGACGAGCCTTCGCAGGAACAGCAGGATCAGGACTCACCGCAAGATCAACAGCAAACCCCCGAACAACAGCAGCAGGAACAAAAGCCCGAACAACAGGATAAACCATCCGAACCGGATTCAGGACAGGATCAAAAGCAAAACGGTGATCCCAATCAGGATCAGCCCAAACCCGAGCAAAAACCAGTCGAACCCGTTCCCGATGCCACAGATGAAGAAAGCATGCAGGAAGCACTTTTGTTGCTTGAATCCCTGAAAGGCGAAGATGGAGATTTCGCCGACTACCATTTCCGGACCATTCCTCCTCAGGAAAACACAGGTGATCAACGCGACTGGTAGTTGCCTTTCCCGAGAAACCCTTCTTTGAATAGACTCACATGATGTTTCCCTTTCGATACCTTCTATGCTGGATCAGCCTGATGGCCTTTGGATCCCTTGCCCACGCACAGGATGTTGTCGTCGAGGCCTTCCTAGATTCGACAGAAATCAGTCTTGGCGAGTCCACCCGCATCAGCATCCGCATCAGCAGTTCAACCGAGGCCGATATCTCGATTCCTCACATCCCGGACGTCACCGTTCGTCATGCGGGAGTAAGCAGAAGCACAAGTATTATCAACGGAGCCGTCTCCACCCGGAATACACACTCGTATCTGCTCACCCCGGAAAAGCCGGGGACCCACACCATTCCGCCCTTCACTGTGTCGATCAAACGCAAGGAGTATCGGACACAGGCATTGACGCTCAATGTATTGCCGTCTTCTCAGAGGAAAGATCCCGAACTGGAAGGTATCGCATTCATTCAGATTGGCATGGAGAAGAGCACTCTTTTCGTGGGAGAAAAGTGCCGCGTGCGCATCAATCTATTCACGCTGATGACCGCCCGGATCGAGCAGATCCGCTCTATTCCGGAAATATCCAACGATGCCGTGATGCTCAATCCTCTGGGAAACTCTCCGCAACAGGCGACCACTGAGATCGGAGGTAAACGCTATCAGGTGTTCTCATGGGAGACCACCATGACGGCGCTCAAGAGGGGACCCACAAAACTGGAAGCCATCGCGGAAATTGATGTGCTGACACCCACACAACGCCGCACCCAGGGATTTCCTCAGAGTCTCTTTGATGACGACTTCTTTGGAACCAGCTACACACGGACACCGCTTCGCGTGTTCTCGAACACCATCGAGCTGGACATCCGCCCCATCCCACCGACACCCGAGGGAAAGAGCTTTTCCGGCGCGATCGGAAAGTTCGGATTCGAAGTGGATGCCAGTCCCACGGAACTAACTGCCGGTGATCCCATCACGATGACCCTCAAGGTGACTGGAACGGGGAATTTCGACCGGGTATTTCACGATGGCATGAAAGCATCAGACGGCTGGAAGATCTACGCACCCCAGAGTTCTTTCACTCCCTCCGAAAGGATGCCCTTATCGGGAGAAAAAGTCTTTCGACAAGCCGTCATTCCAACCGATCCGAGAATTTCCACTATTCCCGCCCTATCGTTCACCTATTTTGATCCTGACAAGCAGGACTTCGTCACCATCGAAAACAAACTCATTTCAATTACGGTCAAGGCCGCACCGGGACAGGTCATCGCTGACACCGCGGCCACTTCCGATTCTGATACAGAAGATGCGGCCACAGGACTCGATCCCTCGACTAGATTGGTTGATTTGGCAGTTGCGCTGGATCGCGCCCACTCCTCATTCACGCCCGTAGCCTATTCGGTCTGGTTCTGGTTGCTCATGCTGATTCCGATCATCGTCATCCCGGTGGCTACCTATGTGCCACCCGCGATCATCGAGCGGATAAGAAGACCCGACAACCGGCAGAAAAAGACACTGCTACACCTCGAGAAGGAAATGGATAAAGCGCTTCAGGCTAAGAACAAGACAGCTTACCTGGAGGCAGCATCGGCCTACAGTTGCCAGATCCTGGCTGAGAAATGGAAGGTGTCCCCTCTATCCATCACCACAGCCGACATCAAGTTCAGGTGTGGAAACCGATACCCCGGAATCCTTACCCTTTTTACCAACCGCGAGGTCCTGCACTACGCTGGCATGCCCGATCGGGACCTCGACATGAACGCACTGCATCAGGGACTTCAGGCCGAATGGCAATCCCTCCAATCCATCTGACGCCATGTTCCGTTCCCTCTACATCCTTCTCTCTCTTCTGGGTATTCTCCTCTCTGCACCGGCTCTCAATGCATCCGTGAGGACAGATGAGCTGAAAAACTCCCTTGAAACGGCAAACCGTTTTTACTCCGATAACCAGTATGACAGGGCTCTGGCGATCTACAACCGGATCATCAATGACCGGGGCCCCTCACCCAATCTTCTCAAGAATATTGGCAATACATACTTCCGGATGGGTGACTACGCACGGGCGCTCCTTCATTACGAACGCGCACTCCTGCTGCGACCGAACCACCCGGATATCATCAACAACATCCGCGTCACGCGTGAGATGCTTGGATTGGAGACTCCGGCTAGTCCTCCGACCAAAGTATTCACCAGCTTTCTCAACGCCAGCGAATGGGCATGGTTAACATGGTTCTGCTTCACCATCGCTTCACTGATCTGGTTTCCAGTGCGTGTATTCGGACGCACCCGCCCTGTTCTCGCCAACCTGCTTAGAACCCCGGCAATGCGAGCCATTCCAGTCTTGTGTCTGATTGCCGGAATCGCCGCGGTTGGGGCATCCTACATGGAAACGCTCAGCCTTCGGCATGCAATCGTCATTCGCAAAGACGCCAGCGTGAAGGTCTCACCTTTTCCAAACGCCCAGGATCGCGCTCAGATCCGCGCCGGGGAACGCATCCGCATGGGTAATGCTCACGGCAGCTATCACTCCATCCGGCTTTCAGACGGAACCACAGGCTGGATCGCCACATCCGACTTTGAGCCGATCATGCCATCCTCCTGAACTCGCCCACCGCAGTTGTTTTCGGATATCAAACAGGCTATACGCCTTTCACTAAGATGTCTTCTTCGGAAGATCCATCCAATATCGAATCTTGACGTACCCGCCTCGGACACTCAATCTTCGGATCATGTCCACCCGCTATAGGCATTCGATCGCATCTCTTATGCTCCCTCTGTGAGGGAGACATAAATGGACTCACCACAGACTGCGCGATCCTATGCCAGAGTATCGAGGGAACGATGTTCCCGTGCTTCAACACAGTCTGCGATTCCAAGAAGCTCACTGGCGATATATCCGTAATTCCATTTAGGAAAAACTCTCATGTTTCCATTCAATATCGAAAAGAAGTACAGGCCTTATCCACGCATCCACCTGCCCGACCGCAGATGGCCAAACCAGGCAATCAGCTCGGCCCCGATCTGGTGCAGCGTCGACCTGCGCGATGGCAATCAGGCACTGGCCAACCCCATGACCATCGACCAGAAGCTCGAAATGTTTGATCTGCTGGTCGGCATCGGTTTCAAGGAAATCGAAGTCGGATTCCCTTCCTCTTCGGACACCGAATTCGCCTTCACGAGGATGCTCATTGAGGAAAAACGCATTCCCGATGACGTGGCCATCCAGGTTCTGTGTCAATCGCGCGAGCACTTGATCAAGCGCAACTTCGAAAGCCTGCGCGGGGCCGCAAAAGTCATTTTCCATCTCTACAATTCCACCTCGCCACTTCAGCGGCGCGTCACCTTTGGGATGAACAAGGATCAGATCAAGCAGATCGCGATTGAAGGGACCCGCATGATCAAGGCGCTGCGTCCGACCCTTCCCGACAGCGAGTTTGTTCTGCAGTATTCTCCCGAAAGCTTTTCCGACACGGAAGTCGAGTATGCGCTCGAGGTATGTGAAGCGGTTATGCAGGAATGGGAGCCCGGCCCAAATGAAAAGATCATTTTGAATCTCCCGGCTACAGTGGAGGTCTCCACCCCCAATGTTTACGCAGACCAGATCGAGTGGTTCTGCCGGCACATCAAGCACCGCGAGCACGCACTCATCAGCCTGCACACCCACAACGACCGTGGGACAGGAGTCGCTGCCACCGAATTGGGGCTTTTGGCAGGAGCTGACCGCGTCGAAGGCACCCTCTTTGGCAACGGCGAGCGCACCGGAAACCTCGATATCGTCACCGTCGCACTCAACATGATGGCACACGGTATCGACCCTCAACTCGATCTGCAAGATATCCCCCGCCTCCGTGAGATCTGCGAGCGCAATACCGAAATGCCCGTCCCGCCCCGGCATCCATATGCAGGTGATCTGGTGTTTACCTCGTTCTCAGGATCCCATCAGGACGCCATCAAGAAGGGAATGGATTTGCGCAAGGGCCAGACGGATCCCGATGTTCATTGGGCGGTTCCCTACCTCATGATCGATCCCAACGACATCGGACGAACCTATAAGGCCATCATCCGGATCAACAGCCAGAGCGGAAAAGGCGGCGTCGCCTACATCCTGCAGCACGATCACGGTTTTGATCTGCCCAAACCCATGCATCCGGAGGTCGGTAAGCACGTCAACGATGAAGCCGACAAACGGCAACGGGAACTCACTTCCGACGAAATCCTCGAAGCATTCAATTCGGCATTCGTGGATATCGCATTCCCATTGGAACTCCTTGAATATGACGTTCACCGTGTTTCAGCCCAGCCCGCGCTGTTCCGCGTGACGGGCTCGCTGCGTTTCAAAGGAAATGAGAGCTTGTTCTCAGGAGAGGGAAATGGCCCAATCAATGGATTTGTGAACGCGCTTGAACGCCTCGGGTACAAGACGTTCAACCTGACGGATTACCGTCAACATGCTATTGGAGGCGGCTCTGCAACACGCTCTGCTGCCTACATCCAGATTCAGGACAAATACGGACGGCGCTTTTACGGTTGCGGCATTGACACCAATATCGAGCTCGCGAGCCTCAAAGCTCTGGTTTCGGCCTACAATCGATCGGTAAGCGCGCCTGCACCCGATGGCAAATAAGCAGAAAAACAGAATAGACATATCGGGTGCTCCTGACTCATTCGGACATAATCCCTTTGATTCTGTTCCCCTGTCCTGCCCACCCGCAACGGTTTCTGAGTCTGCTTCCGGTGTTCGATCGTGCCCCGATCCATCCGGACAACCGGATTTCAAAGGACTGCTGTTGCGGGTCCGACGGGAGAAAAAAGGACGAGCTGGAAAGACAGTGACAGTTGTTTACGGAGCGGATGCACTTCCACACTATCTTGCCCGGGAAGTTCTTGAAAAGCTCAAGAAGACACTTGCATGCGGAGGTTCCATTGAAAACGAATCGCTCATTTTGCAGGGAGATCATCCGGACCGGGTCTGCTCCATCCTCACTGAACAAGGATTCCGACCGGTCCGCTGCGGAGGTTAATCTGCGCCCTCCAACAACTTCTTCTATTCCAACTCCGCGGGCATACCCATATGAAGTGCCATTTCAGATACCGGTCAAATCGGCATGAGAAGAACTGGTCTCGGGATCGACTGCCACGTGCACTCTGGAGAATCCTATTTCCTTTGCAAGGCTCACAAGCTCAGTCTGCAGTTGAAGCGAAAGGTTGCCCTTCATTTTGAGCAGGAGAACGGCGCCTTCGTCGAGACCATCCCGCTTCTGGGACGCCACAAAAACCTTCAGGCTTTCATAGTCGTAGATCCCGCCCCGAAAGAAAAACATCTGATTTCCCCCGCGTTCAGATACGGTCAGAACTTCAGCGACAGGTATGGAAGACAACACGCGTTCATCTGCCGACGGAAGATCAACGATGATGCCCGGGGTAAAGATGACCTTGGAGCCGAGAATGAGAATCAACAACCCGATAAACAATAGATCGAGAAATGGCAGAAGATCCATCCCTGCTCCCGGGGTTCGATACCGTATCCTCAGGTTCAAAGGACTGGACAAAGGGCTTTCGAGCGCCAACTGCTCCGCCTGATCCAACTCGCGGTCAGGGTTGTCCCGCCTTCTCCTGTCAGCCTTGATAGGATCCGTCTTCATGACTCGGGATTGACCTGGGATGAAACAGGTGCCTCAAGGTTGGATGGTCCGCTGTTGCGATCCAGAGGACTTGGATCCTTGTCAAGCCGGGATAGCATCTGGATCATGTCATGACCAACCCATTCAATGTCGTGAACAAGCGCCCTGAAGCGCCCATGGAGAAAATGGTGCCCCAGCTGCCCCATGATCGCGATCGCGATCCCGAATATCGAGGTGATCAACGCTTGACCCAGAAACCCGGCGTAATCCGCGCTGTTGGCATAGGGTCCATCAACGTTGAGCTTCAAGAAGGTGTTCATGATGGCCAGGAGCGTCCCCAGTAAGCCGATCAACGGCGCGACTCTGGCGATCACAGCAAGTGTTCCGATGCGCCGTTGAAGGTAAGGAATCTCAACCATGGCGGCTGTCTGAACCGCATCGACGAGTCGATCCCTTGATTGATCATGGCTCAACAGTGCCGCCTTTATCACATTAGGGATCGGCCCGGGGCTTTCCTCACAAACCGTAAGCGCTTCAACCAACCTCCTCTTACGGATAAGATTGGTGATCCCATCTACAAACGAACTGGAACTGATGTGCCCCTTGTGGAGGTAGAACAAACGTTCTGTGAAGAGCACGAAACCTACTATGCTCAGACCGAGAAGCAGCCACATCATGGGGCCTCCCTGTTCAATGACGGTCAAATCGATTTTCATGTGCCGGAAGGAGAATAGATCAAATCTTTACCTGGAAGCTCCATTGCTTCCATTATTTCAAAAAGGGTTCTCACCTGAGACTCATCGCCCTGAGATCTTAGATTGTCGGCGAGGGTGAGGATCGCCCGGGCAAGCCAATAGCGCCCGGTGGGTCCGATTGCATCCGGATCGGATTCTGCCAAACGAATGGATTCATGAATCACTCTCCAGAGAATATCCTGAGCTCTTGCATTGCGACCGGCGCGAGTCAGAGCACTGGCAGCTTTTGTTCCCGCCTCAATGCGCACGTCAAGGCTGAGGCTGCTCAGGTCCAGTAACCGCTCAAATACCCTCACCGCCTCGTCAGTGTAGTTATCCCGGCTTGTCCCAAGGGCAAAATACGCCTCGCCCAAGGCCATTTCGACCATCGGCAAACGTGGGTCCTGCGCCCACTCCTGGATCATGGTTTCATATAGATAGACCGCAGAGGCGAACTCGTTGACCTTGCGCAAGAGATCACCTTGTCGAAGTTTGGATATGAAACACAGTGGATGCTCCGGAAAATCCCGAACGATTCTTTCAAGTAAGCGCACGGCCTCGCGATCTCCCGTCTCGGATCCTCTCGACTCCTCGTGAAGGGCGGCTTCATACAACGCCACAGGCGCATAATTGCTCGACGGATAGCGGTCAGCCAATTCCACGAGTGCCCGTTGGGCCTCGAAAATGCGGCCGGTGGCCCGGAAATTCCTCGCCTCCATCATATAGGTGGAAGCCGCGACCTCAGGAGAAAGCCCATTCATGGCCCGGACCATCTCGAATACCTGCTGCCCTTCCTGATGCTGACCGAGTCCAAAACGCGCCCGGGCTTCAAGCACCCGCAACTCCGCAAGCATCGGAGCATGCCGTGCTTCGACATCGGGATCCTCCGGAACAGGAAGACGGCCAGTCACTCGCTCAACATATTGCAGAACACGCTCATTATCTCCACTTTGAAGATTCAGAAACGCCAGAATCCATCCCGAACGCAACAGTCCAACCGTTTTCCAATCCTCCGAACCGCCGGAACCCAGCGCATCCTCAAACATCTTGTACACGCCCTCCATCCTATTCATTGCAGCAAGAGGATCATGATTTCGAACCCGAAACATGGCCAAATTCCATTCAGCACGCCAGATCGGGTCCGACAATGGCCGGGCATCCGTTCGTGCTTGATCCAGCAACTCCACGGCCGCGCTGGCCGTCCCCATTTGCAAATGGCATTCAACGGCCCTGCCGTAGAGATAGTCCCGTGCATCCGGATTGGGCTCTGACTCAAGCAACTGCAGGAAACGTGGCAAGGCGTTGCCATAGTCCTGATTTGCGAGATAGCAATCCCCTACCATCCGGCTGATTCTGGCTTTCTCCTGCTCATCCACCAGTTCGTCCATCAACCGTATCAGCCGCTCTGCGGCCAGTCGATACTGAGGGGGGTTGCGCTTGAGCGAAACCGAAGACAATATCCGCCATGCGCTCTCACGGATCACCCGATCGCTCTGGTTTTCGAGCATCCGGTTGGCGATGTCCCTGGCTTCATTCAGCCGACCTGTACGGATCGCTTGGGAAGCAAATACATAAAGAATGGCATCCTTGATCGGATCCTCCTTTCGGATTGACTGAAGGTCACGCAAAAAGGCAATGGCCCGTTCCTCGTTTTCGGAAGACCAAAGTGTCATCCAATGACCAAACGCCATCATCCTCATCCGCTCATTGCGCCCATTCATCAAGAGATCCTCAAGGGCCAATGCCGTTTTTCCCGACTGGGGACCCGCAATCAGGGCCAGCATCATGAGAAGCCGGTCCCGCTGCTCCCTGAATTCGATTCCGATTACAGAAAGGTGTCGCTCAATCGAGTCAATCGCTTCCTGACTTCGCCCAAGTGCCACCAAGGCGACAGCATGCTGTTGGACCAACTGGGATGCAACAATAGGATTCAATGCAGAAGAAATCTGCCCTCTCAGATTCAGAACGAGAGATTCACTGGCCTCGCCGTTGAGAATTTCCTGCCTCCATACCATCACCTGCATCTGGCTTTCATGCAACGCATTCACAGCAGCTCCAATCGCTTCATCAAAAATCAGGCGGGACTCAGCCACCCTGCCTTCCCGCAGTGCCATCGCCCCCCGCACATAGTGAAGCCAGCTCCGGTCATACTGACTCAGAAGCGATCCATCCAACAGAGCAAGACGCTCCATCACCGCATTCCGATCGCCTCTCACATACTCCAGCATAACCTTGCGCAATTGACACTCGGGTAGCCCGGGGTTGGACAAGGATCCATAGACCTGATCCGCCTTCTCGAGAAATCCTCGCTGCAACAATACCGTCAAGAGCTGAACCCGGACTTTGTCCTTCCACTCCGTGGAAACCGGTAAACCATCCGATTCCTGAAGAAGGTTTTCCAATGTGATCTGAGCCACGCCACCCAATCCCATTTCAATTGCGGTCATGGCTCTGGTCAGGGTCAGATCCCGGAAATACTGATCCATGGACGCATCATCGGCATCCACAAGTATCCCGGGCGCGGCTGGCAGTAAACTGTTCAGCGTACCATCCGCTGCATCACTTCCTTGTAGAATTGGAACCAATCCGCACAGCAAAGCCACCACCCGGATCCCGAAATAGTCCAGTGCCCCGCCGAGCAGCTTCACAAAACAACGCCTATTATCAGATTTGATCATTGATCGATGCCGTTTTCCCCTAAAGAGCATGTCCTGTGCAAGAAAAAGATTCGACTATCCGCCTCAATCTTCCCTAATAATGAACCCACACTTCTGTATTCACCGCTTCTCATGGATCTGTGGCCTTTTATTTCCCTGTCGGACAATTGACCATAATCCGGAAAGAAGCGCAACCTTCCTGATCTCTTCAATCCATGACAACACCCACCCTTGATGTAGCGGACTGGCAATTGTTTGTATACGTGGTTCTCGGACTGTTTTTTCTGTTCGCCGGATGGCAAGGATGGCAGAACGGATTCAACCGCAATGCCTTGATGCTTGTTGGAATAGGGGTGGGCATCGTCTCCGCGCAGCGTTTCGGACACGTCGTTTACGGCATTTATGAAACAATGGTTCCGTATCCACTCCCGATCAAAACCCTCCTGATGGACGTCGCTTTCGGGATCATGGTCTATCTTGTGTTCGTGGCCGGTTCCGTTTTTGTCTTCAAAAGCACCCGAAAGCTCAAGACTCCAAGAGAGCGCTTCAGCCAAGGAGTCGGGGGCGTTTTTCTGGGCATCATTCACGGGATCGTGTATTTGGCGATCGGGGTATTCGCGTTACGGGTCTATGCTATCCGCTCTGTTGAAATTCCGCCCGCTCCGGGATCCGAGGAATACAAGATTGCACAGGAGGTTCAACTCCCGAGCCACCGCAAGAGCTCTTCAAATATGTCGGTCAACATGGTCAGGGCCATGCTTGAGGATCCACTCAAGCCGTTGGTCGACATGCTGATTCCGATCGACGAAAAATACTTTGAGATGATGACTGGTCTCAAGATTCTGTCAGCAAGACCCGATGTCCGCTCCAGTTTTCTACAAAGTGAAGGAGTTGGAGCGATCCTCTCGAAGCCGACTATCGCCGAAGCGTTTTCGAAGACTCCAGAACTGAGCCAGTTGATGGCCGAAGCCAAATTCCACGCACTCATCAAGCATCCTGCAGTGATTGAGTTGATGGATGACGAAGAAACTGTCGAGTTTATCAAGGGCGTGGACTGGCCTGCACTGGTGACCGATGTCATCAAGGAAACCGACCTTGCCGCCTATCCACACTTGTGAGCATCAAACCCATTGATCTGCGGGACATCCTCGACTATGTTCCCAGGTTCCGTAATCACATCTTTGTGATTGGAATCGACGGGAGCGTGGTCGTTGATCCGAATTTCCAGAGTGTTCTGGTGGACATTGCTGTGTTGAGCAGCCTCAACATTAAGATCGTGATCGTCTTCGGCATCGGGCAGCAAATGCACGATCTTGCGGATGCCAGAGGTTTTGTCCCTACCAACAATCGGGGAGAAGGCCCAACGGACGGTCCCACGCTGGCACTCGCATTGGAATGCGCCGCCCTCACCGCCAATCAGGTGATGCAGGGGCTGTCCCAACAGCAACTGCCCTACGCCATTACCAACACAGTTGAATCGCGTCCGGTGGGAATCGTCAAAGGGGTGGATTATCTACACACAGGAATCTGCGAGAAAGTGGACCTACCGAGGATTCACAAACTCTTGGATGACGGGGTGATACCGGTTTTTCCGCCGATTGCTTATACCCAGCATGGCGAAGCGTTGCGACTCAATTCCGATCAGCTCGCGGCCTCTCTCTCGGCAGAGCTTCAAGCATCCAAACTCATCTACCTGACCACTCGCCCTGGATTGTCCATCGACGGCGAGCCGATTCTTAACCTTTCTGCCGAAGAGCTTGACCGCCAGATCGATTCCGCTCCTGAGCACATCGACCCCTTGCAGCTCAGCAAAGCCAAACAAGCGGTCAGAGTCCTCTCAGGCACGACTCAGCGTGTCCACATTCTTGACGGCCGCGTGGACGGAGGGCTGCTGACCGAGATCTTCGACAAAGTGGGACTCGGAACCATGATACACAGCAATGAGTATGACCGGATACGCACCGCGACCGAGGACGATGTAGCCGACATCTACTCCATCATCAAACAGGCATCCAAACAGGATTTCCTGAGGTTCCGCAGTCTCGATAATATTCGTCGCCTCGTCCGTGATTTCCTCGTATACGAAGTCGATGACAGCATTCTGGGATGCACGAGCCTTATCCCCTATCCCGAAGAAAACGTCGTGGAACTCGCTTCGGTGTGCGTTCAACCCTTCCATCAAGGAAAAGGGATCGGACAGAAACTGGTGGGATATGCCATCGCATCGGCAAAAGCACGGCACTATTCTCAGATACTGGCTCTAAGCACGCAGGCATTTGGTTTCTTTGAGGAACATTTTGGATTCCGTGAAGGTGGAATCGAGGCGCTCCCCGCATCCCGCAGGCAGGAACTATCCTCGAGCAACCGGAATTCGCGGATTCTGGTGCTGGATCTGTAGCGTTTGAATGCACACACAGCCGGCTCTGTGTTCGATCAAAGGCGGCGAATCATTCCGGATCGTCTTGAGTCTCCAAATCACAAGCACCCTTTTCGGTGTTTTTCCAGATTGCACTTGGATCACAAGTTGGTATTCCTTCAGTCTTTTCCCTGATTCATGAACCTTTTTCAAACTACCATCTCCACAGGGCTCATCCTGGTTCTCCTGGGAGCATTTCTCCTCTTTTTCCGCGGACATTCCGAAACCCTTTTCAAGGGGGCGCTTAGGAGCACGATCGCAACCGTGTTTCTGATGGGACTTGGATCGGCGTGGTTTCTTCTGAAAATCACCCATCTTGGCGAAGCCGATCTCGGACAATACAGGTATTGGCTCTTCATAGGTTTTTTCCTGATTGCTTTTCTTTCGTTTTTCACGGTGCCCGATTTTCTCTCCGTGCGGGGACTTGCAATACTGCTCCTCCTCGCGGGCGACACTGTTCTCGACTCCGCCTACATGCAGGAACCGAAAGCGAGACTGCTTCTGGTCAGTTGGGTCTACATTGTCATCATTGGAGCCATGTATGTGGGCGCCTTGCCCTATCGCATGCGGGATTTCCTGAACTGGCTCTACCTGCGCAATTGGAGAACAGTTGGATCCGGGCTCATATTGATGGGCTACGGAGTTGTTCTTATCGGGGCGTCATTCACTTACTGAGTTTCAATCCTACCAACCTCTCTCCCACCCATCCGCCATGCCATTCAGATTATCCAAAGGAATCCTGTTTCTGCTTTCGGGTCCAGCCGGTACTGGAAAGACCACCCTTTGTGATGGCATGCTCGCATCCTCTTCCAACCTGAAACGTATCGTCACTGCCACCACCCGGATCCCGAGGGACAACGAGGTTCACGGGCGCGACTACTATTTCTTCTCGGAAGAGGAATTCAAAGACCATATCGAAAAGGGGCATTTCTACGAGTATGCAATGGTTCACGGGCGCCTCTATGGAACGCTGAAAGAGGAGGTCTCCCGACACATCGACAGCGGGTTCGACGTTATCCTCAACATCGACGTCCAAGGAGCCGCGTCCTTCCGCGAAACCTTCAGGAAGGATCCAAAAATGGCTCAATTCCTGGTCTCGATCTTCATTCTGCCGCCTTCGCTGGACGAGCTTCGCAAACGGCTAAGGGAGCGCGCACAGGACGACGACGATGAAATCGCCCGTCGTCTCGATACAGCGCGTCGCGAGATGCAGCTCTGGAAGGAATACGACTACGTGATTCCGACTGGAACACGAGAACACGATTTTCAGTTGATTGCGAGTATCTATCGGGCTGAAAAGCACCGTGTTCGCAAGATGTGAATGCCACGGCATCGGGCCGGCACATGATCCGGTTCGAATACCATTCGGGGCTCGATTCCACCGAACCCCGGATCATCCAACCCGATCCTAGCGACTGGCCCCGAGATTTGCTCCCGCCCGGTCGGAATCGTCTCTCCACAAGTTGCCGGTTCGTCCCTTCCCTCTGGCTGGGCTTCGCATGGACAGCGTGAAATCCTCACCCACAAACATCGGGTCTGCCTCGATGTTGGCATTCGGGTCGAAATTGGATTCGATGGCGTTTTCTTTGTTCTTCCAAAACAGGTTGCGATCGACAATCGAATGAATTTTCAGGTCCTTGATTCCGACAGTCTTCGATGCACTGATGATGTTGTTGATCAGCTTGAGGTTGCCGCCACCAAGCACGCCATAATCATTGCCGACAAGAGTGTTGTTGATCACAAAAACCGGATCCTTTGTCCGCGGCCCAAGCGCCACCGGATTGAGCGGATCGCTCTGATCCAGATGAACCTCAATGCCTGCACGCACATTGTTGATGAGGAAGTTGTTTTCGATCCGGAACTCGCGGCTCGTTGTGATCGGACTATCTTCAAACAGAATTCCGGACAATCCATTGTTCATGATCTCGTTGCGCCGGATAACGGTGCGAAACAGCACCTTCTCATATGGAGTGATATCAATCCCAATACCATTTCCACCGTTCTCAATTATTCTGGATGACTCGATCATGGATGCAGTCGCGTCCGTGTATCGAATCCCATCGCCCTTATTCCGTGCGACCAATGTCTTCTGAATCATCGCGGTGCCTCCGGACATGCGAATGCCCAAATCGTTGCCCATGACCTCACAGTTCTCCACGGTGATTGTGGAAGAAGAGGAAATCCCAACCTTCGAATTCTGTATACGAATCCCGGCTAGATACAGGTTGCTCTCCGACTTGAAATCGACAGTAACGGCAGTTCCCTCAGGCGATTCCATGATCGTGGACTCAGCATAGTAAGGATCTCCGTTCAAGTGCATGCAGGACACCAACTGAACACTCTTCCCAGATACCTTAACCGTCTCACGGTAGACCCCCGGGGACAACACGATCCAACTGTCAGAAGCGGACACCTCAACCGCAGCCTGAATCGTCGGATAAGAACCCGGAACCCAAAGCACCCGCTTATCGCTTCCACGACTCCACTCCATGGCTGCAATACCTTGCTGCCCAATCACCCAAAGATGCGCGGACTCCACAATTCCGGATGGATTCCGGGCGGCAAGAAACCGGAGATCTCCCATATCGCTGAATCCAGGCACTCCGGTCTTCCCAAGGTAGCGGCCATCTCTGGTGAACTCCAATAATTCCGATTTCGACGCGAATGCCAGAAACCAATGGCCCGACACCGGGTCAACGCCCAAACCCTTCGCGTCCCGCTCGCTGGTTCCAAACACAGCCCGATTGCCGGACGCTTCCACCCCGGAGCTTGTCCATTTGATACCAACCCACACCAAAGACTCGTCTTCACCAATTCCCAGCACACCAATATCGCCGGAGACAGTGTCATACCCAAGGGTCATCACATTCGAAACCCCCACCGGATCAAGCGGATAGCTGTGACTTGGGCTTCCGAATTTGCGTTTTACCACAATCTTTTTCTCAACCGGATAGGTCTCTTCCACCTTCTCAATTTTCGGCTCTGGAGTCACCCAGGTGCGCCTCACTGCCTTCCGGATAAGCTTACGAGGCGAATCGGATGCAGGAACCACCGCCTCCTCCGCCGGGTCAATATGGGATACCTCCGCACCAGATTCCACATCGCTGTCCCCCGGCTCTTCCTCTACATCGGGTTCCTCCGATTCTGCCTCGGGAGCGTCCACCTCGATTTCGTATTCCTCCTCGACTTCGATTGGATCCTGTTCGACTAGAATCTCCACCCACCGCGTGGCGTTCTCTATCAGGACCTGCTCTTCATCCGGAAGATAGGCATAGCGCAAAATCGAACCGGTAGCCCTGTCCAGAACAAGGAATCCACCTCCGGAATCATCTCTCATAAGGGCCACAGGCTCAAGCGAGGCATCCTCTTCCATCGGGAGAGCCAAATGGGCATCCACCACACTCAAGGTAGCAGGATCAAGCTCGAAAATATTGAACTTGCCCTCCAATAGACCTGTCTCACTCGCCGTCCGTATGCTCACCTGCACCGGAGTAGCCGTCATAACCATCCAACGGTTGATCTGTCCGTCGTAGTCGAAAGAGATGGGATTTGTAATGCCCGACACTTCCATGTCTTCCACCGACAACCGCTGGACCAGCGCGAGTGTATCATTCATGTGGAGGGGGCGGGATGGAGTCGCCACACTCATTCCGGACAAACCGATAAGGGACGCAAGAATCAGGATAGTCTGTTTCATATTGATATACGGCATTGACTCCGGTGTACCCGCGAAGCATTCGCGGTCATTGACGCAAGCCAATGTTCCTTTGGAAACCGGCTTGGATTAAAAAATGATCCGGGCAGAAGGCAATGACAACATCAATCTGGATCGATGTCAAAGCCCTTCGCGCATTCGCGCCCATGCAAAAAGTGAAGGACTCAAAGCCAAGACCGATCCCATTCCGGAAGAATAACGACCTCAATTAACGCAGTAACACCTCTTCCTTTGCGCCTTTGAGGCTTGGCGTGAGATCATCTTCTTCAAACCTGCTGCTCCGAGCTTGCGAGGGGCTTCGTGGCCCGAGAAGCGGATCTTAGTGAGCCCAGCGGGCGAACGTTGCTCAAGAAAGAGTATTTAACATCGCTCGCTCCGCTCGCTATAAGCCCTTCGGGCCACATACGTTTTGCTGGCGCAAAACAACAGACTGATAATATGAAGAGTATGTTGCCGAGGCGAAGCTGAGGCGTCTGTGCCCCTAGCGAAGTCGAGGGGCGTAAGCCCGTCAGGGCGATGTTAATGCATTCTTCTCATCCACAGATTTCCACAGATTTCCTCAGATAACAAGAAATCCCCCTCTCGATTCTAACCTCACCCTTCTAACTTCTCCCCTCATTCCCCCTTCGTGCTCTCGGTGCTCTCCGTGGTTAGAAATCTTCTTCTTCAAACCTGCAGCCCTTCGACTGCGCTCAGGGCATCGCCGTCCGCGTAGCGGATCTTAGTGAGCCCAACGGGCGAACGTTGTTCAAGAATGAGTGTTCAACACCGCTCGCAATGCTCGCTATAAGCCCTTCGGGCCACATACGTTTGGCTGGCGCCAAACAACAGACTGATAATATGAAGAGTATGTTGCCGAGGCGAAGCTGAGGCGTCTGTGCCCCTAGCGAAGTCGAGGGGCGTAAGCCCGTCAGGGCGATGTTAATGCATTCTTCTCATCCACAGATTTCCACAGATTAATAGCCTTGACCTTCTCCACCCTTCGTGTGCGACGCGCCCTTCGTGGTTAATAGTCTTCAATCCCACTTCCTTTGCGGCTTTGCGTGAGATCCTCTTCTTCGAACCTGCTGCCCGAAGCTTGCGAAGGGCATCGTCGTCCGCGTAGCGGATCTTAGTGAGCCCAACGGGCGAACGTTGCTCAAGAAAGAGTATTCAACATCGCTCGCAAAGCTCGCTGGATGGGCTACGCCCACCACGATGGCCTCGACTTTCAGCCTCGCCAACAGGTTTCTATATCTCATCCTTCGTGCCTTGGAGCCTTCGTGAGAGCCTCCTTCTTTTCTCACTTCACCCTTCTACCTTCTCACTTCCTGCTCCCCCTCCCAGAGCGCAAAGTACGATCCCAATCCTGGAAACCACCCCAAATCCCTACGATCCCAAATCGGGCAAATGTACGATGTCATTTAAAGTGGTAACACGTCATATATGGAAGCGGATCAGGTTGCCCCCCGGATTCTATCAGTCCAGTAGCCTGGCTTTCGGTTCCCGTGAGCGATTGCCACAACGAGGATGCGCTCGGATTCAACCCGGTAATGCACAAGAAATGGAAAACGGGCAATGAGGTATCGACGCATTCCGCTACCCCTGACTGGCCACATTTCGGGAGCCCGCTGGATCATTTTTAGCCCCATGCGGATTTCACGAATAAACTCTGTTCCGAGCCCGCCCTGCTGTTCTTCGTAATAGAGCGCAGCTTCCCGGAGTTCGGTTTCCGCTTCTTGAATGAGTCTAACGGGTTTCACGCAGGCAAGCCTCAATCTCATCCAGTGCGACAAAAGCATCGCAATCGCTTGTCTTACCAGCTTCCAATGCGATAAGACGACGATTGATTTCAATCTGCCAAGCCGATTCCACTCCCTCGTCAATAACCTCGTCGAGACTCTGAATGAGCGCGTGCGCCAAAGCCGCCCGATCCTTGCGTGGAAGCGAAAACGCGACATCGGATGCTTTGTCCAAAAGGGTTGCCATGACAAATACACTAAGCATCGGATCGATTTGGTCAATCGTGGGCTACAGACAAAGGCACGATTCCTCTGGTTCGCAGGTGTTCTTCGTCGTATCTTCTCGTTTTCTCTGACATTACCCTCCCCAGTGCCGTAGCCCTCATTCACCAATCAAAATCCCCAATCCTGGAATCCACCCCAAATCCCTACGATCCCAAATCGGGCAAAGGAACGACCTCAATTGAAGCGGTAACAGCTCTGCGTGAGAACATTCTCTGATTTCAATCCTGTGAATCCTGTCCAAAAACACCCGTCAGGAGGGATACCGTTCATTCCGGAGATGGTTCAGCCCCGGGCTTATCAGCCTCCAGTTGCGACAAGCAATCCAAGACCTTGTGTTTCATACCCCGGACACGGAAGTAGTCATAATCCCCGAATCGAATGTAGTGTTGATACCTTACCGTGAGGCGCCGGGTTTTTCCATCCAGATACCGAAGTTCAAGAATCAGATAGTCAGCGCTAGAAGTGTTCACATTGAGATATGCCCAAAAGCAATCGAAGGGGTATTTGAAACGCAGCTTTTCCTCGATGAAGCCACATATCTTTTTTACTGCAGCCTCATCTGTGTATTCCAGATCCAATAACATTTCTTCGGATACTCCCGCTTCTGGAGGATACAACCATCCAAAAACTCCAATCGACTCCACCTGGTCGAAATCAAAGCTCTGGAAGCGGATCTGCGATAAAACAACCGCTGCCACTAACACCACCGAAAACAAAATCAGAATGTATCTTTTCATTGCATTGGATCATAGTTCGGCTGAGGAGACCGGGTGATGCTTTTGGGACCAAACCAATCAAAAGGTGAATATAAACGAATGTTAAACATATAGTGGTATTTTCCTTTGTGGCCGGTCACTGTAGCTCCGGAATAGTCAGCAGTCATCTGAATGATACCTTCTGGATTATCACCCCCTGCAGTATCGCAACCCATCAAATTGATTGATGAACCGTCATTAAGATAGGGTCTGAATGCACCATAATCATCAGGATACAGTGTTCTGCCCATTTTTTGTCTTCCGTCAACTCCATGCCCATAGAAATCTATCTGATCCCACCTCACTCCAAGCTCATCGAGTTGGGAAACCGCATCCTCCAAGCCTGTCGCGATGATATAGTCCTCATAGTATCCCTCTTTTTTTCTTCTCTCGACATATTTTTTATGTCCTTTCAAAGCGTCAGGATCACGATCCTTACCTATAATTGCCAATCTTCTGAGCACTTTCTCGATTTCTGACGGGTCCAAATCAAGGCACATCCCCCATGTTTCCCCATACTTCCCATCATCCCCACCAGTTGCATCCGGGGCGGGCCAGAGGCCCCACGGATCAAAATACCTCAGGGGATTGTTATTGGAATAGGCGTAAAGGTTGATCCCTCCGGCGATACCAGCGGGATCGGGCTGGAGGAAGCGCCCGAGATCGGGACTGTAATGCCGCATGCGCATCCAGTAGAGGCCGCTTTCATTTTCATACAGTCGCCCATGGTAGAGCCAAGGGGACAGGGCAGGAGTGGTTTTCTCCTCACCCGCCGCATCGAGGACCGTCAGGAGGCCAAAGGCCGTATAGCGGTAGCGCTCGACCAATTCACCCAAAACATTGGTGATCGCAATCACACTCCCCTCCAGGCCCGCATGCACATACATCGGCCCGGAGGCGGTATCGGACGCCAGCCGGAATTCCCCGACCGCAAGCATGGACCGGCTGGAACCATCCGGTTCGACGGTTCCGATTTCCTGCCGCCCGTCGAAGAGGGTAAAGGTTGTGCCAGCGCTCGTGCTCACTGCATAGCGCCTCCCGATCGCATCGTAGCGGTAGGTGATGGTTTTCCCGGAGGACAAGGTTGCACTCACCAGACGCCCCAGCGCATCGTATTCATAGGATGCCGAGCCATCCCCGCCCGAATCATGAATCTCCGTGAGGTTCCCGTCCCGGTCATAATCAACCCGGCAAGTCATTTGCTTGCCCTGTCTGACATCTCTCTAAAGTAATAAACCCTCACAGCATCGACTCTTAGTTCGCTTTCATCAAAGACTAGATGACCCCTCAACAAAAACCTGACATAATCACCATTCTTTAGGCCATCATGGGCCAATCCTTCAACAACAACGATTTCTCCACGAGCAGAAACAGGTTCATCGATACTCAAATATAGATCTCCCAGACCATCAATCCCTTTGCCGTTTTCTCTTACTTCCATCACGTTTGCAGAGATTTCGACCAGCGGCGGAAACCCCTCGAGCAGGTCAGATTCTCGACTCTTCTCGTTCAGCTCAGGATCAAAAACCAACCATTCAGGGTTGCGAATGTCTCGAGATCGCACTGGTCCAAATATCCGACCATCAAGAAACTCTTCTTGTATGTCAAATCGGACAATCAGTCCCGGTTTCAACCAATTACCGCAGCTTTCAACTACTGATAATTGCGTGATAAAACTGAACAATTTTCCCCTAACCTCAGCGGGGTCAATCAAACCCAGATCAATCCTATACGAATTCTGCCCCTCATCCTCACCGAGGAACACTCCACCTAACGTCATAGCCAACATGCTACTTTCTTTATTCGAAGCAAAACAACAAGCAGGACACACAATCAGCAGTAGCGAAAGAACGAATTTTGATAAATCACGATTCATGGCAAGACTACGGTAACTCGATTCAAAATGTAGTATGGATTACCATGGGTGGCCCCTTGGTAACCACTATTACTATTCACATCATTGGAAATAGCTGAGAGGTTCGGAGCCCCTGATGCAGTTCGGTATCCTGGCTGAGCCTCAGGAAGTCCCATTGTTTGGGCAATGACCTCCGATTGAACACGGTTTTGAACCTCTCTGGCCTTACTATTGCCTGTTGCTCCTCCCCAATGGGCGTCGTGTTCATTCACCTCCTGAACTAAAACATAGGCATAGAACTGAGCGTCTGTTCCCGAAAATCCACCATTTGAGGAAGCGTTGGTGTTTATCAATATTAGCCCCGGAGTCCCACTTGTGCCACCCGTGCCTTGGTGGTAGCCTCCAACCGCGCTCGTATTAGCGGATCCTTTGGACATTCTACCTGTTGATGGATCAATTACAACATCGTGAAACTCCCCGGTCTTTATTACGAAATCAGATTGGATCCTGCGTAAAAACGCTTGACCAGCTGGGGTCTTCATGAGTTCAGCTGCAACATCTGCAGGAACAAACGTTGGTTTACTTCCGCCTTGAGCCACCTGAGGACTTAAGATGTGCCTATCAGGATCGGCCTCCCCATACTTCCCATCATCCCCACCTGAGGCGTCCGGGGCGGGCCAGAGGCCCCATGGATCAAAATACCGGAGGGGATTGTTATTGGAATAGGCGTAGAGGTTGATGCCTCCGGCGATGCCCGCTGGATCGGGCTGGAGGAAGCGCCCCAACTGCGGTGAATAGTGCCGCATACGCATCCAGTAAAGGCCGCTTTCATTTTCATAGAGTCGCCCATGGTAGAGCCAGGGACTGAGCGCGGGAGAGTCCTTCTCCTCACCATCCGCATCGAGAACCGTCAGCAGACCAAAGGCGGTGTAGCGGTATTTTTCCACCAATTCACCCAGGACATTGGTGAGGGCAATCACACTCCCCTCCAAGCCCGCATGCACATACATCGGCCCGGAGGCGGTGTCCTGATCGCAACTGCAAAGTCGTCGGGGATACATCGGAGGTAGGAATGGATTCAACGAATAACAACCCAACCTCAACCGGACAAGCCAGGAATCACCCGAACCCGGACGAAAATTCATTCCTCACGCCCGCTTCGCTCAAGACCCCAAGACGCAAAGGGAAGAGCAGTTTAACCACAGATCAAAAATCCCATTCTCCACCCTTCGTGCTCTCGGTGCTCTCCGTGGTTAAAAATCTTCTTCTTCTAACCTGCTGCCCGAAGCTTGCGAAGGGCATCGTGGTCTGCGTAGCGGATCTTAGTGAGCCCAACGGGCGAACGTTGTTAATCAATTCTTTGGATTTAACATCGCTCGCAATGCTCGCTGGATGGGCTACGCCCACCACGATGGCATCGGCTTTCAGCCTCAGCCAACAGGTTTTTCTTTATATCTCATCCTTCGTGCCTTTGAGCCTTCGTGAGAGCCTCCATCTTTTCTCACTTCACCCTTCTAACTCCTCACTTCCTGCCCCCTCTCAGAGCGCAAAGTACGATCCCAATCCTGGAATCCACCCAAAATCCCTACGATCCCAAATCGGCCAAATGTACTACGTCAATTAAAGTGGTAACAGTTGTGCTCACCGCATAGCTGTTGGTGGGTTCACGAATTGTCAAAAAATGTCCAATCGCATTTCCCAATTCCATATTCAAAGTTTGCTTGGTCGACAGCTTCTTCGATGGTCCCATGACAGGTGTCGGTGAGTTCGGCTCCATCTGCCCCATAGTGAATCAGGTAAATGCTTGTGTCGCCAGCCAACCGGACCATCCGCAGCTTCACTTCGTCAGTCACCGGGACACCATCAACGGTGTGTCTGGTCTTGCCCGTTGGGGAGATAGCGGAAATATCTACCTCCCCGAGAATCTGATCACCATTGGCTAATTTCATGGGTCGGGAACGATTTTGACGACAGCATTTTCGGTTACACGCCCCCTTCAAGAGACTCGAAGTGAGCATGATGGTTTGCCGGATTCCGTGTTTCATGGGGTCCGTATCGAAACTGACACGTTCCATCAGCCGAAACATAACGGCCCGGTGAAACCTCTTTGTATCCAGACCCGAGATAATTCTCGGCCTGTCGTAAGACTCCACTCTCGGTGATTTGGCCACTTGGTATCTCAGGTGCCCGTCCTCTGGGAATCGGCGGTGTCGTCTTTGCGGCATCTGCGGCAACATCAGCATTCTTTGCGATGACTTCGCCTGCGTCAAGGGCTCTGTTTGCGATTTTGGCAGCGGCGGCAGCTCCATCTCCCGCGCCTGGCGCAAATGTAGCCGCAACCCCAAGCACTGCCAGGGCAGCGTCCGATCCCGATGAATGCCCAAAGGGCATCTCTGCCAAGGTGTAGAGGAGATCGACAGCATCCGGAATTGCACCTAAAACAGGAATCACTCCAGCTCCTGATAATATCCCATGGATCCACCTGCTTATGCGCCGATATCGGCTCGAATTCGCCTCCCCATACTCTCCATCGCTGCTACCTGAGGCGTCCGGGGCGGGCCACAAACCCCATGGATCAAAGAACCGGAGGGGATTGTTATTGGAATAGGCGTAGAGGTTGATGCCTCCGGCGATACCAGCGGGATCGGGCTGGAGGAAGCGACCGAGGTCGGGACTGTAATGCCGCATGCGCATCCAGTAGAGGCCACTTTCATTTTCAAACAACCGCCCATGGTAGAGCCATGGACTGAGGGCAGGAGTGGTTTTCTCCTCACCCTCCGCATCCAGAACCGTCAGCAGACCAAAGGCGGTGTAGCGGTATTTTTCGACCAATTCACCCAGGACATTGGTCAGGGCAATCACACTCCCCTCCAAGCCCGCATGCACATACATCGGCCCGGAAAAAGGCACCTGATCGCAACTGCAAAGTCGTCGGGGATACATCGAAGGTAGGAGTAGATCCAAACCCTAACAGACCAAGACCTACCGGACAAGCCGGGAATCACCCGAATTCATTCCTCACGCCCGCTTCGCTCAAGACCCCAAGACGCAAAGGGAAGAGCAGTTTAACCACAGATTAAAAATCCCCTTCTCCACCCTTCGTGATCTCGGTGCTCTCCGTGGTTAGAAACTCTTCAATCCCTCTTCCTTGGCGGCTTTGCGGCTTGGCGTGAGATCATCTTCTTCGAACCTGCAGCCCTTCGACTCCGCTCAGGGCGATGAAAATCATTTCCATGTTGTTCTTCAACCTTTGCGCCTTTGAGCCTTCGTGAGAGAACCTCTTTTTCAAAACTACTGTCCGGAGCTTGCGGATTAAACATCATCCCGAGTATCAGATGTCAAAGGCGTTTCCGGGCGAATGAGACTCTCGCCACACATACGGCATTTACTAGGCGTAAACGGACTGTCAAAATCAAATGAAAGGCCAAACAACCGAACAGACACAAGGCCCACAGGATTCCCACAGCGAGGGCACCGGATCTGAGATGAGACTCTATGGACATAATAGGCCCAAGGAAAAACCGTCAGAGCGATCGACCAGTGAATCAAAAAGCCAAGACAGATAGCCACTGCCCCACCCAACGGGAACAGAAGGAAGAGCCACCGATCGCGGTATTTCTTAAGGTTTCTCATCTCTCGACTCTAGAACCATGAACCAACAGTCTCCCCACCCACCCCGTCAATGTCGCGACCCAAATCTCGAACCGTGTATTTCTCTCCACTTGTCACTGAGACCGATAGTCCAGCCCCGGACACGGAAGTAGTCGAAATCTCCTCATATTCATGCTCTTGATGAATCCGAAGGCTCTCGCGTCATTCTGAACCTTTGTCTTTGCCATCCGTGATCCAGTTTCGCTTCTCGCAAAACACAATGAATGTGGAAATCACCAAAGGTAATCCCGTCGTGTAAACCAGGAAGCCTACAAACCGCTTCTCACTCTTCATTGAGGATGGACCAAAAATCAGAAACATGACCCCGGCGAGAAAAACGACCACATACGAGTAATACAATAGCTCGAATCCGGATCTGGGCTTGTCTGATTTCTGACTATCGTTCATATCTCTATTCTCCATCTGACAGATCAGAATTCTTATCTATCAGACTCGATGATCAACACAATCCCAACCCCTTCCAAGAGCCTACATTATCCCTTCTCTTGGTGATCCTCTAGCCACTGTCTGACACGGAGAAGATGCTTGTCGTCGCCGCCGATCAATATGCAGGACCGCAATTCCCGCCGCACAGCAATGCTCAGGATCCGATCGTAATTTCTACGTTTTGGCCGGAGGATGTTTTTCATTCCAAACTGCTCAAGCAGGCGAATCTCAGTTGAAAGTCGTACCATATAGGTTGCGTAACGGCGGGTTCCGATCCGCATCCTTTCCTCATTCGAATAACTGTCGAAGAACATCCCGAGCACACGCCCGGCACAATAGTCATTTCTACCAAACTCAACTATCGCCCTGATCCAAGTTTGGACCCTCCGAAAGCCAACACTATCACTCGACTTCAATACATTGAGACTCCACCGCACAAAATCCAAAAATTCCGGATTTGAGTAATACACATGTATCGATTCAACAACCTCATGGTTCTGATTTTGAGTGTGAAGGTCCAAGACCTTTTTAGCAACTAACCGTTTCAAAAACAACACGATCCATCCTCTCTTGTCGGCTTTCCTTCGCCTTACTTTTTCGGATCTGCAGGACCAGTTGGAACCGGACCCTGAGAAGGCTCTGGCTCATATACATCATCAATTCCAGGTCCTCCAACATCCCCAGTTCCTATAACAGACATAATCTCCAAAGCTATTCGAGCTTTTGTTGACGGAGGCAAGGTTGCCCCGCTACCTACCTTATAACCAATGTACACTGCCCTAGGAACCGTGTATGCAGCAGCTACGCCCAGCGCCCCGCGTGTGCCATATTTTGCCCACGCTGGGCCATTCGCCGTCTGCCCCAAAGCGTTGTTGTCATACGCTGCATCAATAGCCTGCCTCGCCGCATCGATGGCCTGCTGGTCTCCCGCTCCGATTCCCTTCAACAAATCTCCCAAACCAACCAAAGCATCAAGCATAGCCAATGACTGTTGGGAAAATGAACCTTCTTCATTGAACGGATTCAACTGTCGCAGCAGTTCTCTTATGAAACTTGATTCTTTCTGATAATCGGACATCTCCCCATATTCGCCATCATCCCCACCCGTTGCATCCGGGGCGGGCCACAAACCCCACGGATCAAAGAACCGGAGGGGGTTGTTATTGGAATAGGCGTAGAGGTTGATGCCTCCGGCGATGCCCGCTGGATCGGGCTGGAGGAAGCGCCCGAGATCGGGACTGTAATGCCGCATGCGCATCCAGTAGAGGCCACTTTCATTTTCAAACAACCGCCCATGGTAGAGCCATGGACTGAGGGCAGGAGTGGTTTTCTCCTCACCCGCCGCATCGAGAACCGTCAAAAGGCCAAAGGCGGTGTAGCGGTAGCGCTCGACCAATTCACCCAGGACATTGGTGATCGCAATCACACTCCCCTCCAAGCCCGCATGCACATACATCGGCCCGGAGGCTGTGTCCGCTGCCAGCCGGAATTCCCCGACCGCAAGCATGGACCGACTGGAACCATCCGGTTCGACGGTTCCGATTTCCTGCCATCCATCGAAGAGCGTGTAGGTTGTGCCCGCGCTCGTGCTCACCGCATAGCGCCTGCCGATCGCATCGTAACGGTAGGTAATGGTTTCACCGGAGGACAAGGTGGCGCCCACCAGACGCCCCAGCGCATCGTAGGAGTAGGATGCCGAGCCATCCCCGCCCGAATCATGAATTGAGGTGAGGTTCCCGTCCCGGTCATAATCAAAGGTCCGGGAATTGTCCTGCGTCAGACGGTTACAGGCATCGTGGCGGCGTCCATCCACCGCCCAATTACCCACGGCATCATACGCATAGACCTCCTGCACGGACATGCCCGCAGACACCCGCAGCAACTGATCCAGCGTATCATAGCCAAACCGCAGTTCATCCTCACCGGATCGCTCCCGCGTGGTGGTATTGCCCACTGCATCCAACCTGCGCATTTCCCCATCAAGGTAGACTCCACTGCGCGTGAATGCAATCTCCGTGATGCGCCCACGTCCATCCCGCTCGAGATCCAAATCCACCCCATTCGGGTAGAGCACCCGGTTCATCCGCGAAGCCGCATCATGCTCAAAGCCGAATGCCCCGAATGCGGATGACCCCAACTGAACCATCCGGCCGGCAGTATCGTATTCATAGGTCACCGCGTTGGCAGAATCCGTCCTCGATATTGTCTGACTGGCCGCATTGTAGGCGTGAGAAACATCTCCGGCAGGCTGCGAAGTCGACGCGAGCCTTCCGGCTGCATCGTAGGTGAAGGTTACCGACGAATGCGCATTGACCGCCGTGAGCATGCGGCCGGCTGCATCGTAGGTGAACTCGTTGATGTCTCCACCGGCGAGCTCCTCCTTGATCTTGCGCCTCCGGATCACAAAGTGAGCATCTCTTCCATTCCCATCATCTCACGCACAAACATCGCCTTTGGGGCATGGATGGATCGGGCTTTCAGCCCTCTATTCTCTATTTTGTTCGATGTCCCAGGCCATCGGCCTGGGCTGGTATGGTTCCGGGGCGTTGCCCCTCTAATACCGCAATCCATACCAAACGGGTGCAATCGACCAACACAACCAAGGTGCACGGTGATCCCCATTCGTTTTCCAGGCGCCAACACGGGCCACCATCGCGGGGATTCCTGACATTGCCCGGTATCCCCATACCCATTCGTTTTCCGGACGTCAACACGCAGACACCCCACACGGGTGCAATCGACCAACACAACCAAGGTGCACGGTGAAACACGCCCCGGCACAAACCGTTTTTCGAACGCCAACGGCGCGTCACCCGACACCGGCACAGCTCTTCCTCCGGGCGTCAACACGGCCACAACCCCGACAAAAACCATTCTTCGAGCGCCAAAGGCGCGTCCCATACCAGCCCGGGGTATCGCCCCGGGACAACGGCGCGACCCCCCATAATCCATGAGGGCTGAAGGCCCTACCCATCGGACGTTCCGTCTTTGTTCCATTCCCACGCGTCACCCGACACCGGCACAGCCCTTCCTCCGAGGGCCAAAACGGCCACAACCCCGACAAAAACCATTCTTCGAACGCCAACGGCGCGTCACCACACCAGCCCGGGGTGTCGCCCCGGGACAACGGCGCGCCCCCCCCCCCATAACCCATGAGGGCTGAAGGCCCGACCCATCGGACGTTCCGTCTTTGCTCCATTCCCACGCGTCACCTCAGGATCACGCTGCTTCGGAATGCGTGATTCTTCCGCTACGGGGGAAAAAACCCCGGGCGCAGCTCTTCGCGTGCCGGGACGCGCATCCCGACCCGCAACAGAGGGACTCAGGAAGTTCCTCAAACCACCGAAGAAGCGGACTTCTGGCGGAAGAGGAGTTCGTTACCTTCGGGTTTCAGATCCACGAGAATCGGCTCGCCGGATTTGATTTCACCACGCAGCAAAGACTCCGCAAGGGCATCCTCAATGTAGCGCTCGACTGCACGGCGCAAGGGTCTCGCACCGTATTTCTCGTCGTATCCCTTGTCCACCAGGAAAGCTTTTGCCTGCTCGGTGATCTCAAGCTTGATCTCGCGCTGTTCGAGACGAGAAGAAACCACTTTGAGTTCCAGCTCCACGATATCGCTCATATGATCGCGATTGAGCGACTGGAAGATCACCAGTTCACTCAGGCGGTTCAGAAACTCCGGCTTGAATACCCGTTTGGTCTCCTCAAGGATCTTCTCACGGATCTTCTCAAACTCCATTGAGTCCGAGCCATCCGGCATAAACCCCATGAAACTATTCCGCTGGATGAGGTGGGCCCCGATGTTCGAAGTCATGATGAGGATCGTGTTGCGGAAATCCACCCTACGCCCGAGACTATCGGTGAGCCGCCCGTCTTCCAACACCTGCAACAGCAATTGCACAACATCCGGATGCGCCTTTTCGATTTCGTCCAGCAAGACCACCGAATAGGCCTTGCGGCGAACCGCTTCGGTCAACTGACCGCCTTCCTCGTAGCCGACATAGCCTGGAGGAGATCCGATCAGCCTGGACACGGAAAACTTCTCCATGTATTCGGACATGTCGATCTGAATGATCGCATCGCGGTCGCCGAACATGTATTCGGCCAACATTTTCGCCAAGTGGGTCTTCCCCACTCCGGTGGGACCGAGGAACAAAAAGGATCCAATCGGACGACGGGGATCCTTGAGGTCCGCCCGTGAGCGACGGAGTGCCTTCGCGATCACTTCCGTGGCAGTTTTCTGGCCGATGACGACCTTCTGGAGCTCTTTGTCGAGTTCGAGGAGTTTTTCGCTTTCTTTCTGCCCCATCCGTTTCAGCGGAATGCCAGTCCAATCGGACACGACCTGAAGGATCTCATCCTCGTCCACGATGATCTTCTTCTCCTCGCGGCTCTTCTTCCACTCTTCGAGCATGGTCTCCTTACGTGCCAGCAAACGCTTTTCTTCATCCCGGAACTCCGCAGCCTCCTCGAAGCGTTGGCGACTGATCGCCTCTTCCTTTTTGGCACACACCTTCTCGATATCTGCGGTGATGACTTCGAGCTCAGGAGGACGGTTCAGGGACTCGATTCTTGCCCGCGATCCACTCTCATCGAGCACGTCAATGGCCTTGTCGGGAAGGAAACGACCGGTGATATAGCGATCGGACAAACGGGCGGCGGCGCTCAAAGCGATATCCGTGAATTCCACCTTGTGGTGTTCTTCATACTTCCGGCGAATCCCCTTGAGGATTTCCACAGTATTGGCAACCGAAGGAGCTTCAACCTTGACCGACTGGAAACGACGATCGAGGGCGCTGTCCTTTTCGATGTGCTTGCGGTATTCCGAGAGCGTGGTGGCTCCGATGCACTGCATCTCTCCACGACTCAATGCCGGCTTGAAAATATTGGATGCGTCCATCGCTCCTTCTGCAGCGCCGGCACCCACGATGGTGTGAAGCTCATCGATGAACAGGATCACGTTCTTCGAGCGCTTGATCTCCTCCATCACGGCCTTGATGCGCTCTTCGAACTGACCACGGTACTTGGTCCCAGCGACCATCATCGCCAAGTCAAGCGTCACAACCTTTTTGTCCAGGATGATCTCGGGGACATTTCCCGATGCGATTTCCTGAGCCAGCCCTTCCACAATAGCGGTCTTCCCCACGCCCGCCTCACCGATGAGAACAGGATTATTCTTCGTGCGCCGACAGAGGATCTGTATCACCCGCTTGATTTCCTGCTCACGACCCACCACCGGATCGAGCTCATTTCTGCGGGCCATCTCCGTCAAATCACGTCCAAAGGCTTTCAATGCGGGAGTCTTCACATCCCGTTTATCCTCGCCGGGGCCACCGACGTTGCTGGGTGCTGCTTCTCCACCCTGGGATAATGGCTCGGCATCAGGCGAAAAATTCGGATCCAGCTCGGCCAGGATTTCGTTTCTGCAACGTTCCACATCCACATCCAGCGTGCGCAGCACGCGTGCCGCCACACCCTCACCCTCGCGCAGCAAACCCAGCAGAATATGCTCTGTGCCCACGTAACTGTGGTTGAGTGCCTTCGCTTCCTTTCCAGCGAGAGCCAACACCTTCTTCACCCGCGGGGTGTATGGGATGTTTCCCGACGGCTTGGTTTCGGGCCCCTTCGGAACCTGCTTTTCCACTGCGTCGCGCACCATATCCAGACCCAGGCCGAGTCGCTGGAGCACATTGACGGCCACCCCCTGCCCAAGGTTGATCAGACCGAGCAGCAGATGCTCCGTTCCCACGTAGTTGTGGTGAAAACGGTCGGCCTCCTTGCGGGCAAGCGCCAGCACCTGCTGAGCGCGGGGAGTGAAGTTATTCATCGGTTCCATGTCGCAATTCTTAGAAAGGTTTTTCGATTAATCAAGCCACCCGGCCTCAACGGAAAGCATGTTCCGGGCCGAATCAATCAAGATACTTATGCAGATATGATTTTCCATCATTCCTCATCCGCTTTCACATCATCGACGGAAGACCCGGAATCTATACCGGAATCTTCAAAACTCAACTTTGAGGGATCCGGATGCGGAATCTCCTCGAATGTGCGGCGCATCAGATCGGCGCGCATCTCATCCCGCTCACCAGGAGCAAGGGTCTTTCCGGACCCTATCTGCATGTGGGCAGGTTGCATTTCCATGATCAGGCGATCCACTGAGTCGCGCACCTGCACCGGGAGCATGTGGACGTCACTGGCCAGCCGCATCATGGAAAGCAGATTCATCGCTTCGCTGGAGCTGATCAAATGCCCTCCGCGCAGCACACCATAGGCGCGGCCGATACGGTCAAACATCTTAACCGCATTTCCCTGAAACAAGCGGATGCGGGCTTTCCATTCATGGGAAATCACGACCCGGATCACATCCTCAATGCGCCGGATGATAACCGTCTCCGACTCGCCGAGGGTCTGCTGATTCGAAATCTGAAAAATGCTTCCGGACGCATCCGAAGCTTCACCAAATAGTCCCCTCGCGACGATGCCGATCTGATTCATGGCACGCACCACTTTTTCCATCTGCTTATCCAGGACGAGAGCCGGCAGGTGAAGCATGGCGGATGCACGCAAGGCAGTGCCCAAATTGGTAGGACACGCCGTGAGGTATCCGAGCTCGGGACCGAAAGCGTAATCCAACCGCTTTTCCAATTCATCATCGAGAGCGCTGCTGTCCGCCCAAAGCGCATCAAAATCGAGATCCGGACGCATCACCTGTATGCGAAGGTGGTCCTCTTCGTTGATCATCACTGCCATTAACTGCCCCTGGGCAATCGTCACGCCAGAAGATCCCCGGCTTTCACACAGTTCCTTGCTGATAAGATGCTTTTCCACCAACAACTGCTTCTCCAGGTCATTCAGCCCGCCCACTTCAAAATGGGCACTGGACGACATCTGAGGGATCGCGGCCAAGGCATCCTTGCAAGCCTCGTATACGGACTGGCGCTGGGGGGCTTTGGCCCATCCCGGAAAAGAATAGCCGGCCAGATTACGGGCCAGACGGATCCGCGACATCAACAATACCGGATGAGAAGGAGACTCAAGCCCCTTCCGCTCCCCTTGTTGCATCACTAACCACTCAATTGACATAATACTAAGTTCTCCAAATCACCCTTCAGCGGGTTCCGGCTTTTCCTCAGCCAAAGACTCAACGCTTACTTCCAAATCGCGGATCTTATCACGCAAGATCGCGGCCTGCTCGTAGGCTTCCTCCTGCACCGCGGACTGCAAATCCTGTTTCAAGCGCTGCATTTCACGATGCAGATCCACCCGTTTCATCGACAAGCCCGGACATTTTCCCGCGTGGGTGGTGCCGGGGTGCATCTCCTCGATGATGTGCTCGATCGATGGCGCAAAATGGGTGTAACATTCAGGACAGCCCATCCGGCCACGCTTCTCAAACTCCGCCAAAGTGAAACCGCAATCCGGGCATACCATGGAAGCACCGGCCTTACTCTGAGGCATCGCTATTTTGAAAATTTCCGACAACGAAAACGGCCCCTGATCCAACACCTGCTTCTTCAAGGGACAATCCTCGCAGATGTCCAACTTGTAGATCTTGTTGTTGATGATCTGCGAGAGGTGGATCGTCGTCGGCTTGTTGCAGCCTGAGCATTGTTCGGGACGTGCCATATATCAGAAAATGTACGGATGTTGTCAGTGATTGCAAAATCAATGCACGAATCCTGCCAAATCATCCGACAATTTCTGAATACGCTTCCCCGATGCAAGCGGGAAATCCCAGTTAAAGCATGGTGCCTTCTTTGCGCACCCGCTTGTGGAAGACCTCAAGCAGACGCAAAGTCGTGGCCCCCGGCTTACCATCTCCGATGGACCGTCCATCGACTTCAACCACCGGAACCATCTCCGCCGCCGTCCCGGTGAGGAAGCATTCATCGGCCACCCAGACATCGTAGCGGCACAGATTGCCTTCCTGAACCTTCAGCCCGAGCTCGAGCGCCGAATCAATCGCCGCCTGCCGGGTGATCCCCTTGAGTGCACCCGTGACCACCGGCGGGGTCAGCATCACGCCCTTGTGGATGATAAAGAGATTATCGCCCGTGCACTCAGCCACATATCCACGATCATCCAGCATGATGGCTTCCTCGTACCCGCTGAGCTGGGCCTCCATCTTTGCCAGAATGTTGTTCATGTAGTTGAGCGACTTGACCATCGGGGGAAGCACCGCCGGGCTCGTCCGCTGCGTGGGAACCGTGATCAGGCGCATCCCTTTTTCGTAATAATCCTTCGGGTAGAGCTGGATCGCATCCGCGATCACGATCAGTGAGGGCTTTGGACAGCTCTTTGGAGAGAGCCCCAACGAGCCGACTCCCCGCGTGACCACCAGACGGATGTAACCATTCCGGATCCCGTTGGCACGGCAAGTGTCACACACCGCCTGAGAAACCTCCGCACGGCTCCACGGCATCTTCAGCATGATCGCTTTGGCCGAATACTCCAGACGCTCAAGGTGCTCGTCCAGGCGGAACACACATCCGTCGTATACCCGGATACCTTCGAATACTCCGTCGCCATACAGCAATCCGTGGTCAAAGACCGATATCTTGGCATCCTCTCTGGAAACCAGTTTTCCATCAAGGTAGATTTTCAGTGTGTCGCTCATGGTAAAACTTTCTGTTCAGAGCCGGTTTGGTTCGGACAGGCCCAACGTCCAAAAACCTGAATTCACCATGCCCTTGTGTCAAGTGCGATCCAGCCACAGCCCACGATCAAAACCCAACCTTTCGTCGTAAGGCCGACCAACACTATCGAAGCCACATGGGTATCAGGGGGTGTCACCCGCCCCATAAATGCGCGCCATTGTGACTCAATCCGCGGACACATCGTCCCGCTTGACACGCAAGCTCACAATCGTCGCACCCCAGCCCGATGGACCGGCGCCGTCGAGGCCATACGCCCGAACCAACGGATGCTTTTTCAGAAAGGAATGCACCCGGCGCATCTGCACCCCCTTGCCCTTGCCATGGATGACACGCATCACGGGGATGCCTTTTTCGACACAACAGTTGAGGTATTCTTCCAAGACCGCGATCGTCTCATTGGGCCGGAAACAATGCAGATCCAGAATTCCGTTCACCGGAATCCGGAGCGGCTCATCCCCGATGAGATCCGCATCGTCGCCTTCAGGAAGCATAGATGCTCCACCCCCGGCACCTGCCCCAATACGGGGGTTATCCTCCGCCCCGGAATCGGCAAGCGTCTGCATTTTTGCCAGTGTCCGTTTCAGGAACCGCCACATCCTCAATCCACCCTCTCCGGCTTACGGTATCCCATACCGGCAAAACTCGCCACCATCGAATCATCCGCATCCAGCACATCCACCTGATAGCCGCAAATCCTTTTCCCCGCCTGAATCTCGCGTGCCAACGCCCGGATCACCGGACCTTTCGGAGCCTTGAAAAAGGAGATGTTCACATTTACTCCAACCGTCGGAAAACCCTCCGCATTGGATGCCGCTGCGAAGGCGTAGTCGGCCAACGTGAACACCACGCCACCCTGAACCCGGTCAACCCCGTTGAGGTGCTCCTCCTTCAACTCCAGTTCAGCCACAGCCCGTCCCGGTGCAGCCTCCACAAGACGAATCCCGACCAGCCTTGCGAACCGGTCATTCTTAACATTTCGAATCATCTTACTTGAGGCATCCGGATCCATAATGCACATCCAAACACATCAAACAGGAGGTGATCAATCCATCATTACCCGGATGCGTATCTCTCCGAGCTGGATTGTCCCACGCGGAATCAGTTGCACGGCACCCCAACACGGAAGCGGGTATTTCCCAAAACATCCCTTCCTTGAAAATGACGGGCTGTTGTCGCCGCTTTGACCTTGTCAGCTTGTGTGAGGAAGTATTCGCTGTGAACACCCCAATCCGTCATATGTCCATGAAGAAAAAGATCATTCAGGAGATCCACTCCGGCAGTGGCAACCCCCTCGTCCGCTACAAAAACATCCAAGTCGGGGATGCATCCTGGATCTATTTTCTGTATTTCGAAGTGGTCACACTGCTTTTCCGCAACTTACCCGGTATCCTCGGCATGCTGATGCGATCGCTTTTCTTCAGGTCCTTGCTCGGATCCGCCGGGAAAAAAATCATTTGGGGCACCGGTATAACCCTCCGCAACCCGCGCTCCATCCAGATCGGAGATCAGGTGGTTCTTGATGACAACTGCGTTCTCGACGCCAAAGGCTCCACCGACCCGTCCGGCATCACCATCGGCTCAAAATCATTCATATCCAGAGGCGCCCTGGTCTCCCTCAAAGGCGGCCGGATCTCCATCGGCAGCGAGTCGAGCATCGGACCATACTGCCTCGTCCAATCCATGGGAGAGAGCCATGTCCGCATCGGCGACTGCGTAGCCATCGCGCCCTACTGCTATGTCGTGGGCGCTCCGGATTACCGCACCGAATCCACCGACACCCCGATGGTCCACCAGGGATTTGCGGAGGAGCTGCCGGTCACCATCGGGAACGATGTATGGATTGGCACCTCTGTTACGGTGCTCAGAGGATCTGAAGTCGGTGAAGGCTCGATCGTAGGCGCCAACTGCGTCGTCCGTGGCACGATCCCACCCTACTCCGTCGCCACAGGCAACTCCATCGCATCCGTCCGAAAGTCCCGCAAAGCATGACCCGCCCCTCGCTTCGTCGCAGCCATCGTCGGCATCGCAGTTCTGCTGATCACTCCAGCATACCGGGATCAATACTCATCAACTTTTCAGCCACGAGCCCGGATTTGGGAGAGATATGGAACCATGAATCCAGGCTGACGTCAGGCGACGTCAGAACAGTTGAAGACTGGGTCACGCCCGCCAATCATTCAATGCGTGGTCCTACTTTCGCAATAGCGACTACCCCTGCGAATGGTCTACACTGCCCGATGTCCAGCTCATGATGATTGATGCACCAATAACCCGGCACAATTGCCCGTTTCTGACGGCAGAGGTTATTCGCGTAAAACGCCCGTCTGACGTCAGAACCATAAGTAGCGCTGTTATAGATACTTCAGCGACTCCATCCTCAGCGGACCGAGCCCGCTCAGTTCCACAAAACACCCAATTCCGACTCTGCCGTCAGAAATCCATTTGCCATTCTTCACTATCAACCGATTATAGAAACGGTCCCAACAGGGACCGAACAGCCGACAGGCATTGGTGACGAAGGAAAATATTCGCGATCTTGGCGATCAGCGATATGCCCAACAGGGACCGAACAGCCGACAGGCATTGGTGACGCGCAAAACCACGGACGAGTCAACCGCTTGTCATTGATCCCAACAGGGACCGAACAGCCGACAGGCATTGGTGACTGTATTCACGCGGCTTGGTCATGTCTTTGTTGAAGCATCCCAACAGGGACCGAACAGCCGACAGGCATTGGTGACGGGCGGCGGCGGGTCGCTCCCGCGCATCGGGAACCCAACAGGGACCGAACAGCCGACAGGCATTGGTGACTCCGCATCGCTGCAAACACAATCTCGCGATGCTCAGCCCCAACAGGGACCGAACAGCCGACAGGCATTGGTGACGTTGTGCCGTTCAATACCATTAATAATCGGCATTTTTTCCCAACAGGGACCGAACAGCCGACAGGCATTGGTGACACTCAAAGCTTATGTCTAACCGCAGAGATTAGCACTTCAACCCAACAGGGACCGAACAGCCGACAGGCATTGGTGACTGTCGCCGTCATGCGTGGTAACGATTGTGAAAGTGCACCCAACAGGGACCGAACAGCCGACAGGCATTGGTGACTGCCTTGTAGTTTGCGGTTTTGATTTCGAGGAGTTTCCCAACAGGGACCGAACAGCCGACAGGCATTGGTGACTCACAAGATTGCGAATGACTTCTTCCCAGTCTTTAAGGACCCAACAGGGACCGAACAGCCGACAGGCATTGGTGACCCATCACCATTTGTGCAGACTTTGGACTGCTTCCACTTGCCCAACAGGGACCGAACAGCCGACA